>CAYWSR010000161.1:0-3478 GCA_964460385.1 uncultured Occallatibacter sp. | reverse complement strand
ACCCGCCGAAATCTGCTCAAGACTGCGCCGGCCGTCTGTGCCTCTGCGCTCTTCCCGCGCATTCTTTCCGCGGCAGACCGAATTGCAACCCAAACTCCGACCCCGGCCGCTGCCCCAACGCAGCCAGTCGTCGCGCCCAAACCTTTCTCGACATTCACTGACGTCGCTCCAGCCGCCGGCCTCACCGCTACCATGTACTACGGCATTCCTGAAGCGGTCACTTACATCGTTGAAGAGATGGGCGGCGGCTGCGCCTTCTTCGATTACGACAACGACGGATGGATGGACATCTTCATCCTCGGCGGCCGCCGTCTCGAGGACATTCCCGCCGATGCGTCCAATCGCCTCTACAAGAACAACCGCGACGGCACATTCACCGACGTCACCCGCAAGGCCGGCCTCTGGGATGCTGGCTGGGCCGTCGGCCTTTGCGTAGGCGACTACAACAACGACGGCTTTGAAGACCTCTTCATCACCTACTACGGCCAGAACAAGCTCTACCGCAACAACGGCGATGGCACATTCTCCGATGTAACCGACAAGGCAGGGCTTCTTCACGAAGGCACTCGCTTCGGCGCAGGCTGCACCTTCATCGACTACAACCGCGACGGCTTGCTCGACCTTTTTGTCTCCAATTACGTCGAAGTCGATCTCGCCCATGCCGCCAAGCCATCGCTCAGCATTCCCGGCTGCAACTACGAGGGCGCCCCGGTCGCCTGCGGGCCCAAGGGCCTCAAGGCTCCCCTCCAGTACCTTTACCGCAACAACGGCAACGGCACCTTCACCGATGTCTCCAGGGAGTCCGGTATTGCCGCGGTCACCGGCTCCTACGGACTCACCGCTGTCGCCTTCGATGTCGACGAAGACGGCTGGCAGGACATCTTCGTCGCTTGCGACACAACGCCCAGCCTCCTGCTGCTCAACAACCACGACGGCACCTTTCGTGAAGAAGGCCTGATGAGCGGCGTCGCCATCAGCCCCGACGGCCAGCAGATGGCCGGCATGGGCGTCGGCGTTGGCGACTACGACCTCGATGGGCGCCTCGACATCCTCAAGACCCACTTCCAGCTCCAGGCCTCTGGCCTCTACCGCAATCTCGGCAACGGCGACTTTGAAGATCAGGCCCGGGGCGCCGGCATCGCCACTGAACGCAACTACGTCAGTTGGGGAACCGGCATCGTCGACCTCGACAACGACGGGTTCCCCGACATCTTCTGGGTTACCGGCAACGTCTACGCCGAGGTCGAGCGCGTAAACCCCAAGCTCCCCTACAAAGGCCCGCGCGTCCTATATCGCAATCGCGGCAACGGCACATTTGTCCGCTTCGAAGACGGAGCCGGCTCTGCCATCAACTCTCGCCACGTCTCGCGCGGATGTGCCTTCGGCGATTTTGACAATGATGGCGACCTCGACATCGTCATCATGAATCAGCACGAGACGCCTTCGCTGCTGCGCAACGACGCTCCCAAGGAGAATCGCTGGATTAAAGTCCGTCTCGAAGGCACGCGCAGCAATCGCAGCGCTATCGGTGCGCGCGTTCTCCTGCGTTACGGCGGCAAAGTGCAGGCCCAGGCTGTGCTCAGCCAGGCCAGCTACATGTCCTTCAACGATCCCCGCCTCCACTTCGGCCTTGGTTCTGCAAACTCAGCCGACATCGAGGTCTTCTGGCCCTCCGGCGCCGTCGAAAAGTTTCCCGCCCAGACTGCTGGTCGGCTCATCACCATCCTCGAAGGTCACGGCATCGTTCCCGGCCGTCCCTTCGCTCCGGCGAAACCCCGCTCTGCAAGCTGATTGGCCCTGGTTCCTGCAAGCCACCCCCCAACCCCGCCAAAACATCAGCTCAATCGATTAACTTTCATCGAGTTTTCCCCAGGCGGAACCCTCTGCCGGGACAGTACCAAAAAGATACACATCTCGTAACTCGTTCTTAATCAACGTTTTACTAAATAGGGTTACTCCACCAAAAGTTGGAGAAAAAAATCGTTTGCAAGTTCTACATCCATTGTGATATCGGTACCCAGATTACAAAATCAGATTCCCGGCGCAGGTTCTCGGAAGTTGCGGAGTGCGTGCCGGTGTCGGGAGTCAGAACAGAACCAAAATTCAGGAGGCACTAAATGCTTTCAAACAGCAAATGGCCAGGCCGGATACCATGGCTGCTCATACCAGTCCTGCTTCTGTCCTGTGCCGTCGCTCAAGCACAAAACATCACCGCGACGCTGAATGGCATCGCCACCGATCAAACGGATGCCCGCATTGCGGGCGCCGCGATCGTGGTGAAAAATGAGGCCACCGGTGATAAGCGCGATACCAAGACCGACACCCAGGGTTTCTGGGAGGTCACCGCACTGATTCCCGGAACCTACCAGGTCACCATCACCGCCAAGGGATTCTCTCCCTGGCAGGAAAACTCAGTCCTCCTCAACCAGGGCGATAACCGCACGGTAGCCAACATTCACCTCAAGGTTGGCTCTGAGAACGCGGCGGTCACTGTCGTCTCCGGTGCTGAGGCTGAAGTTCCCGTCGATACCGCTGAAATCAGCGCGACGCTGAACAACGAACTGGTCGACAGCGCGGTCCTCACCGGCCGTGACGCTGCCGAGCTCATCAAGATGATGCCCGGCGTTACCTTCAACAACGGCGGCGGCTCGGGCTCCGGCTTCAACAGCCAGGTCACCGGCACCAACAACGGTCCTGCCGGCAACTTCTCCGCTAACGGCACCCAGCCCTACGGCTCCACCGCTCTCATGCTCGATGGCGCCTTGCTCGTCGATCCGGGCAACGCCGGAACGCAGATTGCCAACATCAACCAGGACATGACCGACAGCGTTAAGTTCATGTCGGCCTCCTACGGCGCTGAGTACGCAAAGGGCCCTGCGGTCCTCCAGGCGTTCTCAAAGAGCGGCGGTCAGAAGTTCCACGGCGAAGGTTATCTCTATGCCCGCAACGACGCCATTGGCTATGCCAACGATTGGAACGCCAAGGCGCAGCAGCTCGGCCAGGGGAAACCGAATGTCCTTCAGCCCGAGAACTTCTACTATGTCGGCGGCAACGTCGGCGGACCGATCTTCTTCCCGTTCTTCAACAAGAACAAGGACAAGCTGTTCTTCTGGGTCGGCTACGAGAAGATGATCCAGCACCCCTACGTCGCGCCTGTGGATATGAACGTTCCCACCCAGACGGGCGACCTGGAGATGGGCACCAACCCTGGCCAGGTTCAAGGCGACTTTAACAACATTGGGATCAACCCCATTGTTACCGGACAGGCCTGGCCCAACGCCTACACCAAGCCTTGCACCACTGACGACGGCTGGCAGGGTTGCAACGCCGGGGTTTCGCCATGGGGCGGCTACGGCACCGGCCCGGTCCCGAACCTGAAGCAGTACTTTGACCCGCTCGGCGTTCTGGTCTCAGGCCTGAACCCTGAGGGTAACCTGTCGCCCAACGTCGCCAATGGCTGGACCTACTACGGGCTCAT
>CAYWSR010000160.1:0-10744 GCA_964460385.1 uncultured Occallatibacter sp. | reverse complement strand
TCTTTGCTCTTTGGGGTGGAGCTCGGGGGTGGTGAGTCGAAGGACCTGCGGTTGCCTTTCGGGTTCTCTTCGATTCGCCAAGAGGTTGGCAATCCTATAATCCAAACCAAATGACCCATGACACCTCCGGCTTTTACGATGACCTCGCCGATTTCTACCACCTGATCTTCGAAGATTGGGACCTCTCGATCGCGCGTCAGGCCACGATCCTTGGCGGCCTTCTTGCGCGGCAGTTAGGTGCCGGCCCGCTAAACGTCCTCGACTGCGCCTGCGGAATCGGCACCCAGGCGCTCGGTCTCGCTCAACTCGACCATCATGTCGTCGCCTCCGACCTGAGCCCCGCAGCCGTCCGTCGGGCAAAGAAGGAAGCCCGCCAACGAAACCTCCAAATCGAGTTTCATGTCTCTGACATGACGAACCTCAATGAAATCCACCAGAACAGATTCGATGCCGTAGTCACTCTCGACAACGCCCTGCCGCATCTCGATCCATCCCAGCTCAAGCAGGCTGCCGCAGCAATCGCGTCCAAACTCCGTCCCAACGGACTCTTCATCGGCGGCATCCGCGACTACGACGCACTCATCGTCGAGCGGCCCGCTTCGTTGCCCCCGGCATTTTTGGGTGAGCCCGGAAGCCGCCGCATCGTCCATCAAATATGGGATTGGGCCGACACCACAAGCCCCGACCCCGGATACCGGCTCCATCTCTACATCACCATCGAATCGGCTCAAGGCTGGAAAGCGATTCACTTCGTCTCGGAATACCGCTGCCTCCTGCGCGAGGAGCTCTCGGCCGCGCTACGCGACGCCGGATTCACCGAAATCCGATGGTTCACTCCCGCCCAGACCGGCTCCTACCAGCCCCTCGTCCTGGCACGGCTCTCTTAGCGCCCCGCTCCTGCCGCCACATCATCCAATTCCGCGGCCGCAGCTAGCCGCCCTCAGTTCCGTAGTCCCCAGTCCCTCAGTCCCTGTTCCCTATTCCTTATTCCTTGTTCCCTGCTCTTCCCCGTCCACCCAATACCCGCTCCGCGCCGTCAATTGCAGCCCGGAATAGCCCTTCAGCTTCAGCTCAATCGCATGAAACCCCACATGCGGCGCTGTCGGTTGAAAGCTCAGCACGTACCGATTCGGCAGATGGTCTGCAATCGTGAGCAAATCGCGTGTCATATCCTTGCCCTTCTCAAATCTGAAGTACTCCCCGCCCGTCAAATCCGACACCGTCTCCGGCACATTCTTCCGCAGACCGTACGCCATCCGTATCGCCGCCGCCTTGGCCAGCGCCAGCGGTGGAAACAGCAGCCCAATGCAGTCGTAGAGTTGGTCTGCCTTGTTCTGCGTCGCCTCCGGGTCCGGATCTTTGCCCATGCATCCGTGCGGAGGCCCGGCATGCTGATTGTCCCCCAGCGCCGGCCCGTTGGGAGTCTTTTCCAATGGAAGCTCGCGATACGCGTAGTTTGCCATTGCGGCCTTCCCGCTTGAAAACGCCAGCGAGTAGATCGACGTGTTCGTATCGCTCAGCGTGCGCAGCACCTCGTCCAATTTTGCCTGGCTGACGCGGTCCACCGTCTCTGAGATCAGCAGAACGACCCGCCGATACCCCTTCGGCGCCTTGCGCAACAAATCGATTGAAAACTTCAGCCCATCCAGAACTGCCGCTTCCTTGTCGCCCGGCTCCAGGCGATTCAGCGCCTCGGCTGCCGCATCCACATCCGGCGTAAATCCCTGCACCAGCGTTGGCGCCCCGTCAAACCCCACCACCGCCACCACATGCGACACTCCGCCAATTACATTGCTCAACAGCGTGCCCAGGTTTCGATAGTCCTGCAGCTTGTCGCGGCCCGCGCCGCCTGTCTCCACCGCAATCACCAGCGCCAGCGGCTCGCTCCCCGTCTCCTCGTCCAGCGTCAAGGTCTGGGGAATCCCGTCGTCTGTCACCGTAAAGTCGCTGGCCTTCAGCGTGAACACCGGCTTCCCTTTGCCGTTCTCCACCAGCGCGGGAACCAGCACCACATTGGCCTGCGTGCTCAACGTCGGCGCTGGCAGTTGCCCCCGCGCAACCCCCGCCAAACAAACCAGCGCCACTCCACCCGCAATAACCCTCATTCGAAAACCCCTTCAGCGACCCTGAATTTGCTGCAAGAACTTTACGCGGCAAGCTGGCACCGGCGACGGAATGCCCGCAGCAGGGTCCGAAGCGGTAAGCTGCACGCCCAACGCAAGAACGCCATCCACTTTCCCGTATGGCGCAAGGCTTGGTTCAAGATAGATGCCGCGCGGCCGCTTCGCTCCCTTATCGCCGACTCCCCCATTCGCCGCGCCGCAACCTCCATTGGAATTCGTCCACGACCTCCCACCTTCATCCGTCACTTCCAGGCTGAGTCTTTGCTCCGGAGGCAGATACATCGCTGCAAACTCATAACCAAAAAGAGGTTCCTCCATGCCATGAACATTTCCGGTCAGAATGAGAATCAAGCTCGCCGAGTCAGCCTTCCCCAACCCCAGCAGCGCGTGGCCCATCGCTTCGTCCCGAGCGCCAGGCGCGTTCCCGGCCGCAGGCGCGTCAAATGCAGCAACGGTAAGGCTCGGGTATGAGCGCCGAAGCTCGCGAATTGCCAGGAGCAGGCGTAGCATCGCCTCGCTGGCTCTGCCGTCCATGCCGTCTCTCCAGCCAGGCTGGCCAAGCAACGCCTCCTTCGCCGCATCGACGTCTTTGCCGTCTGGAATTCCGTCCAAGGCCGGCTGTTCGCTCGTGGGCCTTTCCAGCGCGACGGTCACGCGCCTCCCTCGCGCAAGCGCATCGCAAACAAGGTCGAGAAACGCGGCCGGGGCCTCATTCGAACCGTGCAACTCCCCCACAAACACCCAGCGAAGCGTCGGACGAGACCAGATCTGGTCCGCACCGGGGACGGGCGAGCAGGTGGCAAGAGCGGGAATCGAACCCACCACCAACTCAATTGCGCACAACGAGAGAAACCAACCCTTCATTGCAAATCTTCGTCCAATCTCCCAAGCCTCTCATAGCTGCTCACGCGCCACCGCAAAATCCGGCTTCGCGACAGCACCTGGGCGGCAGGTTGGCTTTCGTTTTTCGCTTTTCCCTGTTCCCTGTCCCCTGTCCCCTACACCCGATACCCGACACCCGACACCCGATACCCTGTCTTTACCCATCTTTAGTAGACTCAACGGCAGCATGTTTGTTTCCCTCGCCCCACACAATCGCCCCAGCCGCATCGTGCGCTCCGCAGCCCTCGCCGCGACGCTCATCCCCATCTTCGCCGTGACCCTCGCTCACGCCCAGGGCACACACCTCTGGACCCAGTCACGCCTCGAAGAATTCGAAAAAGGAACCCCGCAAGGCGTCGCCCTCACCAGCAGCGGGCGCATCCTCCAGGGCCCCGACGCCGCTGAAGTCGTCACCACCCCCTCCACCTTCGTCTGGTCCGTTGCCGTCGACGCCCACGGCACAGCCTTTCTCGGCACCGCCTCGCCCGCCACCGTCCTCCGCGTCGGCAAAGACGGCAAAATCTTCAAGCTCTTCGAAACCAAAGACCTCACCGTTCAGGTCGTCCGCCTCGGCCCCGACGGCTTCCTCTATGCAGCCACCCTCCCCAGTGGCAAGGTCTATCGCCTCAAGCCCGACGCCACCGCCGCGCAGGACGATGCCTCCGCGCAACTCGTCTTCGACTCCGCCAAGCTCCCCGAAGCCAAACCCGCCGACGCCAAATCGTCCAACAACAAGTCCGACACAAAGCCAGCCGCTTCAAAGTCCGACGACTCCAAACCCGATGGCTCCCACTTCATCTGGGATCTGACCTTCGACGCACAAGGCCGCCTCTACATCGCTGCCGGCGGGCCAGCTGCCGTCTATCGCGTCAGACTCCCTGATCCGAATTGGAAGGGCGATCCGGTCGAACCCGAGTGGAAGCCCGAGCTCTTCTTCAAATCCGACGAGCAGCATACTCGCTGCCTTGCCTGGGACTCGAAAGGCAATCTCATCGCCGGCACGGACGGCTCCGGCCTCATCTACCGCATCGACTCAGAAGGCAAAGGCTATGTCCTCTTTGAGGCGCCACGCCGCGAAATCACATCCCTCGCCGTCGCCCCTTCCGGCAAAATCTACGCCGCCAGTGTCGGCGACAAGAGTCACAACCCGCTGCCGCCGCTCCCCGTGCAGGGCCAGGGCTCCGTCACCATCACCATCGTTCAACCCTCGTCGCTCACCACCGCCAACACCAGCGCCTCCGTCCCCGAGGGCAGCGAAATCTATCTCCTCGCCGAGGGCCAGGCCCCGCGCAAAATCTGGTCCACCAAGGACGAAGTCGTCTACGCCCTCGCCGCCCGCAACCAGGGCCTGCTCGCCCTCACCGGCAATCGCGGTCACCTCTTCCAGATCGCCGACGACGGCAGCTTCTCCGACGTAGCCCACGTCGAAGCCCAGCAGGCTCTCGCGCTCGCCGTGCCGCCAGACGCTTCCGCCGACCTCCTCATTGGCACCGGCAACACCGGCAAGCTCTACCGCCTGTCTCCTCAATCCGGCAAGCACGAATACGCCAGCGACGTCCTCGATGCCGGCGGCCTCTCGCGCTTCGGCCGTGTCGAAGTCGAGCCCGGCTCCTCCAGCTACGAGCTCTGGACCCGCTCCGGCAACGTCGAGCAGCCCGCCCGTAGTCAAAAAGACTGGGGCTGGTCCGACTGGATGAAGCTGAGTGACAACCAGATCGCCTCGCCCGCTGGCCGCTTCTTCCAGTGGAAGGCCGTCCTCCGCGACGGCGGCTCTCTCGGCAGCGTCGGCGTCAACTACCTCCCCATCAACGCGGCTCCCGCCATCGACGATCTCGTTGTCGCTCCCGGCGCGCGCCTCAATCCGCAGAACCTCATCCCCCAGCCCCCCACAGTCCAAATCAACTTCCCCTCCGCCAATGTCGCCGCCGGCTTCGACGGCACATCCTCGCAACCCCTCCAGGCACTCAAAGATCGCACCGCCGTGACTGTTCGCTGGGCCGCCCACGACGACAACGGCGACGACCTCAAATTCTCCCTTTTCCTGCAGGGTGACGGCGAAAAGGGCTGGCGTCTTCTCAAGGACGACCTCACTGAGAAGGCTTACAGCTTCGACGCCACCCTCATCCCCGACGGCGGCTATCGCATCAAGCTCGTCGCCTCCGATGCGCCCTCCCACACTCCCGCCGATGCGCTCACCGCCGAGAAACTGAGCGACCGCTTCGAAATCGACACCACGCCGCCCATCGTCAGCGGCCTTGAAGCAAATCCCGAAGCCATGTTCCCTTGTGATGGTCAGTGCATTCCGTCAATCCGCGTAACCTTCCAAGCCGAAGACGCCTTCTCGCCCATCGCCCACGCTGAGTACTCCATCGACGCCGGCCCCTGGCAATACATCGAGCCCGTCGGCATTCTCTCCGACTCTCGCCGCGAACATTACCAGATCATCATCCCCTTCACCAATCCCCCGCTCAAGCCCGGCGAGCACCTCCTCACCGTCCGCGCCTGGGATCGCCACGACAACATCGGCGTCTCCAAAATTACCTTCACCTTACCCACTTCTCACTAACCACTCCTTCACTGCTTCACTCGTTCACTGTTTCACTGCGCTACTGTCCACTGTCCACTGTTTTTCTAATCACTAACCACTAATCACTAACCCCTGCCTCTATGTCCTTCGAGCTCTTCCTCGCCGCCCGCTACCTCCGCGCCAAACGCCGTCAGGCGGTGGTCGGCGTGGTCACAGCCATCTCTGTCGCCGGTATCGCCGCCGGAGTCGCCGCCCTCATCGTCGCCCTCGCCATCACCAACGGCATGAGCCGCGACATCCAGGATCGACTCCTCGGCTCCAGCGCTCACGTCCAGCTCATGCGCGTCCAGGCCGACGGCATCCGCGACTGGCGTCCACTCGTCGCCCGCCTCCGTCAGTTGCCCCACGTCACAGCCGCCTCTCCCGGCCTGTACGAACAGGTCCTCGTCGCCCGCGGCGCACGCTCCGGCGGCGCACTTCTCAACGGCATCATTCCCGCGGAAGAGCAAACCGTCAGCGACCTGCTCCAGTTCGCCACGCCCGGTTCAGCCGCTCAACTCAGTCCCGCCGCCAAACCCACCCCTCCCGAAAACGCCGCCCTCCCGCCCGTCGTCCTCGGCGCAGGCCTTGCCGACGACGTCGGCGCCGCCATCGGCGATCGCGTCATGATCATCAGCCCCCAGGGCGAGCTCACGCCCTACGGCATCGTCCCCAAGTACGTCCCGTTTAGACTCGCCGGAACCTTCCACTCCGGCTTTTATCAGTACGACTCGCAGACCGGCTTCCTCCGCCTCGCCGACGCCCAATCCCTCTTCAGCGAGCCCGACGTCGTCAGCGTCATCAGCTTCAAGGTCGACGACCTCAACCGCGCCCCCGAGATCGGCACAGAAATCGAGCGCGCCGCCGGTCCCGGCTTCATGACCAACAACTGGATGGAGCAGAACCGCGAGCTATTCCGCGCCCTCAAGCTCGAGCAGGTCGTCACCTTCATCGTCATCGGCCTCATCGTCCTCGTCGCAGCCCTCAACATCCTCATCGCCCTCACCATGATGGTCATGGAAAAGACTCGCGACATCGCCGTCATGATGAGCTTCGGCGTCGAACCCGCCCAGATCCGCCGCATCTTCCTGCTTCAGGGCTTCCTCATCTCGCTCCTCGGCACCGTCCTCGGCCTCGCCCTCGGCTACCTTGCCGCCTGGGCCGGAGCCCACTACCACTTCATCCATCTCCCCGCCGACGTCTACTCCATCGACACGCTCCCCTTCGCCCCGCGCCTCCTCGATGGCCTCATCGTCGCCGCCGTCTCCATCGGCATCTCGCTCCTCGCCACGCTTTACCCCTCCTCCGCCGCCGCCCGCATCCTCCCCGCCGAAGCCCTGCGCTACGAATGATACGAAGGATTTGACCAACATGCGAAAGTTGCTCTTCCTCGCAGGCTTTCTGACGGCTCTTCTAAGTGCAGTCGCGGTTTACATTGATTGGACCGTGCCGTTTCCGCTCGTAGCCAACTCCGACGGGAGCTTCAGCATCAATCCTTGGGATAACCGCGTATTCGATATAGGCCTCTTGCTTTGCTTGGCCACAGTCGCGTTAGCATCCTTTGGGCGTGGCCGTTTGAGATGGTTTCTCATGGCTGCAGGGATGCTCCTGTTTGCGTTCTCGTTGATTGGGTACCTGCAGAACCACGTCTAGCCCGAAGATTGCCCTAAAGTCTCCTTCACCGGGCACTCACGCCCTGGAGAGGCGCTGCGACAATAGCCCAGCATGAACCCTGAGCGGAGCGAAGGGGAAATGCTGGGAAGACCGCCCATCAAACCCTTTCGGCCCGTAGGGGCGCAACGATCAACTCGCTTCTTCGCTGATCTACAAATCAATCCAATCCGATCATTGATTCATGCGCTCCATCACTTTCAGCCAACTCCGCATCGCCCGCCGCCTCGATCAACTGGAAGCATGGCTGAGAGACGGAGGATCAGTCGAGCTGCTCTACTACAAGCGAGTCGTTGCACACTTTGTTCCACGCAAACCCTGGCCCTTCATCGAGGAAGAGGAAGCACTCTTCGCGAAGAAGAGATGCGACCACAAAAGGAAGGAAAAACCTACTGCGGCGTAATCACCCCGCCCAGCGCATGTCTCCGCGGCAGCACAATTCCCCGATGATCGATCTCCGCCTTCGCACCCGCCGCCCTCTCAATCGCCCCATCGCCCTTGCGCTCAATCACCGCACCGCCGCACGCCGGGCACCAGTCCCCTTCCACCTCCGCGCCCATCACCGCATGGCAATTACTGCACATCCGTTCCATGCTTCGAGTCTAGCCCAATGCCCGCGTGCCCCACACTCGCACTCACAGTCACACTCGCGCTCACACTCACACTCACACTCCACCTCACCACCCCGCTAAACTAAATCCATGCACCCCCCGGTTCGGCTGGTAGCGATCGATATGGATGGAACGCTGCTGCCGACCTTCGCGCAGAAGCTCTCCCCGCGCGTCCTCGCCGCCCTCCGCGCCACGCACGAAGCCGGCATCACCGTCGCCGTCGCCACCGGCCGCCGCTACGCCTACACCGTCCCCATCCTCGAGGGCCTCTCCCTCCCCGCCGACATGCCGCTCATCACCTCCAACGGCGCGGTCGTCCGCACACTCGCCGGCCAGCTCCTCGACTGCGAATACATGCAGGCCTCTGTCGCCCGCCAACTCTGCGGCCTCCTCCGCCCCTTCGGCGCCGTCGTCTTCACCTTCGACCGCCCTGGCCGCGGCGAGCTCGTCCTCGAAGACCTCGAGCAAACTCACGGCCGCATCGCGCTCTGGGTCGAGGCCAATCGCAACGCCATCGAGGTCATCAAGCCCCTCGAGCGCGCCTTCGACCACGGCGAAGACCCCATCCAGGGCATGGTCACCGGCCACATCGCCAAGATGCGCGAAGCCGAAGCCGCCCTCAAGTCCAGCCCTCTCGCCGACGCCTGCGGATGCGCCTGCACCGTCTATCCCGCGCGCGACCTCTCCATCCTCGACCTGCTTCCCAAAGGCGTCACCAAGGGCACTGCCCTTGCGCGCCTCGCTGTCCGCCTCGGCATCGATCGCAAGGAAACCATGGCCATCGGCGACAACTGGAACGACGTCGACATGCTGGAGTGGGCCGCCCAGGCCGTCGTCATGGGCAACGCCGCCGTCGAACTCCGCACCCTGGCCAAAACACGCGGCTGGAAGCAAGCCCCTCCCAACGACCAGGACGGCGTCGCCGTAATTCTCGAACGCGCTATCCAAACGAACGCCCGCACCGCTGCCCGCGTCTAGTCTTTAGCCGAGGGTCCCTCGGTCCCTGTTCTCTGTTTCACTGTCTTCCTAATCCCCAACCCCTGTTTCTTGCTACCCTTGAATCGTGCATCTCCCGCTTCCCCATCGCCGCCTCGCCGTTCTCTCCGCCCTCGCGGCCTTCGCCCTGCCCGCCCATGCCGCCGAGCGCGTCTCCCTCCAAAACGGATTCGCCCTCCGCTGCGACCACCACGCCACCGTCAACGGCAACACCCGCGTCTTTCTCAGCGCCGGCGAAGATAACTACATCGACCTGCCGCCCCAGCAAATCGCCGCATTCGAAACCGTCCCCGACCTTCCACCGCCCGCCCCCGCCGCCACTGCTCGGGTGCCCCAGGTCTCGCCTTTGAGACCTGGGAACCCATCCACTTCCGGCCTCAACCCCTCCGCCCAGACACTCAAAACCGCGCCGCCGCCCCATCCTCCCGCAGCCCTCAACCCCGCCGACCTCGCCGAGATGCTCTCCCGCGCTGGCGCTGACCACAACCTCGACGTCGACCTCCTCGCCAGCCTCGTCAAGGCCGAGTCCAACGGCAACACCCGCGCCCTCAGCCGCGCCGGAGCAGCCGGCCTCATGCAGCTCATGCCCTCGACCGCCAACGACCTCGGCGTCCATGACCGCTTCGAGCCCGGCCAGAACGTCCGCGGCGGCTCCGCTTATCTCGACGCCCTCCTCACCCGCTACCACGACAGCCTTGCCCTTGCCCTCGCTGCCTACAACGCCGGCCCCGCCGCCGTCGACAAGTACCACGGCATTCCCCCCTACGCCGAAACCCGCGCCTACGTCGCCCGCGTCATCCACGAGTTCAACCGCCGCGTCTTGGCAAGAGAGGCCCTCGCCCGCGCGACCCAGGCACCCCTTGCCGCCGCATCCGCACAAAGGGCAACTCGATGAACAAGTTCCTCGCCAACGCATATTCCCTGACAATTACTTCGTAGTGCAAAATGGTGACGAGGAACCATGAGTCTTCTTTCAGACTTCTATCTCGCGGAAAACGACGACGAAGCCCGCCGCTATAAAGATTCGCAGAAGCCATTCGGTGACAGAGAACAATTCACCAGCCTCACCGACCTGAAAATCTCCACTCTGTGGGCAGGTATGCAGGGCGTCGAATGGGACATCGAGACGCACCAACTCCTTACAGTCTTTGAGAAGCCTGCCGGCCCGTGGATCTGGCGTTTCCCTGCACCTCTGGCCAAAGAACTCGCCGAAACAACCCCGGAGAAGGTTCTGCAAGTCGCCGCTCAATGGTCAGCGACCGATGAAATGGCGTGTTCACCGGGTGACGTCGTTCCCATCATTGAAGCGCTTGTCGGCCTAGCGAAGAAAGCCTCCGCTACAAAGCGGAATCTCTACTTTTGGCTCAGTCTCTGATCGCGTTCCAGGCAATCCTTCAAAACCTCAGAGATGAAGTTTCCCCTCTCAACTCGTTCCCCGTCGCCCGACCCGATAAAATAGAGATGCAAATCAAAAAAACGGAGCTCGCTTGAAGAAGAAGCAATGGATCCTGGGTGTCATCGTCCTCATCGCGCTTGCCGCCGTCCTCGTCTGGGGCCACGACCGCATCCACTTCGACTTCGCCGTCTTCCGCGCACAGCTCGCGGGCGCCAACTGGACCAAGATCGCCATCGGCTTCGCCTGCATCTTTCTCGGCTATGTCCTCCGCTCCATCCGCTGGGCTCTTCTCCTCCGCCATAACAAGAAGGTCGGACTCTTCTCCCTGCTCGGCACCCAGGTCATCGGCTTCACCGCCATCGCTCTCATCGGCCGCGTCGCCGACCCCGTCCGCCCCTACCTCGTCGCTAAGAAAACCGGCCTCACGCTCTCCACCCAGATCGCCGTCTACATCGTTGAGCGCCTCTTCGACGCCGGCTCCATGGCCCTCATCTTTTCC
>CAYWSR010000159.1:0-10766 GCA_964460385.1 uncultured Occallatibacter sp. | reverse complement strand
TTCGGATGGCCTATTTTGTGCAGTTCATCGCGGGGGCAGCGCGAATCAGCTCGCGCCCGACTCCTGGCAGCTTGCCCAGCGGATGCTGCGTGCTCCGGTGACGGCCTTTGCGGGTGAACCATGGCCGCGGCGCAGGGGCGAGGATCTGCGGCGGTTTACGGTGCAGTCGCTGGAGCGGCACCTGGAGCGGAAACTTCGGTCGGCGGAGGTGCTGGCGGGGATGAGCGGGTGATGGGGTTGGCCGCACTCGGCTAGTTCATAGTCGGTTAGAATCTCAACATGCAAAACCTGCAGAGGATGACGGCAATTATCGAGCGAGAAGACGACGGCTTTGTCTTCTTGTGTCCTGAGCTGGATATCGCGAGTCAGGGCTCAACAATCGAGGAAGCTCGCGCGAATCTTATCGAGGCTTTGACCTTGTTTTTCGAGACAGCGGCGCCCTCGGAAGTCGCGCGACGGCTGCACGGTGAGGTTTTCGTGACTCAGGTTGAGGTGCCGGTTGGGTAGACTGCGGGTCCTTTCCGGCTCCGAAGTCTGTAACCATCTTAAGCGCCATGGATTCGCCGCAATCGCCCGCGCGATGCATGAAGGGTCCGTAACACTTTCGGGTCTTTCCAAATGATGTTTCTCCATTCATACTTTCCGAACTTGGACGTACCGACTTTTTGTCTCTAATGCGGGGTATGTTACGGCATCCGAAATGACTCTTTCCTCCCAATTTTTATGGTTTGGGCCGCTCCCCAGTGCGGCACTGGGAGTTTTGGCGGCGTCAGCTGCGTATGTGATTTACCTCAGGAGCGCGATGCACTGCGCGCCCGAACTCAGGCTGCGAAGGAAGGGTCTGGATAAGGTGCTTTCGGGCCACCCGTCCGATGCGGAGAAGCTCTTTCGAAAAGCTCTGGCCTTAACCGATGGGTCAGACCGGGTGCGACCGATGGTTTGCCTCGCGGACTCGCTGATGGATCAGGGACTGTATCGGGAATCGAAGGAATTCCTTCTTGCTGCGCTTGAGTTGGGCGACAGCTCCGGGAGCGGACAAGGTAGCCTGGCGGATCTTTTGCTTCTAACTGGGGAGGATCCCAATAGGGCAATTGAACTCTCAAGGGAAGCTATGGAGCTTGGCACCAGTAGACGGGACAAGGACATATACTTTGGTGGGTACGTATCTGACACCGTGAAAAGGGCCAAATGCCTTGCACGGACAGGGCATGCCCTTGCGCAGTTGGGGAAGGAAACAGGGGCGCGGGAAGCCCTAAGCCGGGCGACGCAAATGGCAAAAGATGCGCAGGCTGAGGCGGAGCACACAGGGCCTCGCAGTTCAGTGGTAGTCTGGCTGGTAATCGGCGATCGGCGACTCGAAAATCATCGTGGTCTGGTGTTTGCGACGCTCCATTGGAAGATTGGGTTGGCATATCTCGCTTTAGGCGATAGCAGTGGGGCAGCTGACCATTTCCGAATCACTCGGAGTGCTGACCGAAGGGGAAAATACCGCAGCCTTGCCAAGGTGCAGCTAGAACAACTCGGGTCGTCGATCTAGCGCCCGGCCGTACCATTTTTTGGGGGCGATTCCAGCCTCTGCAAGACCACTTCGCGCACAAGGGACCCTTAGTTCAGCGAACCTAACTGTTAAAATAGGCCCGACTCCCTGAAAGCGAGACAACCTGTGCCTGCATCTGAAGTTGAATTGTCTACAAAGCCCACTGCACTCACCTTTCAGGAACTGCTCTTCCGGCTGCAAAGCTTTTGGGCGGAGCGAGGGTGCATTCTGCAGCAGCCGTATGACGTGGAAGTTGGCGCGGGGACGATGGCGCCGGAGACGTTTCTGCGAGTGTTGGGGCCGAAGCCCTATCGGGTGGGCTATGCGCAGCCTTCGCGGCGACCGGCGGACGGGCGCTACGGCGAGAACCCGAACCGGCTGTTCCGGCACACGCAGTTCCAACTAATTTTGAAGCCTCCACCGGCGAATGTTCAGGAGCTATATCTGCAGTCGCTGGAGGCGATTGGGATCGATCTCAGCAAGCACGACTTGAAGTTTGAAGAAGACAACTGGGAAGGCCCGACGGTGGGCGCGTGGGGCGTGGGCTGGCAGGTGATGATGGACGGGATGGAGATTACCCAGTTCACCTATTTCCAGCAGTGCGGGGGGCTGGACCTGGACCCGATCTGCGCGGAGCTGACGTATGGGCTGGAGCGGTTGTGCGCTTTCCTGCAGGATGTGGACTCGGTTTACGACGTGGTGTGGGCGCGGGACCCGGATACCGGTGCGGTAGTGACTTACGGCGATGTGCGGCTTGAAGAAGAGCTGCAGTACTCGGTCTACAACTTTGAAGACGCCGATGTGGAGAAGCTGTGGGAGCACTTCAGGCTGTATGAGCAGGAGGCGCAGGCGCTGCTGGCGCGGGGAAATGCGGTGATTGCCGACGAGAAGGCGAGTGCGGCGGACAGGCGGCGATTCCCGCTGATTTCGACGTATGAGCTGGCGCTGAAGTGCTCGAACCTGTTCAACGTGCTGGATGCGCGCGGAGCGATCAGCGTGACGGAGCGTGTGGGAATGATCGGGCGGATACGGAACCTGGCGGTGGGTGTGGCGAAGATCTATGCGCAACAGCAAGCGCTTTGAACCGGCAGCGGAGTTAACTGTGTTAGCCGCGTTTCGCGCGTGTTAGCGGAGTCAGCGAGTTAGCTAGTTAGCAGGAGAGCGAGAAAGTTACTGGAATTATGGCGGACTTTTTGTTTGAGATTGGGTTGGACGAGATTCCGGCGCGGATGATTGCCGGGGCCGAGGCCGAGCTGGGCAAGCGGGTGAAGGAGCTGCTGGAGCGGGAGCGGCTGCTGGGAGCTGCGGCCGAGGTGAAGACATATTCGACGCCGCGGCGGCTGGCTGTGTTGATTGAGGATGTGCGGGCGAAACAGGCGGACTCTGAAGAGCAGTTGACGGGGCCTTCGTGGAAGGTGGCGTTCAAGGACGGCGCGCGGACGGCCGCGGCAGAAGCTTTTGCGAAGAAGGCCGGCGTGGCGGTTGCGGCAATCGAGAAAGTCACTACAGCAAAAGGCGAATATGTTGGGGCGACGGTAAAACGCGTGGGCCGCGCGGCGGCGGAGTTGCTGGCGGCGGAGTTGCCGAAGGAAGTGCTTGCGCTCTACTGGGCCAAAAACATGTACTGGCGCGCAGGAAAGCCGGAGCGGTTTGTGCGGCCGGTGCGGTGGGTTGTGGCGCTGCTGGATGGGGCGGTTGTGCCGATGGAGATTGCCGGGATTCAGGCGGGGAATGCGAGCCGGGGGCATCGGATACTTCATGGGGAATCGCCGGTGGTGATTGGCGCGCCGAAGAGCTACGCGGAGGCGCTGCGGGTGGCCAAGGTGGTGGTGGATGTGGCCGAGCGGCGGCAGACGATTCGCAAGGCGTTGGACAAGGCGACGCGGACGGTGGAAGGGGCGCGTTGGCGCGAGGATGAGGCGCTGGTGGAGACGGTGACGCACCTGACCGAGTGGCCGACGGTGATCCTGGGGAATTTTGAGGCCGAGTACCTGGCGCTACCGGAAGAGGTGCTGGTAACGGTAATGCGCGACCACCAGAAGTACTTTGCGGTTGAAGGGGCGGATGGGAAATTGGCACCGCACTTTCTGGCGGTGCTGAATATCGAGGTTGACAGGCAAGGGTACGTGACGATCCAACACGGCAACCAGAAGGTTCTGCGGGCACGGTTCAAGGACGCGCGGTTCTTCTGGGATACGGACCAGAAGACGCAGCTGGTGGATCGCGTGGAGAGCCTGAAGAATGTGACCTTCCAGAAGGAATTGGGGAGCTATTCCTGGAAGACGGAGCAGAACCTGGCCGTTGCGAGGGCGTTGACAGCGGCGGTGCAGGTGAAGGGTGTGACTCTCGATGAGGCTGCACTGCTGAAGGCTGTTGAATTGGCAAAGACCGACTTGACGACCGAGTTAGTGAAGGAGTTTACGGAGTTACAAGGAGTTATCGGGGGACTATATGCGCGTGCGCAGGGGCTGGGCGATACGGTGGCGCAGGCAATTTATGACCAGTACAAGCCGGCGTCCACTGACGGGGACATTCCGTTGACGATTGAGGGGCAGCTGCTCGGCCTGGCAGATCGGATTCAGACGATTACAGCGATGTTTGGGATTGGCAATGCGCCGACGGGGTCGAAGGATCCGTTTGCGCTGCGGCGGGCGGCGAATGCGATTGTGAGCATTCTGGCCGAGTCGGGACTGCCGCTGACTTTGAGTGATGTGGTGAGGGCATGCGGTCCGGTTGATGCGAACAGGGACCAAGTAACGGCCTTTCTCCGCGAGCGGCTGCATTTCTTTTTGAAGGATGTGCGCGGGTTTGCGTATGACGTGGTGAATGCGGTGCTGGCAGCGGGGGCGGATGACGTACGCGATGCGATTGCGCGGGCGGAGGCGCTGACCGAGGCGCGGGAGTCGGCGGACTTTGCGGCGATCTCAGCGGCGTTCAAGCGGATCAAGAACATTCTGCGCCAGGCCGAGGAAAAGGGATTTGCGGTTGGGGCGCCGAGTGACGCGAAGCTTGCTCCGGAGGCGCAGGAACTGGCGGATTCGGCGGCAAAGCTCGCTCCGGAAGTGGCGTTGCTGCGGGATGAGCGGAACTACGGCGAGGCGCTGGGGGCGATTGCGACGCTGCGGCCGGCGGTGGACGCGTTCTTCGACAAGGTGATGGTGCTCGATCCGGACGAGACGGTGCGCGGAGCGCATTTGGGGCTGATTGCGTCGGTGCTGGCTGCATTCTCGGGGATTGCGGACTTCGGTGAGATTGTGACGGGGTAGGGGACGCCCGATTTGCGGGTTGAGTTCTTTGGTCTCCCACCCATTCGCGGTAAAGCTGCGAATGGATGGGGCACCCTCAGCTTGTGGCGAATCAGCGGTGCGGTAACGAGCATCCTTCGAGCAAGTGCCACGTCTACAATCTTAAAGAGATGGCAGACACGCTTTATCTGAGTTTGTGGTATCCAAACCTGCGTCTGGAGGCGCTTCCTGACAAGCTGACGACGGTTCTGGAGGCGTTTGCGGCGCACGGCGGGGAGCCGCACGTGTATGCGGCGACGGTGTGGCCTGTGAGCTGGAGCGAGCCGCCGGTGTTTCAGCAGCTGTGGGGGCGGCGAATCGTGGTGGGCGGCGAGGGCGAGACACAGTTAGGTGCGGAACCTGCGGCGGCAGTGGAAGCGGCGACGGAGCTGCTGCACGAAGACTACGCCTATGAGTTTCAGATCGGGTGGAGCTTGTGGGAGGTGGAGAGCCAGCCGGGAGAAGCGGGTCCTTCGACTCCGCTGCGCTCCGCTCAGGATGACAAGAGTATTGGCCGGTGGGTGCGGGGTCCGAGGATGGTGCGGGTAACGGGCTACGGGCCGCTGTTTGACGAGGGGGCCTACGAGCAGGACGGGCATATTCGGCTCGACCTGGGGCCGGATGGGCCGTTTCTCGAAGAAGATGTGCCGCTGGACCAGGTGGGTGCGCGGCACGTGGAAGAGAATGTGCGGCAACTGGTGGGACTGGCGGGGGCGGTGGAGAAGGCGTCCGGGGCGACGGCGCGGCTGTTGTGGAGCGAGCTGGGGGAGAGCCTGGCGCAGAGGCTGGCGGCTCGGCTGGGAGTAAGCAACTGAAGAGGCGATTCACGATCGAGCGGTTGCGAACTCTGGTGCTGGTGGCGGGGGTGCTGCTGGTGTCTGCGCTGGGTGTGTTCCTGGTGCGGGGGAAGTTTAGAAATCCGCTGAATTTGAAAGAACTGCCGAAGCGGCTGGGCGTGGATATTCAGTCGGACGCGACGGGGTTCACGATGGAGCATGCGCTGGGGGCGCATGGGCGCTACAAGATTCACGCATCGAAGGCGGTGCAGTTCAAGCAGGGAAAGGCCGAACTGCACGACGTGAAGATCGAGCTCTACAGCGAGGACGGGCAGAGCGTGGATCAAATCGAGGGGGCGGAGTTCGAGTACGACCAGAACAACAAAACGGCGACGGCGTCGGGGCCCGTGGAGATCACGCTGGTGAGGCCGTCGGTGGCTCCGGCGATTGCGCCGAAAGCAGCCGCGGGCAAGGGAAATGAGGAGAAGGCGAAGGGGACGCCGCTGGGCACGGTGGAAGAGATGGCGGCACGCGGCCAGGTGCACGTGAAGACCAGCGGGCTGAGTTTTGACGAGAAGAGCGCGGTGGCGACGACGGCCGAGCATGTGGACTTTTCGATGGCGCAGGGCAGTGGCAGCTCGATGGGGGCGACCTACAACTCGAAAACGGGCTTGCTTGTGCTGGACCGCGCGGTGGAACTGAATACGGATCGGGGCAGCGGGCGGGTGACGGTGCATGCGCAGCATGCGGAGTTTGAGAGGAACGACAAGGTCTGCCGGATGAGGGCGGCGGTGGCCGACTACAAGGGTGGGCAGGCTGTTGCGGGCGATGCGACGATCTTGTTTCGCGAGGATGGATCGGCAGTGCGGCTGGATGCTGTGAATGGATTGACGTTGACCTCGGCGAATGGCGGGAAGATTGAGGCGCCGAAGGGGACGCTTGAGTTCAACGAGAAGAACCAGCCGCAGCATGGGCACATGGAAGGCGGGGTGAAGATGGAGTCGGTGCGGCCGCCTGCAAACGGAGCCGGAGAGCAGCACGCGCACGGAACCGCGCCGACGCTGGAGCTGGAATTCGACAAGGAGGGAGACCTGGAGCATGCGCATCTCGAACGCGGGGTGGAGATGGCAAGCGAAGAGACCAGTGGGCAGGGCCCGGACAAGGTTGAGGTGCACAGGACGTGGAAGTCACCGGTCGCGGATGTGGTGTTTCGCAAGGTTGGGCCGAGGCAAGCGAATCAGGACAAGTCGGGGCAAGGGAAGGCGGTGCAGGCGCAGAGAGGGCAAGGGCAGGCCGGGCAGGGCCAGAGCGGGCGCGTAGAGCCAGAGACGATCACGGGGATCGACGGGGTGGTGGTGACGAGCGAGAGCCGCAAGGGCGGGTCGGCGGCGGTTCCATCGAGTCTAGCGGCGGACACGGTGAAGGGTTTCTTTGGGCCGAATTCTCAACTGGCGGCGATGACGGGGATGGGGCATGCGCGGGTGGAGGAGACGACGGCATCCGGGGTAAGGCAGACGTCAACCGGAGATCGGCTGGAGGCGCGATTCAAGAGCGGCCCAGAGAAAAATGAGACGACAAAGAGCGGGGCGGCGAAGACCGGGCAGGGTGGGGCAGGGCAGATCGAGTCGGCGGCGCTGGACGGGCACGTGGTGATGGTGCAGGAGCCGGCCAAGGGTCAGGCGCAGGGTTCCGGCGAGATGCGGGCGACTGCGGCGCGGGCGGAGTATGAGAGCTCGGGCGATTGGCTGCATCTGACGGGGAGTCCTCACGTGGTGGATGGGACGCTGGACGTGACGGCGGACAAGATGGATGTGTCGCGGCAGACAGGCGATGCGTTTGGGCATGGGCACGTGAAGGCGACTTCGCTGGGTGCAGGCCAACAGGGAAGCGGTGGCAAGAGTACGGCGGGGACGGGCAGCGTGGGATTGGGCGGACAGACACCAACGCACGCGATCGCGGCCGAGGCGCATTTGCAGCGGACGGCTGCTGGAGCGGGGAGTGCGGGGACGAGCGTTGTGACATTCAGCGGCCATGCGCGGCTGTGGCAGGATGCAAACTCGGTGTGGGGGCCGACGATTGTGCTGGACCGGGAGAAGCAGACCTTGGTGGCGCGCAGCGGGGATGCAAAGGAGCCGGTGGAGGTGGAGCTGTTAAGCGCGGCGGGCAAATCTGGTGGTCAGGGTGCTACGCAGGCGTCTGGAAAGCCTGCGGGAGGCAAGCAATCGGGTCCGTCCGTGATCCGGGTGTATGGCGGGGATTTGAAGTACTCGGACGCGGAGCGCAAGGCAGTGATGAAGGGCGGCGCGCTGGGTCAAGTGACGGCAGAGACCGGGGCAGCAAGTTCGACGTCCAATGAGGTAGAACTGGTGCTGCTGCCGGCTGGCAATCATGCGGGCAGGGACGGAGGCGCGGCGCAAGTGGACCGGATGACGGCGCGCGGAAACGTGGTGGTGAGTTCGGAAGGCCGGCGCGGGACGGGTGAGCAATTGGTCTACACGACCGAGAGCGGGGAGTATGTGCTGACGGGAACGACGGCTACGCCGCCACAGATGACCGACCCGGCGCGCGGAAATGTGACGGGCGAGGCTTTGATCTTCAACAGCCGCGATGATAGTGTGAGCATCGACGGCGGCGGACGCAGAACGACGACCGAGACCACGGCACCGAAGTGACACGGGAAGCGAGTGCAGAGACACAGATGGAAACACTGAGAGCCGAAGGGCTCGGCAAGAGCTACAAGGGACGGCAGGTGGTGCGGGGTGTGGACCTGCGGATTTCGCAGGGCGAAGTGGTGGGCCTGCTGGGACCAAACGGCGCGGGCAAGACGACCAGCTTCTACATGATTGTGGGACTGGTGCCGCCGGAGACCGGGCGCGTGATGGTGGACGAAACGGACATCACGCGTGTGCCGATGTACATGCGGGCGCGGAACTTCGGGATCAGCTACCTGCCGCAGGAGCCGTCGGTGTTTCGCAAGCTGACGGTGGAGGAGAACATTCTGGCCGTACTGGAGGCGCAACCGCTGGGGAATCGGGAGCGGAGGACGCGCACCGAGCAGCTGATCCATCAACTGAATCTAGGCCACATTCGGACGACCCGGGGCTATGCGCTGTCGGGTGGGGAACGGCGAAGGGTGGAGATTGCGCGGTCGCTGTGCATTCAACCGAAGTTCATCCTGCTGGATGAGCCGTTCAGCGGGATCGATCCGATTGCCGTGCTGGAGCTGCAGAAGATCATTTTTGAGCTGAAGGCGAGCGGGATCGGCGTGCTGATTACGGATCACAATGTGCGCGAAACGCTGAGCGTGACGGATAGGGCGTACATTATTGCTGAGGGACGAATTTTCTTCGCCGGCACGCCGCAAGAACTGGGCAACAACATGGACGTGCGGCGGCTGTACCTGGGCGAAGGGTTCTCGCTGGCGTAGCCGTGTGAGGCTGACTCGATCAGGCCAGGAAGAAAAAGGGAACTGATTGGTTCGCCCGATGATCAGCGGCATCGCATCCCACTCTTTCGGCCTGGGATTACAAGAAGCAGGTCCTTCGACTCCGCTTCGCTCCGCTCAGGAGGATGGGGCACCCGGCAGGCAATTCAGTGAGGAAGACGGTTCGCGCTTGTCAATGTGACCAAAGTCGCGAAGCGGTTACCCATTTCCGGGGACAGATTCCGGATTTGAAAAGTACCTAATCTGGGACGATGGTCTTGAAGCGGCATGAATTGCCGCTTATGCTTTTTCATACACGACTACACTTGCATTGAGTCCAAACGGGGAAAATCCCAACCATGGCGCTGCTCCAACCCAGAATGAGCTTGAAAGTCTCGCAACGCCAGGTCCTGACTCCAGGCCTGATGCAGATGGTGAGCGTTTTGGCGCTCAACAAGCTCGAGCTGAAGGAGATGATCGATGCGGAGATGGTGGAGAACCCTGTTCTGGAAGAGATTGACGAGACCGTTCCGATGCTGGATGAAGTCGCGGCGCGGCAGGAGCGCGCGGAGCGGGAGGAACGCCTGGGACTTCTGGAGCATTCGGAGCCAGGAACCAAGGAAGTGGCAACAGCGAGCAAGGATTCGTTCGAGGAGGTGGATTTCGGATCGTACTTCCAGGATTATCTCGATCCGGGGTACCGGACACAACCGGAGTATGAAGACAGCGAGAAGCCGTCGTTCGAGCATTTTCTCAGTCAGCCAACGACTTTGTCCGATCACCTGGCGTGGCAACTGGGATCTCTGAAGCTGGAACCGCGGTTGCACGAGGCTGTGGAGTATGTGATCGGAAACCTGGATGAAGATGGGTACCTGGCGGCGAGCGATGAAGAGCTTGCGGCCGCGATGAGCCATCCGGCGGGGGCCGTAAATGGGAATGGCAGTGCGACGCCGGCGACGTCGGAAGCGCTGGAAGTGATGAGTGCGGCGATCGACCTGGTGCAGCATTTGGATCCGGCGGGGGTGGGAGCGCGGAATCTGCGCGAATGCCTGATGATTCAGATTGCGGCGCAGCAGGAGGAGTTTCGGCACCTGTATGCGAAGCGGCGAATCGAGCTGGGCGATGAAGCGGACGGAGAAGAAGAGCCGGATGCAGAAGGGGAGGATGATCCGCACGGCAGCTTCAAGAGCGAGGCGGATGCGCGCGTAGAAGAGCAGCGGCGGAGCATGGAAGTGGCCGCGCTGATTGTGGACCAGCACCTGCAACTGCTGCAGAAGCGGGATGTGAAAGACCTGGCGCGGGCGGCGCAGATTACCGTGGCGGAGGCCCATGCGGGGGTTGAGCTGATTCGGACGCTGGATCCGCGGCCCGGGCGGCAGTACAACCGGGAGCAGACGCGGCTGATCGAGCCGGACGTGGTTTTTGTTAAGCGGGGCGGCGAGTGGGCGGTCTCATTGAACGAAGAGGATCTACCCAGTCTGCGGCTGAGCCAGCGCTACCGGCGCATGCTGACTGCCGAAAACACCGACAAGGAAGTGAAAGATTACGTGAAGGAGCGGTTCCGGTCGGCGATGCAGCTGATGCGGAACATCGCACAGCGGAAGAGCACGATTTTGCGGACCTGCGATGTGATTGTGCGGCGGCAACAGGAGTTCCTGGACCGGGGCGTCGAAGCGCTGCGGCCGATGATGATCAAGGAAGTGGCGGAAGAGATCGGGGTACATCCTTCGACGGTAAGCCGGGCG
>CAYWSR010000158.1:0-10823 GCA_964460385.1 uncultured Occallatibacter sp. | reverse complement strand
GTGATCGAATCCGTGTTCGCGGGATCCTCGTTCAACACCATGATCGTCATCTGCGTACCGGTCGAGTTAACCGCGGCATAGCTTGAGAACAGATTCGGATTGCCGTTGTTCAGATCGGAAACCGAAATAGGCGCAAATCCGTGTTGCGCGCCGTCGTAGTTGGTGTACATCTTTAACGCCTGGTAGTTGGGGTTGCCTTTTGTCGGTGCGCCCCAGCGCGTGGCAAACGTAAGACCTTCACGCCCGAAGATGCCATAGGCTTCGGCATCGCCCAGCGCTGTCGAGAAGTCCGATTCCTGATAGAAGGCTGCGCTCCACTCCGTGAACGAAAGCGGTGTTCCCGGATAGATCGCATTCACCAGCGCCTTCATGCGCGGAATGCGGAATGGAATCGTATAGTTCGGCTCCACCGTCGTTGTGTATATCTGGTTGATATCCCCGGCAGTGCTCACATAGGTCGGATCCCAGTAGTCGCGATAGACCGATGCGGAAGCCGCCTGCAGCTGCGCGTTGGTGAACCCCGAAGTATTGGCCTCGGCATAGGCGTGTATGTCGAAAACGTCCAGCGTCCTCGCGCCGTTGATCGTGTCCATCCATTTAACCTGGTTCAACCACCACGGCAAAAAGTCCACTCCGCCATGAGCCGCCCTGTCGCCCCCGGTGGCGCCTTGCCAATAGAAGTACCAGCAGCACGACACCGGGCCGAACCGCACCGCCGCCGGATCCCACGTCTTCAGAGCCGACCCCTCGTTCTCAAACATATTGGCAAGTTCATCGTACCCGGAAGGGTTGGGGTGAACATCCCGATGCGTCCCCCCCCAGATGTCGACTTCGTTGTCTATGTCGACGAAGTGGCAGGACGTGATCGTCGAGTAGGGTACTGTGCATACCTTGTTGCCAAAGGCTGTTGCAAGCGCCTGCGCCCAGTTCTCCCGATCGATGCAAGTGGTTCCATCCGTGGTTCCCCCCGGGCAGTCACTCGGCGTGTCGACCATCGGATAGTAGGCCGTCGTGACTTGATTTGTTGTCACCGGCGCCGTACTGGTGCTGCAGTTGCCTGTCGAACCAGCCACCAGCCCGTTCCCAGCGTCCGTGTTGTATTGATCCACGGAGCACTGCGCGCCGAACTTAGCGACTGAGAAGCTCCAGTGGCCGTTGGCGCCGTTCTCAGGGCTCTGTGCCGCCCATCCCAGAGTCGCCAGCGTCGTCAGCGGATACCCCCCTGCATTCTGAACGTCAGTAATAAACTGCGCCGAGTCGTTGTCGTCGCCGTTCTGATTGCCAACGCCGTAGTCCTCCCAGTAGTAGTCAGAGTCGGAATTGTACGTGTGCAGTATCCAGTTATAAGTCGACGATGCGTTTCCGCCCCATCGTCCCAGCGTCATGCCCGAGTCGGCAACAGTCGTAGCACCGCTGATATTGCCGCCGTACACAAACGGACTGATCGTGTGACGATTGGTAAGCGTATCGATAGTGACGGTCACCGCAGTGGCAGCCTGCGTCACCGTAACCGAACCATTCCCTGATCCGGTGCCGTAGATCAAACCGCCCGCCGCGTCAGGAGTGTATTTTGCAACTAACGTATCGGATCCCAGGGCCAGCGAACCAGCCGCAACCGTTATGCTCGTCGAACCGGCAACGAGCGTCGTCGCGCTCGAAGTGTAATTCCCGCTCGATAGAACCACAGACCCGGTCGGCGTACCCGCCGCACCGCTCACGGCAACCGTAACCTGCAGGCTCTGCGCAGTCGTAATCGTGCCGACGGCCGGCGTGACGGTCACAGTCGGTGTCGCCACAGCCGCTGTCACTACCACCGGCGACGCCGCCGCACCCGAGGCGCTGTTAAACGTCGCCGAGCTGTTGGCGTCCGGCGTGTACGTCGCGCTCAGCGCGTCAGAGCCCACGGCCAGCGATCCTGCCGCAATGGTGATGGTCACCGATCCCGCGACCAGCGTCGTCGAAGCGGATGTGTAGCCTCCGCCGCTCAAGACCACTGACCCGGTCGGCGTTCCACCGGCGCCAGTCACGGCGATCGCCACGTTAAGGCTCTGCGCCGTCGTAACGCTGTTCGAGGCGGGCGTAACCGTCACTGTTGGAGTCGTGGGATTCTGTTTTTGCCCTCCACCGCCATTCCCGCTGCCGCCGCACCCGCAAAATGAAATGGCCATCACCGAAAGAGAGCATATGACGATCAACTTCGCAATTCGATTCATCTGGTGTCCCTTTGTCCCAATTGATTTGGCTCGCATCAAGCCGTCCCATGCGTGAGGTCTGCCCTGGAAAGGAGACCCGCCGCTCCAAATTGCAAACGCTTTCATCTTTGGAGCCAATAAGCCTGCTTGCCCGGCCTTCTCAAGGCCCATTTCCGATCCAATCCACTCTATGCTCTTGATGGGCTCGAAATCAATCGATTTACCCTCCCCACGGACTGCAAATCGGTTGCCAATCCCTCACTAGGCCCCTAACCCGCTCCCGTTGAAGATCATCCGAACAACATGGCCTATTTATGACGGGGCTGATAATAGAAGGTATGGGAATGAAAGTCGCTCTCCATCACCGGACCCACTATCGATATCAAAGACCTATCCTCATCGGCCCCCAGACCATTCAGCTTCGTCCCGCGCTCCATTCCCGCACCCCGATCCTCAAGTACGAGTTGAACGTCAAACCAGCCGGAGGCGTGCTCAAGTGGCGGCTCGATCCACACCAGAATCAACAGGCCTATGTGCTCTTCTCTGACCCTTCTCCGGAACTCACAGTGGAGGTCGACCTCGTCGCCGACCTCGAGCCTATCAATCCCTTCGACTTCCTCCTCGATTCCGGCTTTGAAATCTTTCCCTTCCACTACCCCGAGGCTCTCCGCAACGACCTCACCCCTTGGCTCGCAGTCACCGCGCAGGAGGCTCGGCTGCTCGCACTCCTGGGACCGCTCGCGCGCACTTCTTCCCCAACCGTCGACTATGTGCTGGCCGTAACCCGCCGTATCACAGAGGTGATTCAGTACCAGCTTCGTCCTGAGGATGGAACCCAGACCCCCGAACAGACCCTCTCTTCAAAGTCGGGTTCCTGCCGCGACATGGCCTGGCTGCTGGTTCAGACTTTTCGCGTCATGGGCATTGCTTCGCGCTTCGTCTCCGGCTATCTCATTCAGCTCGCGCCGGCCCAGCGCAACGTCGACGAACCTCACTTGCTAATCGAAGATCACGTCGAGCTGCACGCCTGGGCTGAGGTCTTTCTTCCCGGCGCCGGCTGGGTCGGCCTCGATCCAACCTCCGGCCAGATGGCCGCGGAAGGCCACATTCCGCTCGTCTGCACTCCCACACCGGAAGAGGCCGCGCCCATCGAAGGCACTGTCGAGCCTGTGAAGACCGAGTTCTCTTACAGTTTTCACCTTGACCGCCTCAACCAGCCGCGGAGCATCGCCAAGCCTCTCTCGGACGCGGAGTGGGAGTGTGTTCGCGCCGTTGCCCACGCGATCGATGTCGAGCTCGAGGCCGGAGACGCGCGCCTCACCATGGGCGGCGAGCCTACCTTTGTCGGCATTGACAAGCCGGAGAGCCCCGAATGGAATCTCGATGCCCACGGCCCGGACAAGCGCAGCCGCGGCATGGCCCTGGTCCAGGCGCTTCGTAAACGCATGGGCCGCGGAGCGCTGCTCCATTACGGCATGGGCAAGTGGTATCCCGGCGAGCCGCTGCCCCGTTGGATTCTCAGTTGCTTTTGGCGCGTCGATGGCGTGCCCATCTGGGAGGACAGCGCTCTCATCGCCGCCGAAGAGGTCGACTACGGCTATGGCCCTGCCGAAGCAGAACGGTTCATCACTGCCCTCGCCCGCCGCCTCTCGGTCGAAGCCAAAGGCATCCTCCCAGCCTTCGAACCCGACGAAAGTCCTCCAACGACAGCCGCTCCCGCAGGCTTCGTGCTGCCCATTCGCCGCCGCCAGCCTGACAGCAACCTTGTCTGGTCCAGCCAGCTCTGGTTCGAGCGGCCTGAAAGGCTCGTCCTCACCGCCGGCGACTCGCCCATCGGCTTCCGCATTCCCGTCGAAACAATCCCTTGGGTCGCGCCCGATGAACTCACCTACGAGATGGACGTCGCCCCTTTCGCCGACAAGGCAAAGCTTCAACCGCCGGCCCATCGGCCCGAGCTGTTCGACCGCGAACCCTTGCCCGACCCGCTCCCTCCCATTACGCGCAAACCGGAAGACGCCCCGGTTCTCATCCGTTCCGCCCTCTGCGTTGAAGTCCGTGAGGGCCGCCTCCACGTCTTTCTTCCCTTCCTCGCCGCGCTCGCCGATTATCTCGACCTCATCGCAGCCGTTGAAGACACATGCAGTCATCTGCAGATGCCCGTCTGGCTCGAAGGCTACGCGCCATCCGCCGACCTGCGCGTGCAGAGCTTCAGTGTCACCCCCGATCCAGGGGTCCTCGAAATAAACCTTCCCCCCGCGAAAAACTGGGATGAGCTCGAGTCCATCAACACCCTCCTCGACGAAGAGGCCTTCAACCACCGCCTCACCACCAGCAAGTTTGCCCGGAATGGCGCCATCGAATCCACCGGTGGCGGAAGCCACATCGTCGTCGGCGGCCCGTCGGTGCCGGATAGCCCTCTGCTGCGCCGTCCCGACCTCTTGGCCAGTCTGCTCACCTTCTGGCAGAACCACCCTTCGCTCTCTTACCTCTTCTCCGGCACCTATGTCGGCCCTACCAGCCAGTACCCGCGTATCGACGAAGCGCGCACCGGCGCGTTGTACGAGTTGGAAGTAGCCTTCCGCAATCTGCCTGTCGACCCAGACCCAGACCCCGCGCTCCTCGACAGTCTCTTCCGCAACCTCCTCGCCGACCTCACCGGCAACACCCATCGCGCCGAGTTCTGTGTCGACAAGCTTTACCCGCCCGAAGGCTTGGGCCTCAAGCTGGGCCTGCTTGAGCTGCGCGCCTTTGAGATGGCTCCGCACGTCCGCATGAACCTGCTCCAGATGTTGGTAGTCCGTGCCGCCTGCGCAGCCTTCTGGAAGAAGCCCTACACGCGTGACCTCGTTCGCTGGGGCACAGCGCTCCACGATCGCTTCATGTTGCCCGCCGTCATCGAACGCGACCTGAAAGATGTGCTTTCCTTCTTCCGCGCTTCAGGCTTCGCCTTTGAAGACGCCTGGTTCGGCACTCATCTCGAATTCCGCTTCCCGCGCCTGGGTGTCGTCCAGTCTGGCCCCTTGCGCATGGAACTGCGCAAGGCCCTCGAGCCCTGGAACGTTCTTGCCGAGGAGTCCGCCTCCGGCAGCACAGTCCGCAGTGTCGACGCTTCCCTCGAGCGCGTCCAGGTCACCCTCGAAGGCGCAGAAGATCCCGAGCGCTACGCAGTCTGCTGCAACGGCCGCCTCGTTCCTCTTCAGCCGGGCGAGGCCGATGGTCCCTTGTTCGCAGGGGTCCGATTCCGCGCCCGCAACCTCCGCGCCACGCTCCTGCCCATGGTCCCCGTGCACGCTCCTCTGACCTTCGATCTTGTCGATCGCTGGTCCCAGCGCTCCATCGCCCGATGCCTATATCATGTGATCAATCCCTCAGGTATTGCGTACACGGGGTTGCCGGCGGATGAACGGGCAGCAGCCGATCGAAGAGCCGAGCGCTTCAAGGTCTTGCCCTCGGGCCAACCCTTCGAGCTCCCCGCTCTCGAGCCGAATCCCTGGTTTCCCGGCACGCTCGATCTGAGGATTCCCACGGTGAGGCAATCGTGAGCGGCACAGCTTCGCGTTCCCCCTTCGCGTCCCCCCCACCGCGTTCCCAGGACGAGCCGATTCCCGCTGAACTCTACCACGCTCCTCTTGAGCATCGGGAACCCTACGACGAGTCCACCGAGAATGGCCTGCCTCGACCGCACTGGGCGCCGCTCATGCACGCCCTCAACGAAATCGGTACCGCCGAATTGGCCCGCCGATGGGCCCGTGCCGAGCGCCGCATCCGCGAGAACGGCATCACCTACAACGTCTACGGCGATCCCCAGGGTACCGACCGTCCCTGGAAGATCGACATGATTCCCCTCCTCATTCCACCCGAGCAGTGGGCTGAGATCGAGGCGGGCCTCATCCAGCGCGCCGCCCTGCTCAGTGAGATTCTCACCGACATCTACTGCGAACAGCGGCTCGTAAAGAGCGGTCTCCTGCCTCCTGAACTGCTCCTGGCCAACCCCGCCTTCCTGCGCTCTATGGTCGGTGCGCCCACCCCCGCCGCCAGCTACCTTCACCTCCTCGCCGTCGACCTCGCGCGCTCGCCCGACGGCCAATGGTGGGTCCTCGCCGACCGAACCCAGGCGCCCTCCGGCGCGGGCTATGCGCTTGAAAACCGCATCATCGTCGCCGACGTGCTGCCCGACCTCTTCCACAGCTCCCAGGTGCAGTTGCTCGCCCAGTTCTTCCGCGCCAAGCGCGAGGCTCTGCAGGCTCTCAGCCCGGTCCCCGATCCGCGCATCGTTCTCCTCACGCCGGGCCCGTTAAATGAGACCTACTTCGAGCACTCCTACATCGCCCGCTACCTCGGCTTCACGCTCGTCGAGGGCATGGACCTCACCGTCCGCGATCGCACCGTCTTCCTCAAAACCATCACCGGCATGCAGAAAGTCGATGTCATCCTCCGCCGCGTCGATGATAGCTTCTGCGATCCGCTTGAGCTTCGCGGCGACTCGCTCCTCGGCGTTCCCGGCCTGGTGGATGCAGTCATCGCCGGAAACGTGCGCCTCGCCAACGCTCTCGGTAGTGGCGTCATCGAATCGGCCTCCATCATGCCGTTTCTCCCCGGCCTCTGCCAGGCGCTTCGCGGCGAAAAGCTGCTACTTCCTTCGGTGGCCACATGGTGGTGCGGACAGCCATCGGCTCGCAAATGGGTCCTCAATCATCTCGATTCCTTCGTTGTCAAATCCGCCTTCCCCTCGCGCCGCATGGAGCCGGTCTTCCCTGCAAACCTCGACGCCTACGCCCGCGCCGCACTCACCGCGCGCATTGAAGCGGAGCCCCACGCCTTTGTCGCCCAGGACCAGGTCACTCTCTCGCGCGTGCCCGTTTGGGAAGCCAAACCCGTCGAATCAGGCTCGATCGAATCCCCCTCGCTCGAATCCCGCCCGCTCGTCCTCCGCACCTACGTGCTCAACACCGGCGACGGCTGGACCGTCATGCCCGGGGGCCTGGTCCGCGTCGCCGGCGAAGATGGCCAGGTCGTCTCCATGCAGCGCGGAGGCCACAGCAAAGACGCATGGGTGCTCTCCAACGAACCCGTCGACCGCTTCAGTCTGCTCCGCCCGCGCAACGTCCCCATCGACTTGCGCCACGACACACCCCCACTTCCTTCCAGCACCGCGCTCAACTTCTTCTGGCTCGGCCGCTACATCGAACGCTCCGAGGGCGCCACCCGCGTGCTTCGCACCGCCGTCACGCGCTTTCCTCACGCCGGATGGAACGAGCTGCAGTGCCTCGTCCGTCTTTACAGCTCGCTCGAGTTGAGCGCCAGCAAGTTGCCAAAAGACAAGAACGCCCGCACGCGTCCCTTGCGCTTCCAGCAGGAGCTTCTCTCCGTTCTCTCCGACCCCGCCCGCGTCGACGGCCTCGCCTTCTCCATCGAGCGAGCCTTCAAGGCAGGCAGCCGCGTCCGCGAGCGCCTCTCCCTCGACATGGTCCACCTACTCAACAAGCTCCGCTCCTGCCTGCCCGAAGAGTCGCAAACCCTCGACGACTATCCCCTCATCCTTTCCGGTTGCATGGAACTTCTCGCCTCGTTCTCAGGCCTCGAGCGCGAAAACATTCATCGTGGTCCCGGCTGGCTCTTTCTCTCTATCGGTCGGCGCCTTGAGCGCGCACTTTCTCTCTGCCGCCAGCTTCGCCAGATGACCCAGCCCTTCCGCGAGCCCGACTGGCCATTGTTGGAGCAAATGCTCGAGGCGGCCGACTGCTCCATGACCTATCGCGCGCGCTACTACACCACGCTGCAGCCGCTCCCCGTTCTCGATCTGCTCCTCAAAGCACGCGCCAACCCGCGCTCCCTCGACTTTCAGCTCGCCCAGCTGGTCGACCTCTATCAGACACTTCCCCGCCACGTTCCCGCCGATCTCGAAACCATGCGCGAGGCGCTCATTGGTCTGCGCCACTTCGATCTCGGCAAGCTCCATTACCCCCTGCCCAACGCCGCACAACGACCTCACGGCGCTGGATTCAAGCTCCTTCGCACCTTCCTCGATGAACTTGAAGAGGTCCTTCATTCCTGGTCTCGAAACCTCACCGCCCGCTACTTCAGCCACGTCAGTGTCCTGCCCATCAAGATCGGAGAGTGATGTATCGACTGATCCACAGGACGCACTACCGCTACAGCGGCCCCGTCGACGTGGCTAATCATGTGGCCTGCCTGCGCCCGCGCGAACTGCCTCATCAGCATGTCCTCGAGTTCGACCTCGCCATCACGCCAAAGCCGGCCATGTTCATCGAGCGCATCGACTACTTCGGCAACACCCACCAGCTCTTCTCCATCCAGAGCCCGCACCGTGAATTGTTGGTCTTATCGCGCGCCCTCGTCGAAGTTCTCGACTCCAGAGCAGATAAAGCCGCCGCCATGATTCCATCCATCCCTTGGGAATCCGCACGCGATCGCATGCCCGAGGATTGCTCGCCCGCGGGTCTCGACGCCTATCAGTTTTCCTTTGAATCCCCCCGCATTCCGCTCCGCCCGGGCTTCGCCGACTACGCCCTCGAGTCCTTCACGCCCCGGCGCCCCCTGCGCGAGGCGCTGCTCCATCTCACCGCCCGCGTTCATACCGACTTCAAATTCAAGTCAGCCGCCACCAACGTCTCAACCACCGTCGACGAAGTCTTCCTCAAGCGCGTCGGCGTCTGCCAGGACTTCGCCCAACTCCAGATCGCCTGCCTCCGCTCCATCGGCCTCGCCGCACGCTATGTCAGCGGCTACCTGCGCACCTTTCCGCCTCCCGGCCAGGAGCGTCTCGTCGGCGCCGATGCCTCCCACGCCTGGCTCTCCGTCTACTGTCCCGGCGAAACCTCCGCCGACCCAGGCTCATCGAGTTCCGGCCCAATCTGGCCCAACTCGGTTTGGCCTCGCTCTGTGTGGATTGATGTCGACCCCACCAACAACTGTGAGCCCAGCACCAATCACATCACCCTCGCCTGGGGCCGCGACTTCAGCGACGTCAGCCCGCTCCGCGGACTCATCCTCGGCGGCGGCGACCACACCCTCAAGGTCGGCGTCGATGTCGAACCACTCGAAGAACCCGCCCTCGCCTGATCGCTCCCGCGGATGGACCTGGAGCTAACTTGCTAACTCGCGAATGCGCGCCTGCGCGCGCTAACTCGCTGGTTTTGTCTTTCTTCTACCCGTCTCCAGCGCCGGGTGCCCTTCCATTTCGCGGCCTTTCGAAGAAAAACGCGAAATGGGTGGGAGGCCATCACATCCTCCGCCCCGAACCTCAACTACTCCTGCGTTCCTTCCACCTTCTCCTCATCCGCCCCGTCTTCTTCCGCCGGCTCCACGCGCACCTTCGCAATCCGCCGCTGATCCATCTCGATCACCGTCAGCTTCCGCCCTTCAAACACCACGCTCTCGCCCTCCTTTGGAATATGCCCCAGCCGAATCAGCAGAAACCCGGCCAGTGTCTCCACCCCTCCATCCCGCGGCAGTTCCCACTGCATCTGCGTCTCCAGGTCGCGAAGATTCACGCCCCCATCCATCACCAGCGCGCCCGATGCGGTCGTCAGCACCGGCAACGACGGCGAGTCGAACTCATCCTCCAGCTCGCCCGTCAGTTGCTCGATCGCGTCCTCCGCCGTCACCAGCCCCACCGTCGACCCATACTCATCCACCACAATCGCCAGGTGCCGCCGACGCTGCTGAAACTCCTTGATCAAATCCAGCGTTGACTTCGTCTCCGGAACCACCAGCACATCGCGCATCACCTGGTTCAGACGCAATTCGGCAAAAGGCGTAGTTGTCTGCCGCTGCGTCCGCCTGAAGTACATCAGCCGCGACAGATCCTTCGAATAAACCACCCCCACAATGTGTTCCGGCCCCTGCTCTTCGTCGTACACCGGAACCCGCGAGTGCATGTGCTCGATCACCTGACCGCTCGCCTCTTCCACCAGCATGCTCGAAGGCAGAGAGAAGATCTTCTGCCGCGGCGTCATGATCTCGCGAATCGTCACCTCATCCAGCTCCAGCGTTCGGTGAATCAGCGTCTCCTGGAACTTCGGCAGCAACCCCATCCGCCGCGCCGCCGAAGCAATCAGCTTCAGCTCCTCCGGCGAATGCACAGTAGACCGCTCCGTCAGGGGGATGTCGAACCCCCGCAGAATCGCCTTGGCCGAGCCCTTCAGCACCCGCACGCCCGGCCGCGCCAGCGCCATGAATACCAGCATCGGCGGAGCTACCGCCACCGCCAGCGCCTCGGCACGCCGCAGCGCCAGCGCCTTTGGCACCAGCTCGCCAACCACCACGTGAAAATACGTGATCAGCACAAACCCCAGCACTACCGCCGCCACCGCGATTCCGTGCGCGTACAACACCGCGTGCGCCGGCGGCTGAGGCAGCGCATCCAGCAACCCCAGCAACCCCGACGCCGCCAGCGGCTCGCCAATCCATCCCAGCGCCAGCGAACACAGCGTCACCCCAAGCTGCACCGCCGGAAGAAAATCATCCAGGTCCTGCTGCAGCTTGCGCACCGCCCGCGCCCCCGGAACACCCCCCGCCAACATCCGCTCCACCTGCGTGTCCCGGATCGACACCAGCGCAAACTCCGCGGCCACAAAAAAAGCGTTGGCCAGTATCAACAAGGCCACC
>CAYWSR010000157.1:0-10873 GCA_964460385.1 uncultured Occallatibacter sp. | reverse complement strand
GCGCTGTTGGCCGTCCCACTGCTGCTGCGGCATCGCGTGCAAGTAGGCAGAGCGGTTTGGTCAGTGGGAGTGGGGCTGTCAGCCATCGCCACCGCAGTCCAGGTTGCATCCGTGGCCTTCTGGATGTCGCTCGAGGAGTTCCAGATGGAAACGCTGGGACGTTCCACGTTCGTGGTGGGACTGCGGATGAAAAACATCGTCGAGTTCGCCCGCGGCGGTATGGACCCATTTGGACTGGCGAATCGCTTGCAGATCGAAGACCCGTGGGCTTACGAGCACATCACAAGCTGGAACTTTCTGCCGTTCCAGTTGCAGCACGCCGGGCAGGTGCCTGCATGGGTGGTGCAGCTTGCTTTCGGGTTGTGGTGGGCGGGGCTGGCCGCACTGGTTTGGACGAGGCTGAGGCTGCGCAGAGCGCTGGCGGGGCTTACTCGGACTGATCTTCGGTGACGACCAATTCGACAATGTGGCCCATTTTTTCCTGCTTGGTTTTGAGGTAGGCGGCGAATGTATCGTGCGGCTCGACTTCGGCGGAGACCCGTTCGACGACGCGGATGCCGGAGGCCTCAAGGGCAGCGACCTTTTCCGGGTTGTTGGTCATGAGGCGGACCTGGGAGACGCCGAGTGCCTTGAGAACCTGAGCGGGGAGCTCGTAAGCGCGGCAGTCGGCGGCGAAGCCGAGTTCGACGTTAGCTTCGACGGTGTCCATACCCTGATCCTGGAGTTCGTAGGCCTTGAGCTTGGCCATGAGGCCGATGCCGCGGCCCTCCTGCTGCTCGTAGAGGAGAATTCCTGCGCCTTCGGCGGCGATGCGCTTGAGAGCGAGCTCAAGTTGAAGGCGGCAGTCGCAGCGGAGGGAGCCGAAGACGTCGCCGGTAAGGCACTGAGAGTGGATGCGGATAATGGGAGCTGGGGCGGGCGGTGCTGCGTGAATGTCGCCCAGGACGAGAGCGACCAGTTCTTCGCCAGGGTCGCACTGAGTGGTGGAAGGATCACAGCCGGATGGAGGGGCAGCAGGCGGTCCCTGAAACCCGAGGATGCGAAAGTGGCCCCAGCGGGTGGGGAAGTCGGCTTCCGCGATCTTTTTTGCGACGGGGAGCGGCATAGGTTGATTTTACAGGCGGCAGGTGCGGGTGAATTAGAGTTGTGGGATGGTGGACAGGCCATGACCGACAGGCTAATTCTGATCACACTGCTGGTGAAGCTGGGGGTGGTGGCCTCAGTGGCGAGCGCGTTGGCGCGGGCCTCGACCTTCCGGCGGCTGCTGTTTGCCGACCATCGGACGACGAGGCAGACGCTGGCACTGATGGCGTTCTTTCTGGTACCGCTGACGCTGGGCGTGTGGTTGCGCTTTGCGGTGCCGAACTTTGTGGCTGCAGATATCTCGTTTGAAACGGTGGTGCTTCTGGGGCTGCTTCTCGGGCCGGGATGGGCGATGCTGGGCGGGGTGGTGTTGTCGGGTCCGGCGGTGTATCACCATGAGTTTCTGGCGCTGCCGTTTGATGCTGCATTGGGATTGGCGGCGGGGATTCTGGGTCGGTTCGTGGAGAAGGAAGAGATCTGGAGCTTCACGCCGTTCATCGATCTGAGCCTGTACAGGTGGGTGCGGCGGAATCTGAGGCAACCGCGGATCGATGGGCAGATTCTGCTGATGGTGCTGATCGTGGGAATGGAGATGGCGCGGGACTGGATTGCGCATGCATTTCCGGGCCGGCTATTTGCCCTGTTGGCGGGACAATGGTGGATCCAGGGGCTGGTGTGGCTGAGCGCGCCGATGGTGGTGGGGATCGCGCTGAAGGTGTGGAACGCGCTGCGGATCGAGCTGAGCCTGGAGGTGCAGAAGCGGCTTTTGCTGGAGGCGCGGCTGGATGCGCTGCAGAGGCAGATCAATCCACATTTTCTGTTCAACACGCTGAACTCGATTGCCTCGCTGGTGCGGATGAATCCCGAGATGGCGCGGGAGATGACGGTGAAGCTGGCTAACATTCTGCGGGCGCTGCTGAAGGATCACGACACCTATGTACCGCTGAGCGAGGAGCTGAAGTTTACCGACGACTATCTCGACATCGAGGTGGTGCGATTCGGACGGGAGAAGCTGCGGGTGGAAAAAGAGATCGATCCGCGGACGTTGGGGGTGCTGGTGCCGAGCATCCTGTTGCAGCCGCTGATTGAGAATTCGATCAAGCATGGGCTGGAGCCGAGAATCCGGGGTGGGACGGTGACGCTGCGAAGCCGGATGGAGGGGGACAGGGTGCGGATTGAAGTGGAGGATGACGGGGTGGGTATGGGGAGCAAGCCCGCGTCGGCGCTCTCACGGACGGGCGCGGGGATTGGAATGAAGAACGTGCAGGAACGGCTGGAAGTTCTGTATGGGAACCAGGCGCGGTTTGTGGTGGTGAGCAATCCGGGGCGTGGGACTCTGGTGACGCTGGAGATCCCAGCGACCCAGATGTAGGAAGGGCGAATCGGGCGTAGGGCGGCTAGACCGATGTGGGCCGGCGTGGACGCGGATCAGGTATCTGATTCAGGGGCGGGGCAACGCTAGCGTCGGGCGTCGAGGGCGAGGACGGCGAAGCTGGTGGCGGCGTCGCTCATGAACTTTCCGATGGGTGACTCTAGATCGCGATTCTTGTTGAGGGACCAGGCGGTCCATGCGCCGGTGGTCTTGTCCTGATTCGCGACGAGCCAGTCACGGCCACGGACGATGGATGCGCTGGTTTGCGGGGCGGATTGTTGGGCAGCGGATTCTTCGAGCACGAGGACGATGAGGCCGGAGGCGTAGCCGTCGGGGCGCGTTTCGAGGGGGGTCTTGTCGCGGCGTTCCCAGGCACCAAGGTCGGAGGCGCTCCAGCCGCCATCGGCGCGCTGGAGGCGGAGGAGATCGGCGATGAGGTCGCGGCGCTGGTCTGCGGTGAGGAGCGCGGGGTAAGAACTTGCGGCCCAGAGAGCGACGACTTTGTTGAGCACGGGCTGGGCAGCGTAGTGGCTGGAGAGGTAGCTCAAGAGCAGGGTGAGGTGCGAGGCGATGGCGGGGTCGTCGCGATAATGGTCGGGGGTGCGGGCGACGGTGACGGCAAGAAGCGCGGCCCAGTGGTATTCCGATTCGGGCGACTCCCACGGGGTGTAATTGAAGTTTTGCCAGACCCACGCACCGGCGTCGGGGCCGGTGGTGGATTGTAGAGCCCACGCATTGTCGAAGGCGAGGCGCGTGGTGGGGCTGAGGTGGCCCTGGCGCTGGTCGTAACTGGAGAGGATGACGGCGTTGAGGACCGACTCGGCGTTGCGGGATTCGATCTCTTTGCCTTTGCCGTATTTCTCGTCGTCGTAGAAGGGCAGGACCTGACTGGTTGGGAACTGGCTCCAGAGGTGGACGCGTTTTTCGACACTGTCGATCATGGCGCGCTCGGCACCGGCTGCGGGTGCTTCGGCGAGATCCTGACGGAGGGCGGGACGGGCGAGGGCGTACATGGCCTGGGTATGGCAGGAGATGCAGTAGGTTCCGTGGTCCTTCTGGGTGCGGTCCCAGGCTTGCCACCAAACCTGGCGAGAGTCGAGGTAACGGGCGGCGGCCTGGCGGTCCCAGGTTGCGGGAGGGGGCGCTGCGGGCTTGTCGGCGGCGTGGACGGTGGCCGGAAGAGTGGCTTGCAGGGCGATCGCGAGCGCACCGGCGACGGCGACAGCGATGGCGAGGCCAGGCGAGAGAGCTGGTGGTTTCATGAGCGGCCTCCGGCCGGGTTGATCGGGCTGACAGGGGAAGAGATCGGCGCAGCGTGCGGTGTGTGAGGACAGGATACGGCAGGGAGGGGGCTTGGGTGGAGGGTTTTTGTGGAGGGGGCGCGCGTCAGGGTTGGTTGACGCACACTCGATCCTTAAAAGAAAGAGCGCGCCAGGGGTTAAGGATAGCTTCCGCCTAACCATCCTTCCGCCCACTCATCGCGATAAAGCTGCGATGAATGGGGCACAGCCCCGGCGAATGGACGGGGCACTGGGGGGCAATCTGCGGCGGGAGGGAACCGAGGAAGAACCAACCGTGATCTGGGATTTCGGAGTGCGGCGCGCTATGCTCAGAGGATGGTGCGATTCACGGTATTGGCGTCGGGGTCGAAGGGAAATTCGACCGTGATCACGGGTGGGAATACACGGGTTCTGGTGGATGCGGGGCTGAGCTGCAAGGAGCTTTTCTGCCGGATGGAGCAGGCGGGCGAGACGCCGGAAACGCTGGATGCGATCATCATCTCGCACGAGCACACCGACCACGTGAATGGGGTTTCGGTAACGGCGCGGAAGCTGGGCATTCCTGTCTATTTCACCGAGGGCACGCACAGAGCGTGGACGCGCATCATTACGCCGCGAAAGAGAATGACGTATTCGCAGTGGCTGGAGCAGTGCAGGCAGCAGGCGGCGGACCGGTTGGCGCGTGCGCAAGCTGAGGGCGTGCCGGACGCGGTTGAACTGTTTGCGGAGCCGATCTCGGAAGGGATGGTGACGGCGGTGGACCAGGAAGCGTTTGCACCGGAGCCGGGGAGCCCTGAAGCAGCGGCGGGGGCGCAGGCGGAGACAAAAGAGGCATCGCCTGAGGACGATCCGGCATGGCTGCCGAAGGTGGAGTATTTCAAGCCGGGCGAGCGATTCAGGATTGGGGATATTGCGGTGAGCCCTTTTACGATTCCGCACGATGCGGCCGATCCGACGGGATTTGTTTTTGAGGCCGAGGGCGTGCGGATGGCGGTGGCGACGGATCTGGGGTACATTCCGCCGAACGTGAAGGCGCAACTGGCGGGCGTGGATGTGCTGCTGCTGGAGTCGAATCATGACCTGGAGATGCTGCGGGACGGCCCTTACCCGTGGCAGGTGAAGCAGAGGGTGCTGTCGCGGGTTGGGCACCTGTCGAACGACGCGACGGCCGATTACCTGGAGAAGGATTACGACGGCGGGGCGGCGTGGATCATCCTGGCCCATCTATCTGAAAGCAATAATCTTCCGGAGCTGGCGCGGGTTGCGGCGGAGCGGGCTCTGCGGGACCGGGGAAGCCTGTTGGCGAACCGGCTGCTGCTGGCTGCACAAAATGAGGCTCTGTCGTCTATTTGCTTTTGAGTACCGTCGAATACAATAAGGGAGATACAGGATTACTCTCGAGCGTTTTGTGTCGGCAAATGGGCATGGCCATGGTCTAATGGCTTGGCGCGGCTGGGTAGAGCGAGACAAGCCTTGAATCGGGCGGCGCCGAAGGGGAATCCAAAGGGCAGAGTGCCAAAGTTCTGAGTTTGAGGGCCAACCCGAGAGCGATGACGCCAAGCGCGTGGTCGAGCGTAACCTTTTTGAAGCAGGTCATTTAGGGATATGGCAAGAACCCAGTGCAGCGATCGAGTGGTAGGAGCCATCCTGGCAAGCTGGCGTTATGACATTTCTGGGATCACTCCGGAGATGCGGAAGGACTACGAGCAGCATTTTGCGGAGTGCACGCATTGCAGCTCGCGCCAGAAGTTCCACCGCGGCGTGGATGTGACGCTGGCAATTCTGACGTCGACAGCGGTGCTGTTTTTCCTCTTCGCGCTGGCCGTGTTGCACCACATCAAGCCGCTGGAGCACGTGGCGATCAACATCTTCGGGCTGGACTTCCAGGACATGTATCACATGTTTATTTCAGCCGGCTTCGCTGGGCTGGTTTTCAGCGTGATCGCGTTCCTGCTGGTGTTGACGGCAACGCCTGCGCCGACCTACCTGGGTGGGCTTGCGGCGGAGCGGGCGAAGCTGCTGGAAGAGCGGCTGCCTGAGGCGATCAAGAGCTTGAAGCCGAGATAAGCGGGGCGAGAATCCGGGCGCGGGGAAAGGCGCAGATTCAAACCAGGGAAGATTGAGAAGGGATGAGTGCGTTCGCCGCGGCGAACGCCCTCGGTGTTTTGGAGTGCGGTCTACGTGGCGAGCGGGATGCGCATGTCGCCGCCGGTCATCTCTTTGGGCAGGGCATCGTGCAGGATTGCAAGGAGCGTGGGCGAGATGTCGCGGAGCGCGCCGTCAGTGCGCAGGCGGTAGTGCGGGGCGTCTTCGGCGACGTAAATGAACGGGACGGGGTTGGTGGTGTGGGCAGTGTGCGGGCCGCCGGTGACGGGGTCGCGCATGAGCTCGGCGTTGCCGTGATCGGCGGTGATGAGCCATGCGCCGTTGCGTTCGCGGATGGCCTTGTAGATGCGGTCGAGTTGCGCGTCAACGGCTTCGCAGGCGCGGATGGTGGGCTCGAGTTGGCCGGAGTGGCCGACCATGTCGGCATTGGCGAAGTTGGCGACGATGAGGTCGAAGGCAGTGTCATTGACGGCCTTGACGATGGTGTCGCCGATGCATTCAGCGCGCATCTCGGGAGCGAGGTCGTAGGTGGCCACCTTGAGCGAGGGGCACATGATGCGTTCTTCGCCGGGGAAAGGAACTTCGATGCCGCCGTTGAAGAAGTAGGTGACGTGGGCGAATTTTTCGGTTTCGGCGACGCGGAGGTTGCGGAGTTGGTGGGCGCCGAGAACGTTGGCCAGGATGTTGTCCATGGACTCGGGTAGGATGACCAGGGGCAGCTCATAGAGCTTGTCGTACCGGGTCATGCAGGTGTAATGGAGATTCCTGGGGATCGATGAGCGAGGAATGGTCTCGTCGAGGGATTCCCATCCTTCGAGGTCGCGGCCACCCTGCTTGTTGAGGCCGCTTTCGCGGGCGAGGACGCGGGTGATCTGACGGGCGCGATCGGCGCGGAAGTTGAAGTTGATGCAGACGTCTTCGTCGCGGATCTGGCCGACGGGCTTGCCTGCGGCGTCGACGACGACGAAGGGGATGAGGAACTCGTCGGTGACGTTGTTGTTGTAGTTCTCCTTGATGCGGGCGACCGGGTCGGGATAAGAGCCACCTTCGGCCTTGCCGTTGACCATGGCGTCAAAGGCCTTGAGCTCGCGCTCCCAGCGCTTGTCGCGGTCCATGGCGTAGTAGCGGCCGTTGATGGAGGCGACTTTGCCGACGCCGTACTCGCGCATCTTCTGCTCGAGCTTGGCGATGTAGCCTGCGCCGGAGGTGGGGCCGGTGTCGCGGCCGTCCATGAAAGCGTGGACGAAGACGCGCTGGAGGCCGTATTCGCGGGCGGTGCGAAGAAGCGCGTAGAGATGCTCCTGGTGGGAGTGGACGCCGCCATCGGAGACGAGGCCGAAGAGATGAAGCTGGCGGCCACCTTCCTGGGCGCGCTGCATGGCGGCGACGATGGAGGGGTTCTTCTTAAGCTCGTCTTTGGCGATGAGTTCGTCGATGCGCGTGATGTCCATGTGAACGATGCGGCCGGCGCCGAGGTTGAGGTGGCCAACTTCGCTGTTGCCCATCTGGCCATCGGGGAGACCGACGAAGTGCTCAGAGGCGCGGATGAGGGTGTTGGGGTACTCGCGGAGTAGCTTGTCGTAAGTGGGCTTGCGGGCAAGAGCGATGGCGTTGTCGGCGGTTTCGGCGCGGTAGCCCCATCCGTCGAGGATGGTGAGGACAAGAGGACGCTTGGACACGAAGAAGATACCTCGATGAGAAACGTAGTTTTCTAATCAAGGATAAACTGCCGAGGAGGAACGGCGGTGTGGCGGGGTCACAAAGGGCGCTCACGATGTCGAGTTCTTGTTCCTTCGTAACGTTGTGGTGTTGTGCGATCTGGAATAGATTTCACGCGTGGAAGAGAAGGTCCTTTTTGTTTACATCGTGGCCAGCCGAAGCCGAACGCTCTACATCGGCATGACGGGTGAACCGCGGACTCGAGTCTTCCAGCATAAGCAGCGGACGCATGAATGGTTTTCCTCGACGTATAACTGCAACCGGCTCGTCTAGTTTGAACGGTTCATGTCTCCGGAGGGCGCGATTGCAAGGGAGAAACAACTGAAGGGCTGGATTCGCTCGAAGAAGATCGCGCTGATTGCGAAGATGAATCCGGCGTGGATTGATTTGAGCGAGGGGTGGTATGGGGTCGATCCGACGGTCGACAAGTGGGGCGAGCTTTTGCGGCGGAGTTGAAGTGGGAAAAGAAAAGCAACTGCGGGTCCTTCGGCTCACCACCCCCGGGCTGAAGAGGACGCCTGGGGGCCCGTTCGCTCAGGATGACAATTCTTTTTGATGATTGCTATTACTGGAGAAAAGCAGCGGGAGAAGACTGAGGTCTTCTCCCTTCTCACTTCATGAAGTAACGGATTCAAGCGCGATTCGGAGAGCCAACTGGTCCCCCGAATCGTGGTTAGTCTTCGTAGTTGAGGCTTTCGAGGCCGAGGTAGACTGCGCCGGAGCCGAGCTCTTCTTCGATGCGGAGGAGCTGGTTGTACTTGGCGATGCGGTCGGTGCGGCTGACGGAGCCGGTCTTGATTTGGCCAACGCCGGTGGCGACGGCGAGGTCGGCGATGAAGGTGTCTTCGGTTTCGCCGGAGCGGTGGCTCATGACCGAGGTGTAGCCGTAGCGGCGGCCGAGCTCGATGGCTTCGAGGGTCTCGGTGAGGGTGCCGATCTGGTTGACCTTGATGAGGATGGAGTTGGCTATTCCTTCTTCGATGCCGCGCTGCAGGCGCTTGATGTTGGTGACGAAGATATCGTCGCCAACCAGCTGGATGCGGCTGCCGAGCTTGTCGGTGAGGATCTTCCAGCCAGCCCAGTCATCCTCGGCAAGGCCGTCTTCGAGGGAGACGATGGGATACTGGCGGGTCCAGTTGTCGTAGAAGGACACCATCTCTTCGCTGGAGAGCTCGCGCTTGTCGCTCTTCTTGAAGACGTACTTGTTCTTGTCTTTGTCGTAGAACTCGCTGGAGGCGGGATCGAGGGCGATGGCGATCTGGTCGCCGGGCGTGTAACCGGCGGCCTCGATGGCTTCGAGGATGAGCTCGATTGCCTCGTCGTTGGACTTGAGCGATGGTGCGAAGCCGCCTTCGTCGCCGACGGCGGTGTTGTAGCCCTTCTTCTTGAGCACGCTCTTGAGGGCGTGAAAGGTTTCTGCAGCCCAGCGAAGCGCCTCAGAGAAGCGCTCTGCGCCGACGGGCATGATCATGAATTCCTGGAAGTCGACGTTGGAGTCGGCATGCGCGCCGCCGTTGAGGACGTTGAGCATGGGGGTGGGAAGGATGCAGGCGTTGACGCCGCCGAGATAACGGTAGAGGGGAATCTCGAGGGTCTGCGCGACGGCGCGAGAGGTGGCCAGGGAGACGGCGAGGATGGCGTTGGCGCCGAGCTTGCTCTTGTTGGGCGTGCCGTCGAGGGCGATCATGGTCTGATCGATGAGGCGCTGGTTGGCTGCGTCCATGCCTTCCAGCTCGGGGGCGATGATGGTTTCGATGTTGGCGACGGCCTGAAGAACGCCCTTGCCCATATAGTGGGTCTTGTCGCCGTCGCGGAGCTCGACGGCCTCATGCTCGCCGGTGGATGCTCCGGAAGGAACGATGGCGCGGCCAAGCGCGCCGCTCTCGAGGATCACGTCCGCTTCGACAGTGGGGTTTCCGCGGGAATCAAGGACTTCGCGGGCACGAATAGCAATAATTTCAGTCATATCATTCCTCATGATGCGGTGCTGCAGCCGGTCGTTCATTTTGGGGCGGCGATCCACGGCAAGGGTTTCTCCGGCGGCGCTTTGAATCGTATTCAGAAGCCCCTGCACGCGTGGAATCTCCTCAATAACTCAGGAAAAATCGATTGATCGTTCCTACGGATTCTAACAAACCGGGCGGGGGGAAAATGTGTAATGGCGGTCACAGCGCAGGGAAAGGGCTGGAGGCGCTGAAGTTGGGGTGCAATTGGGTGGGAGCGGGCCCAAATTGGGTCGGAATTGGAGTGAACTGGAGACGCACGAAGTTCGATGGGGTGACGGTTGTGATTCGTGCCGTGGGAGGAACCGGGACCGGGAAGAGGTACGCACGAAGATCGCGGGCCGGACTAGGCTTAAGTTGTAGGCCCTGTGCTTGATGGGGTCCTTGTGGAAAAGGGGCTGAGCAGGGCTAAGACCTGCGTGGGAAGAGTGGGTGCAACGCACGCGGAATGCGGCGGCGCGAGAAACTCTTCGAGAGATTGCGGGTCTAACGGTAGAGAACACACGGGACAGGTGTGCCCGAAGGAGAAGGCCGGCGATGAGGAATGCGAATAACCGACTGGGGTTGCTGATGGCTGTTCTGGCGGCGGGCGCGGGATTGCAGAGCTGGGGCCAGGCGACCGGTCAGAGTTCGGGACAAGGGCAGGATCAGGGCGCGGGCCAGAATTCGTATCAGGGGGTTTCGCATCCTCCTGCAGACGACACAATCACGACGTCGGCTCCCCCAGAAGCGAAACCGCCGGCGGGCAAGCCGCTGAATCAGCCGATGAACGGCGTACAGTCGCAGCAGCGGGTGCGGGCTACGCCGAATTCGTCGTCGGCGCTGCCAATGGCGGATCCGCGTGACGGCACGGATGATGGCTTGGTGGGGGTTGCTCCGAATCCGCAGGATCCGCGGCTGGCGATGCGGGCGGGCAATTCGGCGGGCGATCCGGATGGGGACATTGTGCATCCGGAGGCGCTGCGGCCGGGAATGCTGGGCGAGGGGACGATGATCCGCGTGCGTCTGATCGACCGGCTTTCGACGGCGACGACCGAGAAGGGCGAGGCGTTCAGGACGCGCGTAGCGTCGGACGTGCTGCGCGATGGCGAGGTGCTGATTCCGGCGGGTTCTGAGATTGACGGGCGCGTGGCGGCCATTTCCAGAGGGCATGCGGGCGGTTTCGGGACGATGCGCCTGCAGCCGGAGATGGTGATTTTGCCGGATGGGTCGCGGCTGAGGATGTCTGCCGATGTGACGTCGACGCCGGGCTCGCATACGCATGTGATTGGCGAGGGAACGATTCGGCCTGACTCGCGGCTGAAGAAGGA
>CAYWSR010000156.1:0-10983 GCA_964460385.1 uncultured Occallatibacter sp. | reverse complement strand
AACTCCTCCGGCTGCAAGAGCACGGAGACCTTTACCATCACGGTGAACTAACCCCGAAACGGGGCGCTTCACGCTTCACACCCAGAATCGGCGCCGTTGATCACACAAAACGACTGCGGCGCCGAGATGGAGAGAGGCTAGAACTGTTGGCGCTGGGAGCATTCCATGCAAAGGACGAGAAAACAAACACACCTTTGCCTGGCGACGAAGAGCCGCCGTGCGGTGATTCTTCTGGTGGGCTTTCTGCTCGTTGGAGGGACTAGCCGGTTTCTTGGAGCGCAAACTGTGAGCGTATCTGTTTGGCCGTCGGAAATGGACCACAGTGTGGAGTCGGTTGTTGTGTTCCAATCGCAAAGCCGCGAGAAAACCGAGGCCAGAATTCAAGTCTATGAAGGTGCCCTGGCTCAGCAGATTTCCCAGATCGATGTAGCGGCCCCGTCAGGGGCTTCAGCCGCCAGTAGCCCTGAAGAAGCACCGCCCTCGATCGATCAAGAAGCGGATGCCTTAATTGTTAATCCGCTGAAGAGTGGCGCAGAGGCCATTCGCGCTGCTCCGGGATCAAGCATGGATTTCCTGCTGACGGCTCAGCTGTCCAGAACGGTGAAGCCGGACGCATATCTGATCGCTTCCGGAGTTACAGGGTCGGACGATCTCGAATCCGTTGCCTTCCGCAATCCCGACGGCACGTATGTGCTCCTTACAGTGAACCATTCCAAGTCGCCTGTCGGCCTTGAAGCCTTCTGGAAAGACAGACTGTTTACCTATGCCCAGGCCGGCCGCTCCATTGCGTTCTTTGCGTGGGATCCAAAGAGTCAGTTGGTCTCGCTGGTTCCGAGGGAACCGCGAATATCGGCAAAGGGTTCCGTTTCGATCGAGGCCAAATGTTCAAAGATGTCTCCTTTGGGCATCGACCTAAGATGTGAAAGCCAGGCCTCTCCCTGCTCCATCTTTCCCATCCGTTTTATCTGTAATGCGCAGCCGGGAAGCGTGATACTCAGCGTTACTCTCCGCGCTACCGTCGAGACCGATACCGATCGCATGAAGCCGGATTTTGTAACCATTACAGCGTCTCCCGATGTTGGAGAACCCACGAGCCTCCGCGTACCATGCTGTAGCGCAGGGCGATAAAGAGACTGGCGAAGATACGCTAACCCGACCGGCTGGCAGTTTGCCCAGCCGACTGTCAGTGATGGGATTGGCTGAACGATCGAGCCCTGCGCTGGTAGGATGTTGCGCATGGAAACTATCCAGTACAACCTGCCGCAAGACCGTATTCCCCGTGCGTGGTACAACATTCAAGCCGATCTGCCGAAGCCGCTGGCGCCGCCGCTGCATCCGGGGACCTTGAAGCCGATCGGGCCGGACGATCTGGCGCCGCTGTTTCCCATGGCATTGATCATGCAGGAAGTCAGCCAGGAGCGGGAGATCGAGATTCCCGACCCGGTGAGGCAGGTGTATGCGCAGTGGCGGCCTTCGCCGCTGTTCAGAGCGCGGCGGCTTGAGAAAGCTCTCGATACGCCGGCGAAGATCTACTACAAGTACGAGGGCGTGAGCCCGGCGGGATCGCATAAGCCGAATACTGCCGTGGCGCAGGCGTACTACAACAAAATCGAAGGAACCAAGCGGCTGTCGACCGAGACGGGGGCGGGGCAGTGGGGATCGTCGCTGGCCATGGCCTGCGCGTTCTTTGGAATGGAGTGCAAGGTGTTCATGGTGCGGGTGAGCTATGACCAGAAACCCTACCGGCGGGCGCTGATGGAGGCTTTTGGGGCGAGCGTGACGGCCAGTCCGAGCACGGAGACGGAAAGCGGGAAGGCGATTCTGGCGGAGCATCCGTATACCAACGGGTCGCTGGGAATCGCGATCAGCGAGGCAGTGGAGGTGGCGGCGAAGGACCCGGAGACGAAATACGCGCTGGGCAGCGTGCTCAACCACGTGCTGCTGCACCAGACGGTGATCGGGCTGGAGGCGCTGGAGCAGATGGACCTGGCCGGGGACGAGCCGGACGTGATTGTGGGCTGCACGGGGGGCGGATCGAACTTTGCCGGGCTGGTGATGCCGTACCTGGGGCGGAAGATCAAGGGGCAAAGCAACGCGCGGGTGGTGGCGGTGGAACCGGCGGCTTGTCCGAGTTTGACCAAGGGTCCGTTTGCCTACGACTTTGGCGATACGGGGCACCTGACGCCTCTGGTGAAGATGCACACGCTGGGATCGACGTTTATTCCCCCGGGGATTCATGCGGGAGGATTGCGGTACCACGGGATGGCGCCGCTGGTGAGCCATGTGCTGGACCTGGGGCTGATTGAGGCCACGAGCGTGCAGCAACTGGATGCGTTCGCGGCGGGAATTCAGTTTGCGCGGGCGGAGGGGATTATTCCTGCGCCGGAGGCGAACCACGCGGTGGCTGGGGCGATCAAGGAAGCGCTGAAGTGCAAGGAAGAGGGCAAGGGAAAGACGATCCTCTTCAATCTGTGCGGGCATGGGCACTTCGACATGCAGTCGTACATTGCATACCAGGCGGGACAACTGGAGAATTACGACTACCCGGCGGAGGAGATTGCGCTGGCGCTGGCGGGGCTGCCGGGGGTGGGGTAGGGTCTGGGGTCTAGGGTCTGGGGTCTGGGGTATAGGGCGCGGCGGTGACCCGATTGCCTGGCTAGTCTGGGCCAGGCTGAGCCTGCCGGAAGCCGCACTCAAAAATGTGCGAAAGATAGGGTGTTCAATGTGCGTTGGGCGCGCTAGACTGTCTAGCCATGAATTGGATGGGAGTTGCTGTCGTAGCGTCTTTATTTGTCTTGGTTTTTCTGCTGAAGCGCAGTGGGCAGGTCTCATCGCGGGCCGCCGCCGAATATCTGAGGGCCGGCGCGCTGGTGTTGGACGTGCGAAGCGCGGGCGAGTTCACGGCGGGACATCTGCCTAGAGCGGTGAATCTTCCGCTGAGCGAAATCGAGAGTGCCATCGGCCGCAAGGTGATGAGTAAGGACCAGGTGGTGCTGCTCTACTGCCAAAGCGGAGCTCGCAGCGGCGAGGCTCGGAGATTACTGCGCGGGATGGGCTACGAGCGCGCGTTCAACCTGGGGTCGTACAGGCGGGCGGAGCGAATCCTGGAGGGGCATTAGGCTTCTGACCGCGTGAGTGGGCGCCGGACGTTTTTGGGACTCGCGAATTCCTCAAAAATTGGGCGACGATTCGGACGGAGCATCTGCCGGCGTGTCGGATGGTGTTGCCGCGGGCTGGTCGGGGGGGGCTGCAGGCGGAGGAGGGGGCGGAGGCGGCGCGTAGGGGGTGAGCTCGATGTAGTCGAGGGCAGCGCGGTCCTGGCCGTCGGGAGTTCCCTCCACGCGGAGAATGTCTCCCGGCTTTAGCTCGACCCTGGGGATGGTTCGGCGCGTGGAGTTGTCTCCGTTGGGGATGCTCGAGGGGAGCGAAGCGTCAGCGGACCAGGCGGCGATGGGTTGGCCATTGAGTTTGAGGGCAAATTTGGCGACGCCGTCGCGGAGATCGAAGTACTGGACGGCGATGTCGTAGGGGCCGGGCTTGCCGTCGAAGGTGAAATCGGCTGCGCAGTTTTGCGTAGCCGCAGGGGCTAAAGCCCCGCCGTCTTTTTGAACCGTGTTCGGCACGACTAAAGTCGTGCCCTGATACAAAGCCTGGCCGGAGTTGAGTTTATCCGCGCCTTCTGAAGTCGTGACCCCACATGTGACGGCTTTCCCCATTGAGGCGTCTTCCCATGGAGTGATGTCGATGACCTTGTAGCCGGTGAGGCGGGCGGACTCTGCTTCGAGGCGGCCGGGATAGTTTCCGGCGCGATCTTCCTCGTCGGGCAGGCCGGTGAGCTTGTGGAAGTATTGGACGACGGCGTCGCGCCAGACGATGGCGTGGCCGGCCTGATACTCAAGGCGGGGCAGCACGTCGGCGTAGAGTTTGGGGTCAATACGATCTTTGAGAGTTTCCCAGTCCTGGACGAATTCGGCAGCCTTGGCGGCGCCCTCGTAGTGGCTGTCGTAGATGGATTGGATGACGGATTTGCCGTTGTTGAGTGGGCGGTTCCAGGTCAGGTGGTGGAAGAAGAGCATGAGCTCGTCGGGCGTGGAGACGGGCAACTCGTAAAGGTGCGCGACCTGAGGCGGATACTGGTCTACGAATCTGGTGCCGTAGGCGTGAGTTCGTTCCATGCCGACGCCCTGCTTGTCGGCGTTGTGCCACTGGCCCCATCCGTTGCGCTCGCTGGACTCGACGTTGGGCCCGTAGTGGCTGCCGGTGATGTCAGTAAGGGTTTGCAACCCGAAGGGGCCGGTGTAGCTTTCGTAGGCCGGCCAGGAGTCCATCAGCATGGTATCGACGGTGTGGACGACGCGATCGTCGTTGGAGATGGTCTGGCGAGTCCACTCTTCGGCAATCTCTTCAGGTTCGAGCCCCGGATCCCATGCGAGACGGCCGAAGGCGTAGAGATTGGCGAGGGCGAGGGGCGACCCGAGCCAGGCATCGCGCCCCACGTTGGCGACGCCGACCATTCCGCCGTTGAGCTGCTTGAAAGCCTCGCCGGAGAGGATCGACTGCACCGGGGTCGAGTCCCAACTATTCAACTGGAAGTTGAAGTCGAGAACTCCTTTCCACTTGGGGGCGAGGTAGACGAGGTGGCGCTGCTGCCCGGTGTACTCCTGTGTGATCTGAACCTCCATGGCCTGGGAGGTTTGGCGGAGGCCGACAAAGAGCGGGGAGACGGGCTCGCGCACCTGGAAGTCGATGGGGCCCTCCTTGGTCTGAATGATGACGTTGGGAGCGAATTTACCATCCAGGGGTTGGAAAATGTCGTAGGCGGCACGGGCGCGGTCGGCCTTGGGATTGGTCCAGTCGAGGTGGTGGTTGTAGACAAAGGAGCGATAGAGGACGAGGCCGTGCGGAGCGAGGGCGGCGGCGAGGGTATTGGCGGCATCGGCGGGACTGCGGCCGTAGCTGGAGGGGCCGGGCTGTCCCTCGGAGTCGGCTTTGACGGTGAAGCCGGCGAAGTCGGGAATGAGCGCGAAGATCTCTTTGGCCTTCGCGGCCCACCAGGCTTTGACGGCTGAGTCTTTTGGATCGAAGGTGGCGAGTCCGCCGACGGTCTGCGGGCTGTCGACTGCAACGGAGAGTGCAACGTGGACTCCCCATGGGCGCATGGCATCGGCGATGCGGGCGATCTGCTCAAGGTGGGAGTACTTGAGGAGGTCGGGGTTGGCGTTGACGTTGTTCAGATTGCAGCCATTGATGCCGATCGAGGCAAGCAGGCGGGCGTATTCCGAGACAGGGGCGAGGTCCTGGCGGACGTCGCCGCCCTCGAAGAAGATGCTGCGGCCGGCGTAGCCGCGCTCGATGGAGCCGTCGGGGTTGTCCCACTGGTCGACCCATCGGATGTGGAAGGCCGGCTGGGAGCGGCGATCCAATTGGGTGATATCGTGGCCCGTAGCGACGAGCCGGAGGAGGGCAAAGACACCATAGATAAGACCGGCATGGTCGGCCCCGGCAACGATCAGGCTGGGCTTTTCCGCGGCGTTCCAGTAGATCCAGTAGCCTTCGGGAGCGAGATCCATGGGTACGGGAACGCCAGGAAGCGCGCGGTGGACTTCGTCGACGGTGCCGAGGATGGCTTCGACCTTTTGACCACCTGGGTCGGAATCGGAGGCACCGCCGAGCAGGCGCGCATTGCCGTCTTTCAGTTCGCGAAGGGCGGTCTGCTCCATGATGCCGAAGCCGAGGGCGCGCGGCTCAAGGGAGACGGCGGGGCGCTGCACCATGGTGGAGGGCCGGAGCCAGGCCTGGTCGGCTGTCTGGGCGCAGGCGGTGGAGATGGCGGCGACCACGAGGAAGAGGCTGGAAGCGAGAGTGGCGATTCCTTTTGGCTTGGCGGGGGGCATGGGGGATTGCATCGGGAACCTCAAGGCTGCTTGTCCACTGCCTTCCGTTCTATCATCCCAGACGGGTCGTAGCATCCGGGTAATCGTATCCCGGCGGGTTGTAGACTTGGTTGTTATTGAACCGGGGAGGCTCGGGAAGATGTCGAGTAGCATGCAAGCGGTGGTGAAGGCCAAGGCAGCGCCGGGCATTGAGCTCCGGGAAGTTCCAATTCCCTCGCCCGGACCGGGACAAGTGCTGGTGAAGGTGCAGGCGGCGAGCGTGTGCGGGACGGACCTGCACATCTTCAACTGGGACCCGTGGGCGCAGGGGAGGATTCATCCTCCGCTGATTCCGGGGCACGAGTTTGCGGGGGTGGTCGCGGGCAAGGGCCGGGGCGTGACCACCGTGAAGGAAGGCGACCTGGTGAGCGCGGAGATGCACGTGGCGTGCGGAAAGTGCATGCAGTGCAGGATTGGGGAAGCGCACATCTGCCAGCACGTGCGGATTCTTGGCGTGGATGAGGATGGGGCGTTTGCCGAGTACGCGATCATTCCCGAGACCAACATCTGGAAGTTGTCGCCGCAGATTCCTCACGAGTACGCGTCGCTGCTGGATCCACTGGGGAATGCCGTGCACGCGGTGCTGTCGGGGCCGATTGCGGCGCAGACCGTTGCAGTGACGGGCTGCGGGGCCATCGGGCTGTTTTCGATTGCGGTCGCCAAAGCGTGCGGCGCGGCGAGGGTGTTTGCCGTGGAGGTGAACGAGCATCGCAGGACAGTGGCAGCGAAGATGGGCGCGGACGTGGTGCTGAATCCCGAGACCGACAACGTGGTGGAGCGGATCAAGGACGAGACGGATGGAACGGGAGTAGACGTGCTGCTGGAGATGTCGGGCGTGGCGACGGCGATTCGGACCGGGTTTGCCGCGCTGAGGACGGGCGGACGCGCGTCGCTGCTGGGGATTCCGTCGAAACCGTTCGAGCTGGACTTTGCCAGAGACATCATCTTCAAGGGCGCGATTGTGCTGGGGATCAATGGGCGGAAGATGTTTGAGACCTGGTTTCAGATGGAGGCGCTGCTGGCCACGGGCAAGCTGAATCTGGAACCGGCAATCACGCACAGGCTGAAGCTGAGCGAGTTTGAACAGGCGATGGAGCTGCTGCGGACGGGCGAGGCGATCAAGGTGATTCTGAAGCCGTAAGAAGCAGGGGTTAGTGAGTAGGGGTTAGGGGTTAGGGAGTAGTGCATAAGGAGTAGGGTCGTTGCGTGAGGGGTTGCGGGTGAGAGTGTCGCGAAATCTGAGTTTGATCGCGCTGGTTGTTGGGTTAGGTGCGGGCGTTGTTGCGGGTCAGCAAGCTGGTTCGGCGGGAGAAACAGCCGCTGCGCCGGCGAAGATTTATGACGGAGGCCCCGGCCTGGTTGCGCCTCAACTTCTTCCGATGGAACGGACAATACCGGAAGCGGAAGCCTGCACAAGGGAAAGTAGCGATGAGATTTCGCTGTCCCTGATCGTGGATGCGAATGGAAAGCCGCGCGATGTGACTTTGATCAATCAAGCAGGCACGCCCCTGGAGCGGCTCGCGAAGCGCATCGTGGAGCAGGACACGTTCAAGCCCGGCACGCTCAAAGGGGAAGCGGTGGATGTGAGGCTCAGGGTGCGCGTGAGCATCGAGGGCTGTTATGCAACAAAAAAGGACGCCAACGGGAACTCGATCGAGGTGTTTCGTTTGAGGGCGCAGCCGGTGCAGACATTTGGGGAGCTACCAACAGCAAAGGGGGCTGAAAGCGGGGCGAACGAAGATACGGCGGGCACAGCCGGGGTGTCTCGTGTGGTGAGCTGGGTTTCGGCGCCTGTTCCGCTGAATTTTGTTGAGGCGGAGTACTCTGACGACGCAAGGCGCAAGAACATCGAGGGAGTTTGCCTTGTCTCTGTGATCGTGGATGTCCATGGCAATCCGCAGAATGCGCGGGTCGTTCGGGGCCTGGGCTATGGCCTGGATGAAAAGGCGCTTGAGGCGGTCGGGAAGTACCACTTCAAGCCGGCCATGAAGGGCAAGGTTCCTGTGCCAGTCATGATCACGGTCGAAATCAATTTCAGGCTTTAGAATCAGGGAGCCGTGCCTGGTGATTCACGAGAACGCGATGGGAAAGTCAAAGTGAGAACTTCTCGAAGTTTGAAGTTGCTGGCGCTCTTGGGTGTGTTGAGTGCCGGCGTGGCTGCGGGTCAGCAAGCTGGCTCACAGGCAGACGCGGCATCGACGCCGGCCAAGGTTTATGACGAGGGACCGGACGTGGTTGCGCCTGAACTCGTTCCGAGGGAGCTGACTATTCCCGAAGGCATTGTCTGCAAGAGTGAGAGTGACGACGAGATTGCGCTTTCACTGATCGTGGACACCACTGGGAAGCCGCGCGACGTCACGGTGATCAATCCGAAAGGGACGCCCCTTGAGCGTCTCGCGGCGCGCATCGTTGAGGATGACAGGTTCACGCCTGGCACGGTGAAGGACGAGGCCGTGGAAGTGAGGCGCCTGGTGCACGTGAGCATCGAGGGCTGTCTTGCGACAAAGAAGGACGCCAACGGGAACTCGACGGATGTGTTTCGATTGACGGCGCAACCGAAGCAGACATTCGGAGTGAAGAAAAGGCAGGAGTACATTCCGCCCGAACGGGAGGAATCGGACGAGCCGCCCGCACCGTCCGCACCGGACTTTCCCGGACTCGAACACGTGGGGAATGGGGTTTCGGCGCCGGTGCCGCTGAATGATGTCGAGGCGGAGTTCTCAGACGAGGCAAGGGCCAAAGGGATCTTCGGAGTCTGCCTGATCTCGTTGATCGTTGACACGAATGGCAAGCCGCAGAATCCGCGCGTCGTTCGACCCCTGGGCCACGGTTTGGATGAAAAGGCGCTTGAGGCGGTGAGGAAGTACCACTTCAAGCCGGCCATGAAGGGTAAGGTCCCTGTGCCGGTGATGATCACGGTCGAGGTCAACTTCAGGCCTTACTAGAGGTGGGCTGTGCTCTGTCACTCACGTGGGCGCTTTCGGGGTTGGTCCTGCGAGTGCAGCATCGGACACGGCTGGGATTCAGGAATTCCAGTCGATGAGGGCGGGGCGAAGACCGCGGACGGCGTTGGAGAGAAACACGGCGTCGGCTTTGCGGAGTTCGTCGAGCGAGAGGCGGCGCTGCGAGACGGCGGGGTGGGTTTGGAGAATGAGCTGGCGGTGGACGCCGGGGATGAGGCCGCACTCGACGGGCGGAGTGATGAGGCGGCCAGCGCGCTCAATGAAGACGTTGTGATTCGAGCACTCGGTGACTTCGCCGCGGTCGTTGACGAAGAGGACTTCGTCGTAGCCGTTCGCGGTGGCCGATGCGAAAGCTTCGATGTAGAGCGGCCGGTGAGTGGTCTTGTGAAAGAACATGGGTTCAAGCGGGTCAATGCGGTAGGCCGAAAGGGCGACTCGAAGCGGCTTCGGGTTAGCGGCTCTTTCGGGCAGGATTTCGCTCGCGATCTGGAGTGCTCCATCGGGTGAGAGAAGAAGGCGGACCTTGCGTGGGCGGCGATCGGGGAAGGTCGCTTCTTCCGCGAGGAGGGCGGCGCGGACCTCCCAGCGCTCGCAGGGAAAGCCGAAGTAGGCGGCAGAGTCGGCAAGGCGGCCGAGATGGAGCTCGATCAGCGGATAGCTGCCGTCCCAGAGAAGAGTCTCGACGAGGGAGAATTCGGAGGGCAGGCGATCGCCGGGTTGGGTAAGGAACTGAGCCTTCAACTGGCATTCACGGAACTCCGCAGCAGGGTCGGAGTCAATGACGATGCCGCTGCCGACGCCCATGGAGCCTGAGTCGCCGCTGAGGGACAAGGTGCGGATGGCGACGCTGAAAATGGATTCCTGAGGCGAGAAGAAGCCGATGGCCCCGGTGTAAACGCCGCGGGGCGCGGATTCGAATTCGGAGATGAGCTGCATGGCGCGGACCTTGGGCGCGCCGGTGACGGAGCCGGAGGGAAAGAGGGCGCGAAAGATCTGCTGGAAGTTGGCGTCGGGGCGGAGTTCTCCATTGACGGTCGAGGTCATCTGCCAGAGCGTGGGGTAGCGCTCGAGGGCAAACAGATCGCGGGTTTCGACCGTGCCGTACGCGCAGACGCGGCCGAGATCGTTGCGCAGCAGGTCGACAATCATGACGTTCTCCGCGCGGTTTTTCGGATCGGAGCGGAGGAAGTCGGCGGCCGCGCGGTCTTCGGCGGTGGTGCGGCCGCGGGGGGCTGTACCTTTCATCGGGCGAGTTGTGATGCGGCTTTTTTCCTGGTTTTGGAGGTGGAAAAGTAGCTCAGGTGAGAACGAGAGAATGCGCTGGCCCGGCTTAGTGTGGAGGAACGCGGAATAGGGCGCAGGCTGGCGGGCGCGCAGTCGGCTATAGAGCGCGGCAGAGCTGCCGGGCGCGTGGACGCGCATGGGGATAGTGAAGTTGAGCTGATAAATGTCACCCGCGCGGATTTTCTCAAGAATGGCTTCGACACGGGCGGCGTAACCGGCCTGGTCGAGGTCAAGGGTGCACGTGGGAAGCGGGTTTGCGGCCTCGACCGGCGCGGGGAACCGGGCGAGCGCGGGCAGTTCGCCGTGGAGAAAATTGCCGGTACGGTGATCGAAGAGGACGGGTTGGTTGTAGACACCGAACCAGGCTATGGGATGCGCCGGAGAAGGCGGGCCGGGTTGGTTGGTTGCGGTGGTGGGCTCGAAGAATGCGCCGCACTCGTAGGCGAAGTATCCGGCGACATGCGAGCCGGCTGCGACGGCGACTTCGATCTCGGCAAACAGAGCAGGAAGATCAGCGAGCCGAAGGACTTTGAGGACGCGCTGGGGCGCCGTGAAAAGGCGGGTGTAGCAGTTCTCGCGCTGGGAAGCACTGAAGGAAGCCGGTGGGCCGATCGATGGATCGGCCGGGATCGGACGGGCGCATTCGAGAAGGATGCTGGCCGGGGTTTGCTCGACCAGTGAGTAGAGTTCCGCGGGTGGGGAGTGCCAGCGGTTCATGGCATTGGGTGGAACGAGTTAGGGGGTGGCGCCGAGGGCAGTTACCGTCAGGGCCAGACTCGCATTGTTGGTGATGGCGGTGACGC
>CAYWSR010000155.1:0-11029 GCA_964460385.1 uncultured Occallatibacter sp. | reverse complement strand
TTGCCCCCGCGAGTAGGGTCTCCGCCCGCAAGCCCCCTCTATCCACATGGTCCGCCAACGCCTCATGGGCCAATGTCTCAAACAAGGAGTCCGCATGAAACCCCATCTCTACGCCTGCATCCACGCTGCTGAATTCCCCGCCCAGAGTCTGCTCCGCCTGCGCCCCGAACTCGAATCCCTGCCCGTCGCCGTTCTCGACGGCCGCCCGCCCATGCAGATCCTCTGCTCGCTCAACCACCACGCCCATCTCGAAGGCGCTTCGCTCGGCATGTCCCGCCTTGAAGCCGAATCCGTCGTCAACCTCCGCCTCCTCCAGCGCTCTGCTGAGACCGAAGCCGCCGCGCGCGCTGTCCTGCTCGAATGCGCCGCCCAGTTCTCGCCTCGCATCGAGTTCCTCGGTCTGCCCAATGCCGCCTCCTGCGTTCTCGACATCGCCGGCACCGAGCGCCTCTTTGGCCAGCCCGAAACACTGGCCCAGCGCCTGCGCACCTCGCTCGCCGCCGCAGGCCTGCGCGCGTCTGTTGCCGTAAGCGGCAACTTCCACACCGCACGCCTCAAGGCCGCCGCCTCGCGCGGAATCACCGTCATCCCAAACGGCCAGGAGCCCGCTGCGCTCGCCAAACTCCCACTCAGCGTCCTCGATCTCCCCGCCGATCACGCTGAAACATTCACACTCTGGGGCATTCGCACCCTTGGTGAGCTCGGAGCCCTCCCCGTCACCGATCTTGTCGCGCGCCTTGGTCCACAGGCCATCGCCTGGCGCGATCTCGCTCTCGGCGCACACCCCCACACCCTCCAGCCCATCGAAGCCGAGTTCTCCCTTCGCGAGTTCTGCGCCTTCGACACGCCCGTCGAAGACAGCGGCTCGCTGCTCTTCATCGGCGCACGCATCCTCGATTGCCTGGCTGCCCGCGCCGCCTCGCGCGCCCTCGCGCTTGCCTCGCTCACCGTCCACATGCAGCTCGAAGGCAACCAGACCTACCAGCGCATCATTCGTCCAGCCCTCCCCACCATTGACCGCAAATTTCTCCTCAAGCTCCTACAGCTTGAGATAGCTGCCCACCCGCCCCAGGCCGCCATCCTCTCACTCACCCTCTCTGCCGAAGCAGGTCAGTCCAGCAAAGTCCAGCTCGGCCTCTTCGCTCCGCAAACTCCAGAGCCCTCCCGTCTCGACGTCACCATCGCTCGCCTCAAGGCCATCGCCGGCGACGACCGCGTTGGCTCGCCTGTGCTCGAAGACACCCACCGCCCCACCAGCTTCCGCATGCAGGAGTTTAGCCTGAACGAGCTCCCCCGCAACGGACCATCCACACCCCCCTCCCCCATGCCTCGCCTCGCCCTCCGCCGCATGCGTCCGCCCGTCCCTGTGCGCGTGCAACTCTCCGCGCTCCAGCCCGTCGCCTTTCGCGATCGCGACAGCAGCTTCTCCATCTCTGCTGCCTACGGCCCCTGGCGCACTAGTGGCAACTGGTGGTCCACCGACGGCTGGAACGCCGAAGAGTGGGACGTCCTCGCGGAAACCTCCGCAGGCGCCTCCGTCTCCTGCCTCCTCGTTCACGATTGCGCCGAAAACCGATGGCAACTTGAAGCGCTCTACGACTAGAAACCTCAGAAGAAGCCGATGTTTAATCGGTCACTGCTTCTAACTGTCATCTGTCATCTGCAAGCTGTCCCCTGCCATGGAATACATCGAGCTCCACGCGGCCAGCGCCTTCAGCTTCCTCGCCGCTGCATCGCAGCCTGAGGCGCTCATCGAGCGTGCCGCAGAGCTCGGCATGCCCGCCCTCGCCCTCGCTGACCGCAACGGCCTCTACGGCGTGGCGCGTTTCCACACGGCGGCCACAAAGACCGGTGTCCAGGCCCACATCGGCGCGGAGATCGCCGTAAGCACCTTCGGCAGCCGCCTCACGCCGCCCTCCTGGCTGCCCCACCAGCACCCCTCAGAGCCGCCTCGCCTGCTTCTGCTCTGCGCCTCGCAAACCGGCTATCAGAACCTGTGCCAACTCATCACGCGCTTCAAGATGCGCGAGACAACCAAGGCCGAAGGAGCTGCCACTCTCGACGACCTCGCCGAATTCTCTTCCGGTCTTATCTGCCTCACCGGAGGCGACGAAGGCCCGCTGGCAGCAGCCCTCGCCAATCACGGCCTCGACGAGGCCCGCACACTCGCCGATCGCCTCAGCTCCATCTACGGTCCCGCCAATCTCTATCTCGAGCTTCAGCGCCATCAACTCCGCGAGGAAGAATGCCGCAATCAGGCGCTGCTCACGCTCGCCTCATCGCTCCATCTGCCCGTCGTCGCCACCAATGGCGTCTTGTACGCCACAGAAAAAGACCGCGAGATTCAGGACGTCCTCACCACCATCCGCCACCACACATCCCTCGACCGTGCCGGCCGCTTATTATCCGCCAACAATGCCCGGAACCTCCGCCGCATGCCATGCTTCGCCGATATCCCTGAGGCCATCGCCAACACGCAGCTCATCAGCCAGCGTCTTGAGTTCACCCTCAACCATCTTGGCTATGAGTTCCCCCACTATCCCGTCCCTGCCGGCGAGTCGATGGACTCCTTTCTCGCTCAGCGCGTCGAGCAGGGCGTCCTCAAGCGCTATGGCTCACCCGCCAAGCTATCCCTCCTCGACAAGGCTCGGGCCCAGGTTGAACACGAGCTCAAGCTCATCGCTAAACTCGGCTTTGCCGGCTACTTTCTCATCGTTTGGGACCTCATCCGCTACTGCCAGCGTCATGGCATTCTCGTCCAGGGCCGCGGCTCGGCCGCCAACTCTGCCGTCTGCTACGCCCTCGAGATCACCGCCGTCGATCCGGTTGGCATGGAACTCCTCTTCGAACGATTCCTCAGCGAAAACCGTGGCGAGTGGCCCGACATCGATCTCGATCTGCCCTCCGGCGATCAGCGCGAACAGGTCATCCAGTACGTCTACGAGCGCTACGGCCAGCTCGGCGCTGCCATGACCGCCAACGTCATTAGCTACCGCGGCCGCTCCGCAGCGCGCGAGGTCGGCAAGGCCCTCGGCTTCGAGGAAGATCAGCTCGCCCGCCTCTCCTCGCTGGTCGGTCACTGGGAGTGGCGCGGCGAAAACGACACCATGGCCCACAACTTCGCGCAAGCCGGCTTTGACGCCAAACATCCCCGCATCGCCCGCTATCTCGACCTCTGCATGCGCATGCAGAACCTGCCCCGCCATCTCGGCCAGCACTCCGGCGGCATGGTCATCTGCGCCGGCATGCTCAACCGTGTCGTTCCGCTTGAGCGCGCCTCCATGCCCGGCCGCACCGTCATCCAGTGGGACAAGGAAGACTGCGCCGACATGGGGCTCATCAAGGTCGATCTCCTCGGTCTCGGCATGATGGCCGTTCTCAAGGACTGCATCGAACTGATCCCTGCCCACTACAACCGCACCATCGACCTCGCAACCCTACCTGAGGATCCGCTCGTCTATCAAACCCTCTGCAAAGCCGATACGGTAGGCATGTTCCAGGTGGAAAGCCGCGCCCAGATGGCCTCCATCCCCCACAACGCGCCTGTGCGCTTCTACGATCTCGTCGTCCAGGTCGCCATCATCCGCCCCGGCCCCATCGTGGGCAAGATGATGCACCCCTACATGCGCCGCCGCCAGGGCAAGGAAGTAGTCACTTACCCACATCCTTCGCTCGAGCCCGTCCTCAAGCGCACCCTCGGCGTCCCGCTCTTTCAGGAGCAGCTTCTGCGCATGGCCATGGTTGTCGCCAGCTTCTCGGGAGCCGAAGCCGAAGAGCTTCGCCGCGCAGTCGGCATGCGCCGCTCCATGCAGCGCATGAAGGATCTTGAAGGCCGCCTACGCTCCGGCATGACCCACAACGGCATCGGCCCCGAAGCCCAGGACAATATCGTCCAGGGCATCTCCTCCTTCGCCATGTACGGCTTCCCTGAATCCCACGCCGCCAGCTTCGCGCTGATTGCCTACGCCTCGGCCTGGCTCAAGGTTCACTTCCTCGCTGCGTTCACATGCGGCCTGCTCAACAACCAGCCCATGGGCTTCTACTCCCCCGCCGTGCTCATCAAAGACGCTCAGCGCCACGGTCTCCGTGTCCGTCCCATCGATGTCCTGCGTTCCGATTGGCTCTGCGCCCTGGAAGACGCGCCTGAAGGCCCTGCTCTTCGCATTGGCCTCAACTACGTCAAAGGACTCCGTCAATCCTCCGCAGAAGCAATCCTCGCCGCACGCAATCTCGACCGCCCCTTCACGACAGTCGACGAGCTCGCCGCCCGCGTCTCCGCGCTCAACCGCAAGGAACTCGTCGCCCTCGCACAAGTCGGCGCACTCAACACCCTCGACCTGGTCGCGCATCGCCGCGACGCTCTCTGGCAGGTTGAGCAGGCCGGCCGCCCCGTCGGTCCGCTTCTGCGCAGCGCCGCGCCCACCGACTTAGCTGCCAACCCTCTCCGCAAAATGACCACCGACGAGCGTCTAGCCGCCGATTACGCCGGGACCGGCATCACCACAGGCCCGCACCCCATGGCCTATCAGCGTGAGAGACTCCGTAGCCTGGGCATCCTCTCCGCTGCTGAACTTGAATCGGCGCGCTCCGAGCAGTTTGTCCGCGCGGCAGGGCGCGTCGTCGCCCGCCAGCGCCCCGGAACCGCCAAAGGCTTCGTCTTCCTCTCCCTCGAAGACGAGACCGGCATCGCCAACATCATCATCGCCCCTGACGTCTTCGAGGCGAACCGCATCGTCGTCACCCGCACGCGCTTCCTGCTCATCGCCGGCAAACTGCAGAATCAGGACGGCGTTGTCCACGTCAAAGCCCGCCACTTCGAGCCCCTCGACACCTCTCTTGAACCTGTCGTCGAAGCGCCTCACAGTTGGAGATGAAGCAATCGCCGCCCCGGCTTGTAAGCTTGAACCGCACTCCATCAAGCGCCCATCTAAGATAAAACTGGGAAGCCGAAATCCATCTCCTCTCAAAGGTATTCTTGTGCGGCCTCATCTCTCTTCCTTCCTGCTTCTCACCCTCGCCTTCCCGCTCGCCCGCGCGCAGGGTAACTACGAGATTCAGGTCTACGCCTCTGAGACGGTTCCGCCTCGCACCACGATGGTCGAGCTCCATTCCAACTTCACCGCCGTCGGCCATCCCGCCATGCCGGGCCTCGCGGCCACCAACCACGCCGAGCACGAAACCGTTGAGATCACACAAGGCCTCAACGATTGGTCAGAGGTTGGTTTCTATATCTTCACGTCAGAGCAGAGCGGCCTCGGCGCGCAATGGGTCGGCGACCACATACGCCCCCGCGTGCGCGTCCCCGAGAGTTGGCACTGGCCCGTCGGTGTCAGTCTCTCCACTGAGATCGGCTATCAGCGCGCCCTATTCTCCCCCGACACATGGACCTGGGAGATCCGCCCCATCGTCGATAAGCAACTAGGTCGCTGGTATCTCGCCGTAAACCCCGCCCTCGAACGCACCTGGCACGGCCCCGACGTCAACCTCGGCCTCGACCTCTCTCCCGGCGCAACTGTAGGTTACGACTTCACCAAGAAGATCAACGGCGCCATCGAGTATTACGCCGACTACGGCGACCTGCGCCACCCCTACCCGCTGCACAAGCAGCAACAGCAGGTCTTTCCCTGCATCAACCTGAATGTCAGCCCTAAGTGGGAGATCAACTTTGGTGTCGGCGTTGGCGCAACCGCGGCCACCGATCACTGGATTCTCAAAGGCATTCTGGGCCGCCGCTTCAACTGGCCCGCAAAAAAAAGTTAACCCCGGCCACGCCTAGCGCGACCGAAGCCGAATCTCACGCCCAACTCAGCACACAAACTTGCCGCCCATCGTCCCCGCTCCGCGACCGCTCGGGGGCAGCTCTATCCAACCAGTTCAAACGCTCGAATTTGCTCCTTGCGCACCGTCAGCTGTTCCACCAGGTCGGTCCGTACTTCATAGCCCCGGCCCGGTGAATCCGAAATCTCAATCTCGCCCGCCTTGGAGACCGTGATCTCCGGATCGACGATGTCCTCTTTCCAATAGCGCGCCGATGCCGACACATCCCCCGGCAGCGAGAAGTTCTCCAGCGTCGACAGCGCGATGTTGTGCGACCGTCCAATTCCCGACTCCAGCATCCCGCCGCACCACACCGGAACGCCCCGCTCCTGGGCCGCATTGTGCACAGCGATGGCCTCGGAAAAGCCACCCACCCGCCCCAGCTTGATGTTGATAATCCGGCACGATTCCATCTCGGTTGCCGCCAGCACATCCCGCCGGTTGCGAATTGACTCATCCAGGCAGATCGGCGTGTTCAGCCGCTTCTGCAGCATCGAATGATAGTAAAAGTCGTCGTACCACAGCGGCTGCTCGATCATCAGCAGGTCGAACGCGTCAAAGCTCGCCAGGTGATCCGCGTCCCTGAGCTTGTACGCCGAGTTGGCGTCGCAGCTCAGCATGATCTCCGGCCACCGGTTCCTGACCCGATCGAAGACCTCTACATCCCAGCCAGGCTTGCACTTCAGCTTGATCCGCTGGTAGCCCGCCGCCAATTCCTTCTCGATCATCGCCATCAGCTCCGGTACGCTAGGCTGAATCCCCAGAGAAACCCCGCACGGAATCGTTTCCCGAACTCCGCCAATCAGCTGCGCCAGCGGCAGCCCTTCGCGCTGCGCCTCCAGATCCCAGATTGCGTTCTCCAGCGTCGCCTTGGCCATCGGGTTTCCGCGCACCTGGCGGAATATCCCTGGACACTCCCCGCCGTGCTCCGGCTCGCTCGCGGCCAGCATCGGCCCCAGCTCGTTCACAATCACCTGCCACGCGCTCTCCGTCGACTCGGGCGAAAAGAACGGACGCTCCCCTGCCGTGCATTCGCCCCAGCCAGTCAACCCCTCCGACCGGACTTCAGCCAGAAGAATCCTTCGTTCAAGGGTGACTCCAAAGCTGGTTTCAAACGGACGCAGCAGGGGCATGTGCACTTCACGCAGCACAATCGAATCAATTCTCATAATGAATGCGTTCCTTCGGAAATCATTCAAGCTCCGCCGGGTCCGTGGGGAGACGGCCCAGTTCGAAGACTCCATTGCCATCCGCATCCCTCAGGAAGCCAAGTACGGTCATTCCCTCGTTGAATGCTTCTTGTAACGTCCGGCGGTTCTCCAATTGAACGGCTTTTGCGCGGCCCCGGCTCGCCTCCTCGGCCTTCCACTCGGAAATGCCAGCCGGGACGACGATCCGCTTTTCTATGGCGTATTTCCCTGTGGGACGCCCATCCACCCGGGCTCGAACTCGTGGCGAATTCAGATACCATTCCGCCACTAGCCGATCCGTTGGAAGACCACCCTGCAGTCGAGATGAGGATAAACCATAGAAATTCACGCGATACGTCGAAACGATCGCTCCCAGCCTGTGGATATTTATGAAAGCGTTCTTGATCTCCAGCGGATCGAAGGTCCACTCCATCTTCCGGATCCCGCGCGCAAGTGCTTCCCTTCGTTGACTTAGTTTGAGTTCCACACCAATCCCGCGGTTGCGATACTCCTCCCTCACAGCCAGCATGTGCGAGTGCAGATAAGGCGACGCAATTCCTTCACTCAACTTCACTCCAGGCAAAGAAAACGCGAATCCGACCAGCTCTTCAGGTCTTCCAACAACAGCCCCGCCTTCAATCCCTCTTTCCGTCCTGCCCTTGCCCTCTAGCTCCCTGTCAAACGCTCCCAGCACCTGGCCGCCGATCTTCTGCGCTACCAGGAATGCCCTGCGCGGAATCACATCTGCCGGGTCATACCCCCATGTCTCCACCTGCAATCGAACGCACGCCTCCAGTTCATCCAGGCCATCGCACGCCCTGATCTCGACCGACCCCATTCGCGCTTTTCGCCCCGCATTCGATGCCGAATCGTCGCTCATCAATCCGGCCCCGCACTCTTGAGCTTTTTCTTTGCCGCTGCCCACAGCGCTTCCAACTCTTCCGGCTCCAGCTCTTCGAGCGGCTTCTCCGTCGCAAGCTCCATCTCCTGGAAACGCTCCCGGAATCGCAGATTGCATCCGCGCAGCGCCATCTCTGCATCCACGCCAAGATGCCTGCCTAGATTCACCACCGTGAAGAGCAGGTCCCCAAGCTCCGCTTCAACGCGCGGCTTCCGCGCCGGGTCATCGCTCGCAGCTTCGGCCTCCAGCTCCGCCACCTCTTCCGCCACCTTCGGCAACAGATCCCGCCAGCTCTGCCAGTCGAACCCCGCCTTCTGCGCCTTTGCCCCCAGCTTCGCGGCCTCACTCAAGGCCGGCACCGCCCGCAGCACCCCGTCAAGGCGCGAAGTCCTCTTCCGGTCCTCGCCCACTCGCGACTTCTTCTCCGCCTGCCTTTTTTTTTCGGCCAGCTTGATCTCTTCCCAGTTCCGCAGCACGGCAGCCGCCGCGCCATCCGCTGCATTCTCCACCGCCGCGTCCACGTCGGCCTGGTTTCCCGCCGCCCTTGAAGCCTCCTCGCCAAAAACATGCGGATGCCGCCTCACCAGCTTCCGATTCAATTGATCGAGCACGTCCGCAATTGTGAACTCGCCCTCGTTCGCCGCCATCTCCGCATAAAACAGCACCTGCAGCAGCAGATCCCCCAGTTCCTCGGCCAGATGCGGAAAGTCCCTGCACTCAATTGCGTCGAAGACCTCGTAGGCCTCCTCCAGCGTGTATTTTCTTATCGTGTCGAAGGTCTGCTCACGGTCCCACGGGCAACCGCCCGGTCCCCGCAACCGCGCCATAATCCGCACCGACTCGTCGAACCGCTCCGCTGCCCGCGCCGGGTCAGTCGCCAATCCTCTGGCCGCATTCTTTGTGCCGGATTCTCCCTCAAGCGCGCTCATCACAATCCAGTCTAACCAACGTCCTTGTGCGGTCCCCGCGCAACTCCCACAACAAGCCAGGGTACCCCATCCCTTTCGGTCCCCGTGGCGAGCGAAATGGGTACAAGTCGAGAACTTTTAGCTCAACTCGTGCTGCGGAACCGTATACTCACCTCAACTATGATCCGTCCCCTCGGCACTGCCTTTGCCGCGCTCCTGGGCCTCATGTTCGGCAGCTTTCTTAACGTATGCATCAGCCGCTGGCCTGTCGGCGAAAGCATCTCTGAGGGCGGCTCGCACTGCCGCCACTGCGACCACGCCATCCCCTGGTATGAGAACATTCCGCTCCTCAGCTTCCTCACCCTGGGCGGCCGCTGCCGCAAATGCAACCACTCGATCGGCCTCCGCTATCCCATCATCGAAGCCGGCATTGCTCTCCTCTGGGGCTACTCCGCCTGGCAAATCCCCCTCGGCCTCTTCGATCCAGCCCTGCCCAAGGTCATCGCCGACAACACACTAATGATCTTTGCCGGCAAGCTAGTCTTCTACTGGCTGGTCGTCGCCCTCGCCTTCCTCGACTGGGAAAACCTCTGGCTGCCCAACTGGCTCACCCTTCCCGGCGCGGCCATCGGCTTTACGCTGACCGTGATCTCCGCGCTTCTCCTTGGCAACTGGGGAGATTTCGTGCCCCCGCCCTACTACGACCTCAAGGGCTTCATCCTCGACACCCTGCTCGGCATCGGCGGCGCGGCGATGCTTATTCTCTTGATCCGCTGGATCTATTTCCTCATCCGCCGCCGCGAGGGCATCGGCCTCGGCGACGCCAAGCTCATGGCTCTGCTTGCGGCCTGGATGGGCCTGCCCCTCGCCCTGCTTTCTTTCGCAATCGGCGTGATTCTCGCTGCGATCGCCGGCATCTTCGTCCTTGCTCGCCTGCGTCCAGCCCCGCAAGACTCAGCCAACCCCGCCCGTACCGGCCCCAATTCCGCCACTGACTCTGCCGGTTCTGCCGGCGAGCGCAAGTTCGCAAGGCTACCCCTGGGAACTTTCCTGTGCATCGGCGGCATCGTCGCCCACCTCTGGGGCCCGCGCATTCTCACCGCCTATCTTCAGCAGTTTAACTTCTAAGTTCGCTCATCCCTTGCATCGGCCAAGACCCTTACTTGGCGCTAACCGCGGCTGCCTGCGAATGCTCAATCTGCGGATCATTCAGCGCCTTGCGCGCCGCTTTCCCATGCGGACCGTCCGGATCGTAGTCAAGCAACTTCTTGTAGTTGGCGCGCGCCTCAGCAAACTGACCCAGCCCCCGCTCGCTCTCCGCCAGTCCCCAGTACACCTCCGGATCATCCGGCGAGAGCACCAGCGCCGATTCAAACCGAGAAAGCGCCGCCTTCCAGTTCTTCCGCTCGAGCTCGAACTTACCTACCTCGATGTCTTCGCTCGGCGTCTCCTTGTGTTCGGCTGGCTGCGCATTCTTTTCTCCGACGCGCCCCTTCTTTTTCGCCGCCTGCTGGTCTTCGTCGCTCACCTTGTCCAGAATCTTGTCCAGTCCGGGAATATTCGAACTCGAAAAGCCTTCGCGCTGACTCGAAGTGTCCGCTACAGGATCATCTGGGCTCTTCACCGGATCGGCATCGTCATTTGGCAGACCAACGCTGTAATTCCCGTTGTATGTCCCCTCCGGCAGCGCCGGTGTTCCTTTCGACGGCATCACCGGCACATCGCCCGTATCTCCCGGAAACTGATTCGATCCGCCGCCTTGCGCTCCGGCGCCTTGTCCAGTACCTGGCCCTGAACCTTGCCCCGGACTTTGCCCTGCACCTTGACCCGCAGGAGGCCCTGCAGCGTCCGGCAATGTCGGAGTCCCCTTCGACGGCATCACCGGCACATTCGATGTGTCTTCAGGAAACGGATTTCCCCCACTTGGCGCCCCTCCCTGCTGGGCTGGTGGCGTCGCCGGCTTCTGCCCGTCGCCGGACTGCCCGCGAGCCAACGGCGCGCAAACGAGCGCCAGCGCCGCCCCTGCCACCAATAACCCCCCGATCACTCGCCGACTCATTCCAAATTCCCTCACCCCTTCAATGGTACGATGCGGCCATACACATTCGCACTCCGGAACGCCCGCAATACCTCTATGGCCCTCATCATTCGCTCGTCCGCCATCCACGCAGCCGGCTGCTACACCACCACCGGCATCCGCAAGGGCGCGCGCG
>CAYWSR010000154.1:0-11062 GCA_964460385.1 uncultured Occallatibacter sp. | reverse complement strand
TGCTTTGGCTGGCCGGATGGTTCAACCCCCAGGTTCGCGAGTCGTACGAGATGCTGTACCAGAGCGATTCTCCTTACTTGTTCGACTCGACAAAGTTTGCGAAGGAATTCGGCTTCACCGGAACCCCCTATGCAGATGGAATCCGAATCGCGGCCGATTCCTACAAGGGGAAGGTCTCAACATGAGTCATGCGTGATAATTCGTCTTGCGCGCCTTCTATTTCGGCACCGGAGCCACGATTGTGATGGCCTTTGGACCCTTTTGCTGAAGCAGCTTGGAATCCCATTGCTAGATTTTGCTTTTCTCGGCTGGTGGATCGGTCATTCTCCCGAGGGTCAATGGATTCATGAAGGCATAGCGAAAGCGACGCCCATAAGAGGCGAGTTGTGGATGGGATGGCTTGCCCATTATTCCATTTGAATTACCTTCGCAGCCCTCCTACTCGCTGTTGACGGATTGCAATGGGCGCGAAGGCCGACTTTGCTCCCTGCACTCAGCATTGGGATCGCAACGGTTGTCGCGCCGCATTTCATTCTGCAACTGGCGTTGGGAGCGGGAATCGCTTCTTCTAAGGCTCCCAGGCCGGTCATCGATTCAATCAAGAGTCTGGCCACCCACACCGTCTTTGGACTTGGTTTGTACCTGGCGGCTCTGACGACCGCCGAGTCCCCGCACCCCCTGCGCGGGATTGAGAGCGCGCTGCGCAGTCGATCAGGGTTCTCTCCAGCGACGTACATCGTATGGGTTGGCCGGAAGGTCCTATGATCTCCACCACGCCAGCATCGCCTGTATTCTTGCCGTTCAGGAAAACGAATGTGTGAGTCCCCGTCTGAAATTCGTAGGATGAGCGACGGGGTTGGTTCGTGAACGCCTGATCAATGCCGCTTTGGCTAAGGCGAGATGTTGTCTTCTTGGGAGCTTGCTCATGGTTCACGTAGATGGTGCTCTCCGGCAGCAGGCCGTGAACATGAAGCGCGGCGGCATGGGAGATGTAGGATCGCTTGTAGAACGAACAAGCGAATGGGAGCAGAGACAGATCGCCGGTTACGTAGCGGCTCTTGATTCCATAGTCCTTAGACTTGATGTCAATTCTGCGAGCGAAGTCATTATTCAGCAGGGAAGTGATGAGACGCCCAGGAGTGAGGTACTGAGGGGCCTTCCATTCATCTCTCTTCTCGGCCAGCAGCTCTTGAAAATCTCTTCGACTCCAGGCACGTGGAGGCAGTGCTTCGATGTGCGCTTGGATTGCGAGTTGTGTTTTAAGCCGCATTTATTGCCTTCACTGCCAGGTATATATACATAGCAGTGAAGGCATCAAACGAGGGATCAAATGAACGGTAGTTGGCAGGTATATATACCTGCCAACTACCGAAAGATGAAATAAAATGATGTCCGTATATTCGGTATAATGATGCCGATTATGCATTACTGGCATCATAAACGGCACGATTGTACCGCTTATGCAAAATTGATTTAAACGGCACTATGATGCCGGTTACGTTGACATTCTAGCATAATCGGTACTATTATACCGATATGGCCGACATGACATTTATGTCTCCGGACGAACTGCAGGCTGCATTGGGAAAGCAGCTCCAAGAACTGCGTATCGCGAAGAACTTGGATCAAATCACGACTGCCGAAAAGGCCGGAATTTCCGAGAAAGCATTGAGAAATCTCGAGGCTGGTCGCGGATCAAGCATCGAAACGCTCGTTCGCGTCTTGAAAGCTCTCGATTCTCTCGATGGCTTGCGTTTGCTTGCGCCTAAACCCTCTGTTAGCCCGCTGGCGCTTTTGCGCCATTCGGAAACCGCCCGTCGGCGTGTGCGTCGTTCAAGCATTGAGGCAAACAAAGGATGAAAGACGTATCGGTTATTGAAGTGTGGGTTTGGGACCGTTTCGCGGGGGCTGTCACTCTTGACCCCAGTCTCGCCTATTACGCGTTCGAATACGATCCTACTTGGAAAAGAACGGGGGTCGAACTATCTCCTCTTCATATGTCTTTGAAGGAGTCCCGACAGGTCTACGTTTTTCCGACGCTTCCGGAAGCTACATATTTCCGTCTCCCTGCTCTTTTGGCTGACGCACTACCAGATGACTTCGGAAACGCTCTCATTGACGCATGGATGGCCCAGCGAGGCATTGTGAAGAGTTCCGTCACTGTTCTTGACCGACTCGCATATATGGGAAAACGAGGAATGGGCGCGCTCGAGTTTAGACCTGCGAGAGGAGCTCACAAAGAAAGCTCGGCCCCGGTCGAAATGAAGGAGCTCGTTGAAGAGGCTAGACGCCTTGTCCAGGGAACCTTCTCAGTCGACCATGAAGCCAAAGCCGCCCTCGCCAACATAATCAAGGTCGGGACCTCCGCCGGCGGCGCCCGAGCGAAGGCCGTTATCGCGTGGAATCCGGCAACAAACGAAGTGCGGAGCGGACAGTTCGATGCTGCCCCAGGGTTTGAGCATTGGCTGTTGAAATTCGATGGCGTAGGCAAAGATGAGGAACTCGGAACCGGCGAAGGCTACGGTCGAATTGAATTTGCATACTATTTGATGGCAACGGCTGCAGGCATCCGGATGTCGGATTCGCGCTTGCTCGAGGAAAATGGACGCGCTCACTTCATGACCAAGCGATTTGATCGTGAAGTGATTGGTGGAAAGACTCTGAAACACCACATCCAGACGCTGTGTGCAATCAATCACCTTGACTTTCGGCAACGCGGCACACACGACTACTCGCAACTCTTCATGACGGCTAGCGAGCTCCGTCTCGACGACGATGCGTTGAACCAAATTTTCCGTTGCATGGCATTCAATGTAATGGGACGCAATTGTGACGATCACACCAAGAACTTTGGCTTCATTCTTCGACAGGGACAACCGTGGAATCTTTCACCAGCCTACGATGTGACACACGCCTACAACCCAATGGGGAAGTGGACCTATCAGCATTTGATGAGTGTCAACCAAAAGTTCAAAGACATCTCCAAGGCGGATCTTCTAGAGGTTGCTAATCGTTTCAGCGTAAGAAAGCCCGAGAACGTCCTATCTGATGTTCGTAGCGCCATTGACAGTTGGTCCCAATTCGCTAAGCGGGCGAATCTCTCTCCATCTCTCCAAAAGCGTGTCGCCAACGATTTACTGCAGCTATAGCATAACGAGGAGACCTCTGCCGAGCCCCGGCAGAGGTCGCGGGGTCTTGGCAAGAGATTGGTATATCATCTGATCCGGGTTCAACTGGCGATAACAGCCCGAGTCACTCATCCAACATGGGTTATCCCCACGAAGAACGGTTCGGTCCTGAGAAACGCCGTTCCCGCCCGGAATGCCTTTGGTTTTGCGCTCGGTGGGAGTATCGGGTATCGGGTGTGGGGTGTCGAACTGAGGGGCAGAGATCGCGTTTTGGACGGCTTGGGGGGAAAACGAAAAGCTGCGCATCCGTAATCACTTCCTCGGGCGACGATATCTGGTATGCTGGGCCGCAAAATCGATGTGGATTTCAGAAGGCTGCTATGAGATTGGCTACCAGGTTTGCGATGGTTGCATGCCTTTCCGGGATCGTGGTTTGGCAATGCGAAGGCCAGACGAACGGTGCCTCAAGCTGCAGCGTGACGCTGCCCGGCTTTACCACCAACGCGGTCAACATCTTCAATGACAAACAGGAGCAGGACCTTGGCGATGCCCTGGCCGAGTACTACGAGCCGAGCCTGCATTTGGCAGCTCCTGCCGCCGACGATGAGCTCACGCGCTTAGGGCAGCGGTTGCTGGCGACCCTGCCGCCGACGGGCATCCAATATAAATTTCGCGTATACGACTCGGCAGACATCAACGCGTATTCCCTGGCGGGGGGGCGCGTGTACGTGAGCAGGAAACTGATTGCGTCGGTGAAGAGCGAAGATGAACTGGCCGGCGTGGTGGCGCATGAGATCGGCCACCTGGCTACGCACCAGGTGGCTATCTCCCTGAGCCGAGCGTTCCGCTTCAGGCTGGGCGTGACGGCTGTGACCGACCGCGCGGACATCTTTGCCAAAGTGCATCAACTGTTCACGACACCAGTCAAGAGCTATGAAAAGGATCAAACGGACGAGGACCGTGAAGTGCTTGCCGATCGCCTGGCGCTTTTTGAACTGGTGAATGCCGGGTACTCGCCGGAGAGCTTTGCCGCGTTCATGGACGAAAGCATGATGAACAAGGGAAAGAAGGGCGACTGGTTTTCGGATCTTTTCGGAGTGACCCATGAATCTGCCCGGCGATACAGGGCGGCGCTGGAACTGATCGCGGAACTTCCGTCCGGTTGCAAATCGAGGCAGCCGCAGAACAGCGAGGCCTTTACCGCGTGGCTTCACGCAACGCTGGATCAGCGCGTTCAAATGGCGGCCGACGAAATCGAAGGCGACCGGCCCCTGGCGCTCGATCCGCCTTTGCGGCCCAGCCTATCGCGCATTCGCTTCAGCCCGGACGGACGCCTGATTCTTGCCCAGGATGAGAGCGGGATCTCAGTGGAAGAGATAGCAGCAGGCAAGACATTGTTTCGCATCGACGCGCCAAACGTGGAGCCGGCGCAGTTTACCCCCGACTCGAAAAGCGTGATCTTCAGCGATAGCAAACTGCGCGTTGAGCAGTGGAACGTGGGCGACGGCAAGCGGGTGAGCGCTAAAGAACTCGTGGTCTTCGACGGGTGTAACCAAACGCTGTTGACGCCCGATGGCAAGACTTTTGCGTGCGCCTTCGCAAACGTGCACGGAGATTACCTGCGCATCGGCGTGCGCCTGATGGACGTGGAAACAGGGAAGCCGTTTTTCGAGAAGGAGGGGTTCTTCGAGCCGGGCCTCTACACACCCTATGCGAGCCGGCTGTTGGGCGCGCTGCGCACGCGATCGGAGTTTCCGCTGATGGACATGCTGGCCACGCCCGACAGCAAGTATCTGCTGCTGGTTGCGGGGGACCGGGTGTCGGCGTGGGACCTTGCGCTGCGGCAGCCCATCCCCCTGGGGGGCAAGCTGCAGAAGTTATCCCAGGCACGGATGAGTTTTATCGGGCCGGGACAGCTCTATGCGATCTTTCAGGCGAAGGGGCCGGGCATGTATGAAGCGGATGTTATGACCTTTCCGCAAGGGCAGATTGTGAAGGAGACAGAACTCGCCGATCAGCAGGTGGATCCGGTGACCAAGGGGAGTGCCCTGATTGTGTCTCCGCTGAAGGATTATGCGGTTGGAATTCTCGATCCCATTCAGGAGAAGGTTTTGACAGCGGCCAAGCTGCCCGCGATCGACGCATGGGACTCGACGGTGGCTCTTGAAGACGCCATGGGCGGCGTAACGGTGGCGCAGATCGGGACGCCGGGCTCAAAACACATTCCGCTGACGCAGGGGCCGATGCCCGTTCCCACCGCGGCGGTGTTTTCTGAGGATGGCAAATACCTGGCCGTCTCCATGAAAAACCGGGCGATGATCTGGAACCTCGAATCGGGCAAACAGGTGAAGATGGTGAGGCCGTTTCGCAGCGCATGGATCGATAGCAGCGATCAGTTGTTTGGACTGTTTCCGCAGTTCATGAAGTTCGATCCGGCACAGCTGGAATTCACTTTGGAGCCGTTCGCATCGGCGAACCTGGCCAAGCTTGAGGACACCGACAGGCAGTATCGCGATCTGCAGTACGCATTCAAGCCGATGGACAAGAAGGAGGCATCGGAGCATCACGGTTTGCTGATCGATCGGGGAGCTTTTGGCCAGATGATTTTGCGCACCGGCAAAGATATGCCTCCCGATCGCCATGCGACGCTGGAAGTGAGAGACATGAAGACGCAAGCCCTGGCGTGGTCGCGCGATTATCCGAATGAAACTCCGGCCTGCTGGCCGGCAGAGGACAACCGGCTGGTTCTGGCATGGGACCTGAGCACGGTGACCGCCAAGTCGGAACTTGCCCAGTTTCCGGTGTTGCAGAAGCAGGCGGAAGCAATGAACGACAAGAAGAGGGGGCTGCTGATCGAAACGGTGACGGCCGACCGCGGAGCTGCGCTGGAACAAGTCGTTGTGCCTGAAGTGGACCTTTCGCGCGGCTGGTTTGACCCTCGCCGCGGAATGGTCTCAGGCAAGTTCGTGCTGGTTCGCGGAGAAGACCGGGTGACTGGAATCTATCGCCTCGGGGACGGCTCGAAGGTTGGAGAGTTCATTGGATCGGCAATCGCGAGCAACGCTTCGCTCGGACTCATCGCCGCGGTCAATCGCACAAACGAGATCCTGTTGGTAGAAGAGAGCACCGGCAATGAACTGACGCGCTTTTCCTTTGCTTCGCCAGTGCGTCTGGCTGAACTCGTGAGCGGCAAGGAAAACCTGCTGCTGGTGCTTACCGCAGACCAGGTGGTGCATCGGATTCCGGTAGCGGCGGCGGCGAGCGCTGTCGCATCCACTGCCCGGTAACGAGGGGCGAATCGGATTGGGTCGGGTCGGGGCGGTCGCCGGGACTCGTTGCCGTTCCAGCTATTCGTCGCGCAGGGCCTGCATGGGATCGATGGCAGCCGAGCGGCGCGCCGGCAGCCAGCAGGCCAGGGCTGCGACGACAATCAGCAATGCTGAGACGGCGGCCAGGCTGCCAAAGTCGACTGCGCCGACGCCGTAGAGCGTGGTTTGCATCAACCGGCCAAGTCCGTATGCGCCAGCCAGGCCGATCACGACGCCGATGAGCGCGAGCCGCATTCCTCCGCGTGCCACCAGCACAACCACCTCGCTGCGTCGGGCGCCGAGCGCCATACGAATCCCAATCTCGTGTGTGCGCTGGGCGACTGAAAACGCCATGACTCCAAAGACACCCACCGCTGCCAGCAAGAGCGCCAAGGCGGCAAAGCTGCCAAGCAGAACCATCTGAAACCGGTCGCTCGTTGTCTTCCCATCGACGACCTCCTGCATGACTTCAACATGGTCGATGGCGGAGGTGGGCTCCACTGCGGCTACAGCGGATTGCAGACCACGTGTGACAGTCCCCGGGTCCGCCGCCACAGTACGAACGGCGATGCTAACCCAAGGAATTGCTACCTGCCACTGCGCGACGTACATCGCTGGCTGCACCGTGCCGGTGAGGTGCGAATCTTCAAAGACGTCGTGAAAGACGCCCACAATCTGGTATTCGTCAAAGTGCGGTTGAGTCGTCATTCCCCCCGAGACGAGTTGGAGGTGCGGCAATGTCAGGCGTTGTGCCAACGGATCTACGTTGGGCAAGTAACGCCGGACGAACGTTTCGTTCACCATGATCGCATAGGGTGTTGCCAGGGTGTCGTTCTCGTTGAGAAGCCTGCCGCGGACAAGACGAATTCCGAGAACGTTGAAGAAGTCTGGGGTGACCGCGTTAAAGTCGGCCACGGGAGGGTGAGCCTTGTCTACCGGTTGGCCGGCGACAGAAAACGGAAAGGTGTTATATCCCTCGAAAGGCAAACCCGTGGCAAGGGCAGCATCGGCCACACCCGGAACAGCGCGGATCCGATCGATGAGTTGATGTTCCTGAACTACGATTTGCTGGGGCTGCGGAAGGTTTGCAACGCCGCCCCGCCCAGGAGTTTCGCGCGGCCTCAATTCTGCCGTCAGTAAATGGTCGGCAGTAAAGCCGAGGTCGATCCGGCTAAGATTCCAAAAGCTGTGCAGCGCCAATCCCGCGCCCGACAAGAGAATGAGAGCCAATGCAATCTCGGCGACGACAAGGACCGACTGAATGGGTGCACGGCTTCGGCCACCTGGAGTGCGCGATCCTTGCTTTAAAGTTTCGCTCAGATTAAGCCTTGTCGCCTTCCACCCTGGAGCATATCCAAACACAACGCCGGCCAGCAGCGAGATCAAGACCGCAAAACAGAGGACAGGGAGGTTCATTTCTACTACCGTGTCTGAGGATCCGATCATCAGGTCAGGGAAGCTTGCCATGCTGAGCTTCATGATGCCCCAGCCAATTGCGATGCCGGTCGCACCCCCCGGCAACGCGAGTAGAAGGCTCTCAGTGAGTAACTGAACGAAGATCTGCCGGCGCGATGCGCCGAGCGCGGAGCGGACGGCAAGCTCCTGACTGCGCGCCGTGCCGCGTGCAAGCAGCAGATTGGCGATGTTCGCGCAGGCGATAAGCAATACCAGGCCGACCGAAGCAAGCAAGAGCCACAAATTGCGCTGAATCTTGAGATCGAGCCAATCGTTGCGGAACCGTTCCACGGTCAATGACCTGGCATTCGCATCCCCGCCGAATTTGTGCTGCAAAGCAAACCTGCGGTCGATCACGGAGAGATCCGCCTGTGCCTGCGCCAGAGTCACTCCGGGTTTGAGGCGGCCGATCATGATGCCGAAGTGATTTGTCTGAACGCCGGGTACCAGCCGGACAGGAACACTGAACTGCACCCCTCCGGATCCGGGGCGCTCGTTGGGGTCGGGCGGGGTAACGCCAACGACGGTGTAGGGCTCATCCTGAACGAGGATGGACTTTCCCAGGATATTGGGGTCGGAATTGTATCGGCTCTGCCATAGCTCATGCGAGAGGATTACAAAATGGTCGTTGCCGGGCCCACCTTCATCGGGTCGGAAGTCGCGGCCGAGCGCCACAGGCCTTCCGATCGTCCTGGTTTGTAACCCAGGGCTCACCGGTAGGCCGCCTATCGCGTCCGCGGTGTGGTCCGGATTTGTAAGGTGAACGACAACCCACGATTGAAAGTCGAGGCTCTGGAATGTACGGTTTTCCGCAGCGAACTGGGCATACTCGTCGCCGCTTGTGGGAGAGCGCTCGCCCTTGTAGTGGTTCCAGACCACCACGACCTGCTCCGGGTGAGGATAGGGAACCGGAGCAAGGAAAGTAGCCCAGACAATGCTGAAGATCGCCACGTTGGGGCCGATGCCGAAGGCCAATGTAAGGATCGCGGTGAGCGCGAAGCCGGGTGAACGGCGCAACTGGCGGGCGGCAAAACGAACATTGCGCCAGAAGAGGGGAAACGCCTGGCTCATATCCTCAGCGGCCACGCGCTCTTTGGTCACCGCCCGGTTGCCGAAGCGCACCAGCGCATCGCGCCGCGCTTCTTCTGCGGACATGCCGCTTGCCAGGTTCTCCTCAGTCCGCATCTCGATGTGCGACTTGAGCTCGGCATCGATCTCGTCATTCATCCGCGAGCGATGGAGGAGATTCGACATGCGGCGAAACAGCGCCATTCGATCACCTCACGCAAACCGCAGCATGGCGCGGATGCCTTTCACAAGTTGTTCGAAGTCCGCTTCAGCTGCCAGCAATTGCCTTTTTCCGACGGCGGTCAGCTTGTAGTACTTCGCCTTCCGCCCGGTCTCGGTGAGCGCCCACTCCGAGCTGATCCAGCCGCTCTGCTCCATGCGGTGAAGGGCCGGGTAAAGAGATCCCTCCTCCACTTGCAGCAAATCATCAGTGGCGCGCTGGATGTGCTGGACGATGCCATAGCCGTGCAGACGGCTTCGCTGCGAAAGAGTTTTCAAAACCAGCAGGTCCAGGCTTCCCTGAAGATCGTTTCGCCCCATCCCGATACCTCGATTTCCTGGTGTACCCGATGGTAGGCAAAGAAGTCTAGGTATGTCAACGGGGACGGTCGGTTTTTCTTGGCAGCTGATCGTGAGCCGCGCGACTGTCGCCGGCCCTATCTCGGTAAAGGCGCGGAGGGAAGAGTGGATTGAAAAACTCGTTGCCAACATCGGCGTGTATCGGTTAATCCTTTTGGCAGGATTCTTTTCCGAGGGAGGTCACCGATGCGGACGAAGAGACTGGTCTGCCTTTTCACGGCTTGCGTCCCAATGCTGTGGGCGCAAGCCCCAGGATCGCATTTTGACGGCACGTGGACGACGACAATGAGCTGCGATGCGAGTGAGCACATGCCGGCATACCAGTGGAAATTTGAGAGCACGATCGACCATGGCGTCTTCCATGCCCAGCATGGCGAGGAACACGGTCCCGGCTACCTGGTGATCGACGGCCCCATCAACAACGACGGCAGCGCCAAACTGCACGCCAAGGGCACGGTGCAGGCAGGAAAGGCAGGCCTCGTGACCGCAATCAAAGGCAACAAGTACGACTACAACATCGAAGCTAAATTCAGCGATACCACGGGAACGGGAAAACGTGACGCGGGTGCGGGAATCCTTGGACGGCCCTGCGATTTCACTTTCGCCAAAAAGAGCGATTCCGCAGCGCCGGCTACGGCTCCGCCGGCACAGTAGGATTTGGCGACCGCGCGCCGAGTCAGCTTCTGAAATCCGGTGAGTACCTGAGGGCCAGGAGGCCCAGGACAGACGGTCTGGAGACCGGCGCTACGTAAGGCCGGCGACCTGCGAGGAGCCTATGAACAATGGGACCCATCCTCGCGAATGGGTCCCATTGTGTTGCGGCGTTCTGGGGTGATCTTTACTTTGCGGCGGTGGCGATGCCGGCCTGTTCGGCGAGGGCGGCGGCCTTGTCGGTTGCTTCCCAGGTGAAGCCGGGCTCGGTGCGGCCGAAGTGGCCGTAGGCCGCGGTCTGGCGGTAGATGGGGCGGCGCAGGTTGAGGCTCTCGATGATGCCCTTGGGCTTGAGCGAGAAGTTCTTGCGGACGAGCTCGGTCAGCCTCGCCGGGCTCAGCTTGCCGGTGCCGAAGGTCTCGACGAGCACGCTGACGGGCTCGGCGACGCCGATGGCGTAGGCGAGCTGGACTTCAGCCTTGTCGGCCAGGCCGGCAGCCACGATGTTCTTGGCGATGTAGCGGGCCACGTAGGCAGCCGAGCGGTCGACCTTGGTCGGGTCTTTGCCGCTGAATGCGCCGCCGCCGTGACGGCCCATGCCGCCGTAGGTGTCGACGATGATCTTGCGGCCGGTGAGGCCGGTGTCGCCCATGGGTCCGCCGATGACAAACCGGCCGGTGGGATTGATGTGGTACTTGGTGTTTTCGTCGAGCCACTTCTCAGGGAGGACGGCCTTGATGACGTGCTTGAGGATGTCGGCCTTGAGCTCTTCGTTGCCGATGCTCTCGGCGTGCTGGCTGCTGATGACCACCGCGTCAATGCGGGCGGGCTTGCCGTTTTCGTCGTATTCGACGGTGACCTGGCTCTTGCCGT
>CAYWSR010000153.1:0-11393 GCA_964460385.1 uncultured Occallatibacter sp. | reverse complement strand
GAAGAGCCGGCGGTTGAGGAGTCGCCGGTGTAGACGGCGGTGACCTTTCCAGTGAAAACCTGCTGCTGGTTATAGGTCGTGGTGGAACCGATGTTGCTGACCTCGGCCAGGATCGACTGATACTCCTGGTTGGCGGCTGCTTCCTGGGTAGAGTTGAGCGTGCCGTTCGAGGCTTCGGTGGCGAGGGTGATGGCGCGGTCCAACAGGCTGGTGACCTGAGAGAGAGCGCCATCGGCCACATCAAGCAGGCCAACGCCCTCTGTCGCGTTGGTCTCGGACTGCATGAGGGCCATGGAGTTGGCCTCGAGGCCGTTGACAAGAGAAAGCCCCGCTGCATCATCGGCCCCCGAATTGATCTTTGAACCAGACGACAACTGCTGCAAAACGGTCTGCAGGCTGTTGTTCGTATTGTTCAGGTTGTTCTCTGCGTAGATCGCCGAAAGATTGTTCAATACACCGAGGGCCATGGAATTAACTCCCTTCAAGGATGCTCTTGAGCCCGCCTCAGCCCGCGGCGGTTCAGATCGTTCCGCCGGGCTGTCTGCGAATGCCTTCCGGGCGTTCTCGCATCCACCCACCTCATCGGAGGATGACGAAATAACTTTAGTCATATTTTCAAGGAGTCCTGGAAGAACAGTCTGTCCAGCCTCCATACAAGGTGTCGCGGTTTGGGTCACGATGTGTCCGAAAGCGCTGCAAATGCTGTCTGAATACGCCACAGAGCGTGTGCCGGAGCGAGCCACAAGTTTGTCCTGTTTCGGAACAACGATGGGAGTGGATTGAGACGTCAGTGGGGGAAAAAGCGATGTCGCCAACGAGGAAAGCAATGAGTGAACGCAATACCGGGCGGGGGAGAAACACCATGCGGTTTCGGTTGTGTGGGGTGGGGCCGGAGGGAGGCGGGTGGGAAGTCAGCAAAAAAAGAGACGGCAAGAGAAGTCTCTCTCGCCGCCATCGGATTTCAAGAACTGCAACCGCAATGTTCTCGTGCTGAAACGAGATTGAAGCTGATTTATTGCTCCATTCCGGCAGCCGGAGTTCGAGCCGCAGAAGGCGCGGGGCCGTCCGAATCCGGGTCAAGCATGCCCTGGGGTCCGCTGGCCGGTGCAGAGCCCGGAGGCGGAGGAGGCATTCTGTGATGCTGGCCCTGAGGACCTTGTCCGGCGGGTCCCTGTCCGTCGCGGCCCGGCCGTCCCTCACCCCTTTGCCAGGGCCCATGCTCCTCCATGTGCTTTTGGCGATCGGTCTGGAGCTGTTTGAGCGCCTTCCACTGGTCGGGCGTGAGCTTGGCGCGAATGCCGAGCAGGAAACGCGCATTGGCCTTTTCGAGCTCGGCGCGGGCGGCAGCGATCTTGTCGATCTCCGCCAGAATCTTGGCTTCGTTGGGCTGGTCGTCGCCCATCAGGGGCTCCATCTCAAGCTCGGCCTTCTGCAGATTGGCATGGAGGTCAACAAGCTTCTCGCGATGCGCGAGCAGCGTGGCGTCCATCTCCTTGCGCTGAGCGTCGGTGAGCTTGAGCGCCTCAATCACCTTGGGGTTGTTCCACCAGCGGCCGTGGTCGCCATTGGGGCCCATCGCCTTTTCGAAGGGAGGCCGGTGTTCTCCAAAGCCGGGTCCCATGCCGCCACCGGGGCCCTGAGCCAGCGCGGAAGCCGCCAGCAGAATCGATGCAATCGCAAGTCCAAGACGTGCAGTCAAACCAGTTTTCATTGCTTTCTCCTCTTCCTCACAATCGTGAGAGACAGTTTTTGGGGGTTGGGCGGGCAAATTGGAACCCGTTCGTTTATTTACTGTCGTCCTCGGCCATCTGAGCCAAGGGCTCCATGGCGCTCGGAACCTGTTGAGAGACGTCGCTATCGACACTGGCAAGCAGGTCTTCTTCGTCGGCCGCCTGCAGATCTGCAATCTGCTTCTGCTGTGCGGCAAGCGTCGCCGCAGCTTGCTTAGCCTCGATCTCCCCTTGATGGTGCTTGTAGACCACGCCGGAAACACTCGATGCCACGAGCGCACAACCGAGCGCCCAGGCCGCGGCCGGCCGCCAGTTGGGACGGGGCACAAACTGAGCGGCGCGGCGCGTGCTGTACGCGGCTTCGCTCCAGGCATCCACACTGAGCTTGAAGTTCCGCAGGGCCTCATCCAGATTCTGATCGAGGATCGGATCCTGAGACTCGGAATGCAGCTTGCCGTCAGAATCTTCCGGAAACTCATTCGACTTTTCCCAAATACTCATTGCCTTCTCCCTAATTCCGTGCGCACTCGCCCAACCGCCCGGGAGAGATGCGCCTTCACCGTTCCCTCGCTCAAACCCGTAATCTGTGCGATCTCGCTCAACTCGCGCTCCTCTATATAGCGCAGGAGGAACACACTTCGCTGGCGCTCGCTTAGCCCTTCCATCGCCTTCCACACATGGCGGACCTGCTCTTTTGCCAGCATCTGCTGCTCCGCGGAGCTTTCGCCGCTGGGGAGCCACTCGCTGGCCTCGTCGAGGTCGACCGCGTGGGTTTGCGTCGACCGCCAGAACCGGATGCGGCGGTTGCGCCAGTGGTCCTTCTGCAAGTTGATGGCAATGCGCATCAACCAGGTCATTGCGCTCGACTCGCCGCGAAAGCCGGACCAGTTGCGGTGAGCCTTGAGGAAGCATTCCTGTGTCAAGGTCTCAGCCAGATCCACATCGCGGGTTGAAGCGAGCAGGAACCGGAAGATCTGCGGACGGTGCTGGGCCACGACACGAGTGAACTCGTCCGCAGCGACTTCTGCTGCCGTAGCGCTATTCATCGCTTCCAAAATGCTTCCGGCTGCCATCACACTGGTAGACGCTTCTCATGCGGGCAAGTTTACAACCCCTGCGCAAGTTGCCGCATCAGCGAACGGGCCGATGGCCGGACGGTCAAACCCTGAGACCTATAAGGATGAACATCTCAGGAAGTGATTCGGAAAAGAATGCGGGAACCTTTGTTGCCCGGACCGCGTAGAGATCAGCGGCGGGGCGACGAAGCGGAGAAGGCTTGGCCCGCCAGGAATGAGGTATGCGCATGGGTAGGATTCTCTCCATTGGGGGCATGGCCGCGGTTCTCGCATTGGCGGTTCCGGCAATCGGATGGGCCGCACCGCAAAAGGCCGCACCGGGATCGATCGTGATTGTGTTCAAGGATGGACACAGGCAGACATTCAACCTGGCTGACATTGAGCGCGTGGAGTTTCCCACAGGCGGGGAGCCGTCGGCGATAACATCTTCAACAACGGCGCCTTCGCGGAATCGTTACCTCGGCACCTGGGAGGTGGGCGATGGATCCGGGAGCAACTTTGAGATTAAGCTGAATGCCGATGGCAGTGCCTGGCGTTCGATTGGCGACGTGCGCGGTACGTGGGTGTATGTAGATGGCGAAGCGCGTGTGACCTGGAGCGACGGCGCCAAAGACTGCATCCGCAAGGTGGGAACGATCTACAGAAAGTTCGCGTATTCGGCGGGCAAGTCGTTTACATCGGATCCGGACAACGAAGCAAACGCGCGGAATACTGCGGCAAAGCCGATCTAAGAGACTTCGGAGTGTGCGAGCGCTCCCCCCATCCGATCGCCCCATCCAGGGGGGCGGGGGGTGGGGTTCCTTTTTGCCCATCTGATTTTGAGGCGCAAGCCAGTTCTTGCGGGAGTGGTAGTCTGAATCGCGTAAACGCTTTCTGCTTTGCAGAACGAAGAGGAGAAGGATGCTGGTATCTGCCCTCCGCGAGGAGGTTCTTCGCGCGAATCAGGAGATTGCCCGCAAGGGCCTGGCGCCTCACACCTTTGGCAATGCAAGCGGCATTGACCGCTCCGGGGACCAACCGCTGGTGGTGATCAAGCCGAGCGGCGTCGATTACGCCTCTCTGACGCCCGACGACCTGGTGGTGACGGACCTGGATGGGAGGATCGTGGAAGGATCGCTGCGGCCTTCGAGCGACCTGGATACGCATACGGTGATTTACCGCGAGTTTCCGCAGATCGGCGGAATCGTGCATACGCACTCGGAGTTTGCCACCTCCTGGGCGCAGGCAGGACGTGAGATTCCCTGCCTGGGAACAACACACGCGGACTACTTTCATGGGCCGGTGCCGGTGACGGAAGACTTGACCGAAGAAGAAGTAGCGGAAGGGTACGTTCGGAATACGGGCGCGGTGATCGTGCGGCGGTTCAGGGAGCACAATCTGGACCCGCTTGCAGTACCGGGGGTGCTGGTGAAGGGGCACGCGCCGTTTGCCTGGGGCAGGAATGCTACGGAAGCGGTGGAACATGCGGACGTGCTGGAGTACATCGCGCGGCTCGCCTTCCGGAGCATCCTTCTGGGAGCGTCCGACTGCGGGATTCGAATGTACGTTTCCGAACACCATTACCAACGTAAGCATGGCCCCAAGGCCACCTATGGGCAGCGGGATTGTTGACGAAATCTGCGTGATCGAGCGGCGGGATTAAGGCCGAAAAACTGGGATTCTTCAAAGGGCGGAAGAGGTTAAGCCTCGTCCTTCCAATTACCTACCGTTTTCCATAGGATGATCCTATTCTTGGGAATCATCCTACGATTTCTTGCATTTATGATTGAGATCCGGCTCAGCGATGGTTGACCTTTGACCGGTCCGGGGAGTCTCTATCTCGCGCACTTTCAATCGATTGCACCTGTTTCTCCGCCCGCAGGTCAATTCTGATCACATGGCAGGCTACGTGCAGCGCAAACAGATGGTGTAGGGCCTACTTCAATGGAATCGAGCCTTTTCAACCGCTTGCAGGCGACCATCCTTTTCCTGGTTACAGCCGGGGTGGTTGTGCTTGCCTGTTTTAATCTGCGGCAGGAGGAACAGTTCCAGCAGCCCGACGACGGCGTCTGGTGGCGTGAGGTTGCGGGTGGGCTTAAGGCGGACCGGGTGCTTGCGAACAGCCCGGGGCAGCGCGCCGGAATAAGGGAAGGCGACCTTTTGACTGGAGCAGCGGTGCTTCCCGACCGGCCCGTCCGGCGCAATGCGCTTTCTACGGGACAGGAGCTGCTGCCGGAGGTAACCGACCAGAACGCTGATATCCAGAGCAAGACCCCGATGCCGAATTCGGATTACGCGGCGATTGCCCGGGTGGCCGACCTGGAGCGAGTGAAGATCCGGACGGAGGTCTACGGGAAGGCGAGCTACCGGATTACGCGCGGCGGAGTCCTGCTGGACACACCGGTGGTGGTGATTCTCGAGCCGGCGGACCGTAGCCTTGCGCGGGCTCAGCGCGTGATCGGGCTGATCTACCTGGCCATTGGAATCTATGTGCTCTTCCGGCGGTGGACAGCACCGCGAGCCACGCATTTTTATCTCTTCTGCCTGGTTTCTTTCTCGCTGTTCACGCTGAAGTACACGGGTGAGCTGGATGGGCTGGACTGGACGGTCTTCTGGCTGAATGTTCTGGCCGAGGCCTTGCAGCCGGCGCTGTTCCTGCATTTTGCCTTGAGCTTTCCTGAAGAGCGGCTGAAGCAATTCAAGAGACGTTTCCTGTTGCCGCTGGTGTATGCGCCGGGGGCGGGACTGCTGGGCTTGTGGGTGTGGGCAATCGAAACCCGGCAGGCGACTGGAGTGCTGCGGCACGTGCTGGACCAGATTTCGACGGCGTACGTCGGATTGTATTACATTGGTGCGGCTGTACTATTCGTGCGCAGTTACGGAAAGGCCGATAGCCCACTGTTGCGGCAACAACTGAAGTGGGTGACGCGCGGGACAGTTGCTGCGGTGCTGCCGTTCACGCTGTTTTCTGCGCTGCCGTTTCTGCTGGACCTGAATCCGCCGAGATTGCTGACGAACCTGGCGGGGTTCTCGCTGGTGATTCTGCCGCTCACCTTCGGCTGGGCGATTGTTCGCTACCGGCTGATGGATACAGACCTGATCTTCAAGCGAAGCGTGGCATACTCGCTGGCAACGGCGATGATTCTGGGCACCTACTTCGGAATCATTGCGCTGAGCGCGCTGCTGGTGCACAACGGAATGCCGCAGCAACTGCGCGAGTGGGCGCTGGTGTTGACGATTTTGATTGCGGCAGCGATCTTCGATCCGCTGAAGCGGCGGATTCAGGAATGGGTAGACAAAGCATTCGATCGTCACCGCTACGATTACCGCCAGGCGCTGGTGGACTTCGGGCGCGGGCTGAATTCGGAAACCGACCTCGATGCGTTGCTGACATCGATTGTGGATCGGCTGCCGAAGACGCTGCTTGTGGCGCGGGTTGCCGTGTTTCTGGCCGACGATGCTGGGCAGTTGCGGCTGGCCGCGTCGCATGGACTGCCAGCCGATGTGAGCGCGGCGCGGGATCGGCTTGCGCTGGGATTCCTTGACTTCGATCAGAGCCACTCGCACATCTTTCTGGAGAACGCACAGCAAGCGTTGCACCTGAAGGAAAATGAGCAGCGGACGGCAGCCCTTCTGGATCTGAACTACTATCTTCCCTGCCGCGTGGCAGCGGGCGAGGGGCAAGAGGGGCCGGCGGCGCGGACGATTGCCGTGATCGGGCTGGGACGGACGATCGGCGGAGATTTTCTATCGAGCGAGGATGTGGAGCTGCTGGAATCGCTGGCGAGCTATATTGGCATCGCTTTGCAAAATGCGCTGCTCTATGCGCGGCTCCAGGAGAAGATCGGCGAGTTTGAGCGGCTGAAGGAATTCAACGAGAACATCGTCGAGTCGATCAACGTGGGAATCCTGGCGATCGACCTGGACGATCGGGTGGAGAGCTGGAACGCGCAGATGGAAGCGATGTATGCGCTGAGCCGCGCTGAAGCGATCGGCCAGCCGCTGCGGGCCGTATTTCCGCCAGAGTTTGTGGACGCGATCGATAGCTTTCGGAGCGACCAAGGCGTTCATCACCTGTACAAGTTCCGGCTGACGACGCGTGCGGGTGAGCTGCGGAACGCCAACATTGCCATTGCGCCGTTGCTGTCGCGGGATTTTGTGACGGTTGGGAGAATCATTCTGGTGGACGACATCACGGAGAGGATCTCGCTCGAGAACCAGCTGGCCCAGGCGGACAAGCTCAGTTCGATCGGGCTGCTTGCGGCGGGCGTGGCGCACGAGATCAACACGCCGCTGGCAGTGATCAGCTCTTATGCGCAGATGCTGGCCAAGCAACTGAAGGGCGACGAGCGGCTGAGCCCGGTACTGGACAAGATTACGCAGCAAAGTTTCCGTGCGGCCGAGATCGCGAACGGCCTGCTCAATTTCTCGCGGACGTCGACGACTGAGTTCCGGCAGACAAATCTGAATCAGGTGATTCGCGATACTTTTTCGCTGCTCGAGCACCAGTTCAAGAAGGCGCAGATCGAGGTGGCCCTGAGCCTGGCAGAGGATTTGCCGAGCATCAACGGCAATCCGGGCAAGCTGCAGCAGGTGTTTCTGAACCTGTTGCTGAACGCCAAGGAAGCGATGCCCGAGGGTGGCAACCTGCGGGTTGTCACGCAGGTGAACGGGCACGTTGAGGCAGTGATCACTGACTCCGGCACTGGCATTGCGCCGGAGCATCTGAAGCGCATTTACGATCCGTTTTTCACGACGAAGACAACACCCAGGCCCGGGGACAAGCGCGGAACCGGACTTGGGCTGTCGGTCTCCTACGGGATCATTCAAGAGCATGCGGGAAAGATTCACGTGGAAAGCGAAGTAGGCGCCGGCACAACGTTTCACCTGGAGTTTCCACTCCTGAGGAATTCAGTCCATGCCTGAGGTTGACCTGCCCTTGAACCTGCCCGTCTCTCCCTCCGCGACCAACGGCAATGCAGTCGGCGCCGGAAGCGCGGCCAGCATCCTTGTGATCGACGACGAGGCGGGCATCCGCGAATCGCTGGAGGTGCTACTGTCGCTCGAGGGATATTCGGTGAGGATGGCAAACGACGGCGAAGAGGGCCTTCGCGTCCTTGAACTGGAGAACTTCGACCTGGTGCTGCTTGACCTGGCGCTTCCGGGGCAGAGCGGATTGGAGTTGCTGCCGCAGATCAAGGAGCGCCAGCCTGAGCTGCCGGTGATCATGATTACGGCGTACGGCACAGTGGACAACGTTGTGGAAGCGGTACGCGCGGGCGCGGAAAACTTTGTTCAGAAGCCGTGGGACAACGAGAAACTGCTGGCCGACATCCGGTCGGCGGTAGCGCGGCACAAGGCGGAAGAAGAGAACCTGCAACTGAAGCGCACGCTGAAGCAGCGCTACAACTTTCACAACATCGTGGGCAAGAGCGAGATCATGCTGCGGGTCTTTGACCTTGTGGCCCAGGTTGCGCCGAGCCGGTCCACGGTGCTGATTCAGGGCGAGAGCGGCACGGGAAAAGAGCTGATCGCCAAGGCGATTCACGCCAACTCGCCGCGAAAGGATAAGCCGTTTGTTCCTGTGAACACGGGGGCGATGCCGTCGGAGTTGCTGGAGTCGACGCTCTTCGGGCACGTGAAGGGCGCCTTCACGTCGGCGATCGCTTCGAAGAAAGGGCTGTTCGAGGTCGCCAACGGGGGGACTTTGTTCCTGGACGAGATTGCCACCATGGGCCAGGATACCCAGGCAAAGGTCTTGCGGGTGCTGCAGGACCGGCGTTTCATGCATCTGGGCGGAATCCAGGAGATCCAGGTGGATGTGCGGATCATTGCGGCTACCAACATCGACCTGCGGCAGGCGGTGCGCGATGGGCGGTTCCGCGAGGACCTGTTTTACCGGTTGAATGTGATCTCGGTCGATCTGCCGCCGCTGCGCTCGAGGCGGGAAGACATTCCGATGCTGGCGGCTCACTTCCTCGAGTTCTACGCGAAGGAGAATGAACTGCCCCCGCGGAAGCTTTCGGCCGACGCGTTGCGCGCGTTGGTGGACTATGACTGGCCCGGCAACGTGAGGGAGTTGGAAAACTCGATTGAGCGCGGAGTCGTGCTGTCGAGCGGCCCGGTGATTGGCTCGGATCTGCTGCCGGGACACATTACGGGACGGAGTTTCCAGGACGCGCTGCTCGAGCACAATCCGAACGCGTCGCTCTTCGACATCCTTGAAGACATCGAGCGACGGATCATCATCGAAAAGCTGGAGCGCTGCAACTGGAACCAGACCGACGCAGCCGAGCAGTTCCACATACCGCTGTCGACGCTGAACCAGAAGATCAAGCGGCTGAATATCGAGATTCGGAAGAAGGGGCGGGAGTAAGGGGTGGGGCGAGTGAGGAAGAGAGTTTGCGGTACGATGTGCGTGCTGCTGCTGGCAACGGCCGCGCAGGCGCAGGAGAAGAAGGAGGGCGCCGGGGGAGAAACGCCGAAGCCCGCAGTGAACCTGCAAGCAGGGACGTTTCATTACACGGCAATTCTGGAGATGGGCGGACAGGCGATGAGCCTGAAGATGACGACGACGATCAAGGATGACGGCTCGGCGTGGACAGCAACCGACGTGATGGAGACGCCGCAGGGCAACGGGACCGATACAGCGACAATCGACAAGAGCAGCCTGACGCTGGTGAAGAGGACTCTGCAACAGGGCCCGGTGACGATCACCCTCGATTACGCAGGGAACAAGGCGACCGGCACCGCGACCGTCAATGGGCAGGACCATGCGATTGCCGTGGACCTGGGTGGGCCATTGTTTGCGGATGCAGCAGGGGCGGAACAGGTGATCGCTTGCCTTCCCCTTGCACCAGGATACGCAGTGAAGGTTCGGAATTTCGATGTGCAGACACAGACGGTAAAGATGCGGCAGATTACTGTGACGACTGTTGAGAAAGTGACGGTCGCGGCGGGGACGTTCGATGCATTTCGGGTGGATGAAACTTCGACCGAAGGAGACCCGGACAAGAAGACAATCTGGGTCGCGACAGACTCGCGCAAAGTGGTGAAGATGTCGGTCCTGCTGGCATCGCTGGGCGGAGCGGTGATGACGGTGGAGGCGGTGGACTAGAGCGGCGCTGATACTTCGCTCCGCGGCGCCCGGTCAGCGCGCGGTCTCAAGAGATTTTGCCCAGCGGACTAAGAACGAGAGAACTTCTTGAGGCGGGCGAAGCCAGATCTCGGCGTCCGTCTCCCTCCAGGCCGGACGAACGAGAGCACTCAGACCGCGATCGCCGAGGGGCCGGACAACTTGAAAGGCGGCTTCGTCGGAGAGATCGTCGCCCAGGAAAGCAACCGGCGATGTGGGACTCTCTTCGGCAAGGATGGCGGCAACCGCTCCTCCCTTGACGCGACCGACGCGTAGCTCGAGGCCGGCTTCGAAGTCCAGCAGCGAAAGACCATCGAGCTGTGCGAGGGGCTCAAAGAGCGCCCGGGTGCGGCGCTCGATGTGTTGAGCGACTTTGTGGGGCTTTCCGCGCCAGTGCATGACGGCGCCGTTGGCCTTGTCTTCAAAGAGGCCGCCGAGTGCGTCGCGACGGAGTTTCTGCTTTAGTTCCTCAAGCCGAGCTTGGGTGTCTGCGGAGGCTTGTTCGAGCTCGCGTCGTCCATCGGGATAGAGGCGTTCGGCTCCGTGGAGGCCCCAGGCCTCAAGCGGCGGATCGAGACCAAGCAGGGGTGCGATCTCATGAGCGGGACGGCCAGTGATGACGGCCATGCGCGTGCGGCCCTGGCGCTGAATGCTTGTGAGCGCCTCGCGGACTCCGGCATATGGGCGCGCGGTGAAGCGATCGACCCGGAAGGCCGAGAGCGTGCCGTCGTAATCGAGCAGCAGAACCGGGCGGCTTGCCGAGGCAAACCCCGCGAAGAATCGATCGAGTTTTTCCTGCGCTGCTTTTTCCTGCGCTTCTGGGGTCACCGTTCGCTCGCCATCTTTAAAGTCTATCGTTTGCCGGTAAACGTACATTGAATTGCGCTATTCTGTGCACACTCTCTTCCGTGCGGAAAACCCGGGCTCCTCTTCCCCTCCCCGAATCAGGCATTGATCAAGGCGAGATTGGTGATTGAAAGCGCCATAAAAAACGTGGTGTGGGCTGTGCAGGAATACACCCTGTACACTTGGCGGGCGGTACTTTGCCTTTTCAGCCCGCCAGTCTATTGGACAGACACTCTGGTGCAGGCCGACACGATTGGAGCCGGGTCGGCGCTGATTGTCGCGCTCACCGGGTTCTTCCTTGGCGCGGTGCTTGCGCTCGAGTCCGACAGCCTGCTCGCCGGCTTCGGGGCCACAGGATACATGGGCCGCTTTGTGGGCATGACAATGCTTGTGGAACTGGGACCAGTCCTGACCGGAATCATCGTTGCCGGGCGCAATGCCTCAACCATGGCCAGCCAGCTTGGCTCCATGGTGGTGACCGAACAGGTGGATGCGATGAGCTCGTTGGGCGTGGACCCGATACGGAAGCTGGTGACTCCGCGCCTGATTGCCACAGTTGTGACGCTGCCGCTCCTTACGCTGGTGGCTGACGCATTCGGCTTGCTGGGAGGGGGCTGGATTTCCGTG
>CAYWSR010000152.1:0-11413 GCA_964460385.1 uncultured Occallatibacter sp. | reverse complement strand
GCGCGTGCGCAGCGTCCTCAATCGGGTAGCGCCGCGTCTTCGGAAAGACAAAATCTGCTTTGGGTAGTTCCTGCCGCTTCTGATACGTAAGCTTTGTCATCCTTTTTTCTCCCGTCGTTGCTGTTCCGTCGTTGCTGTACGAGGCCTTACTCACCGGTAGGATGGCCCAGTTCGTCCCCGAGTTGCACCAGGCTCCCAGGCGGTGTGATCCGCTGGCTGAAGAAACAGACCCTCCCCACCAGGAAGAATAGATAGGGGAAGGTCGATTTTCCGTTCGGTAGGATTGCTTTCGCTGATGGCACGGACGGCTACGCAGTCACCGTCGTCAAATGGATCTGAAACCAACTCCATTTTTTCGCCATAGAGATTCACGTGTTTGCCCACGATGTAACCAAGCTTCCTCATGTGTGCGCAGTTCTCTGAAGACGAACCGGCAGCTACAAGCTCTGGAGAAACATGGGACATGGGCCACCTCGGCGGGCACGAGATTTTCATGCCATGGTCAGCATGATTTCCGCTGACACCATCAATCCATAGTCTCTTCGAGCAAAGGGAGCGGAATCTGAGCTATCTGGTACACAGCAAGAATTGTGCGCCAGAGGGCATTGCGGGAGGCCTTGGTACGCAGGCGTAGTTCCGGAAGGATGACCGGTAGGCTGTTAAGTCCCGCTGGGGAGTTTGGGGCACCCGAATCGCGTCGTGGTCTCCCACCCTTTCCACGATGTCAAGAAGCAGGTCCTTCGACTCGTTCGCCGCCGCGAACTCGCTCAGGATGACAGTGGAAAGGATGGGGGCTCCCGATCATTCTGGAGAGGGTTTACTGTTTGGGAGGCTTCGTGTCTAGTATTGGAGCCTTGGGTGCGGGCTTGGGAGCAGCGGCTGCCCCTTTAGGCTTCCAGAAGGGATCGGCCTTGCCGAAATCGGCCGGTGCGTAGCTCTGGGCGGGGTTGACCGAGTAGAGCTCGGAGCGGTCCTCATCCAGGGCTTCGGCGCGGAGTTCGCGCATCCTCTTCTTTGCATCGTCGGACGCAGTACCGAAGACCTTCTCGTAGTCCGCGGAGGATTTGTCCACGTCTTCGAGGGAGTTGTCGGCGGTCAGGCAAACATAGGAGCCGCCATCCTCGCCGTATTCGTCGTGGAAACAAGCCCAGTGGGCGCTGGGGCCGGCTTTCTGCCCGAGATCGACCCACATTTTGGCCAATTCGTGGAACTCTTTGCCTTTACCCGAGCGAACATGAAGGATGTCGGCTTCGAGGAAGCGCATGTGGAGAAGGTCAGCGTCCGGACGCAGGCTTAAATCGGCATCGTAGCTGAAGATCAGCGTTTTGGAGTCTTCAAGAAGATCGCCGTCGGCCACGTTGAGGGGCTCCATTGCCGACGCGACTCCCGGGGCTTCGAAGACCTTGTTGGCCTTTCCCATTTCGCCGTACGAGTCGAATCCCGAGATGTAGATGGCTCGCTGCTTGCCCGTCATTGCGTTAAAGGCGAAATAATTGATGGGGAACTTGAGCCTGGTCATGGCCTGAACGTATGCGCTCTCGGTCTTGTCATGAGCGAGGCCGCCCTTGCCGGGCTTGACGTATTCGACGGTGATTTGCAGGTACTTCGGCGGCTTGACGGCGGATGGCGATTGATCTGGCTGCGCTGCGGCCATGGTGATACAAGCGGCGGCAAGGGACAGTCCCAGAAACAGGGAGCTGGTCTTTCTCATTTGCTTTCCTCCTGATTTTGGCTCGAAGATCGCTCGACGGGGGGACCGGGAAGGCAGGGAAGCGCGAGGATCGGAGCCTGTGTACTTCTATCCTCTTGAGCGTATCGATGTAAAGTCATTTTTCTGTATTCCGGATGGATGACCGGCGAATTTGCGGTTTATGATTTGCTGCATGCCCGCTGATGAAAGGGGAGAATTTGGATGAATCCGAAGGTTGACGCTCTTTTTCGAAAGGCCAAAAAGTGGCAGGAAGAATCGGAGAGGTTGAGAGAGATCCTTCTGGACTGCCCGTTGACAGAAGAGTTGAAGTGGGGCGAGGCGTGTTACACGTTTCAGGGGAAGAACGTGGTTCTCATCGGTGCATTCAAGGAGTACGTGTCGCTCTTGTTTTTCAAAGGGGCGTTGTTGAGCGATCCGAAGGACATTCTGGTGACGCCGGGGAAGCTGCAGTCGGGGCGACAGATCCGGTTTACCAGTGCAAGAGAGATTACCGCGATGGAAAACGTCTTGAAGACCTATATCTATGAAGCCATCGAAGTGGAACAAGCCGGATTGAAGGTGGCGCTGAAGAAGCATTCCGATTATGTTATTCCGGAAGAATTGCAGAGGAAGTTCGATGAAATTCCTGCCTTGAAGGCTGCGTTTGAAAGGCTGACGCCGGGACGGCAGAGGGGATACATGTTTCATGTCGGACAGCCCAAGCAAACGAAAACGCGGGAGGCCAGGGTGGAAAAGTGCATGGAGCGAATCTTCGAGGGCAAGGGATTCAACGAGTAGAAACCCGTAAAAAAGCATGCTGCGCTTCGCCAAGCCCCCGCGGGGCGAAGCGCAGCATGTTGGGAAACTGGTTAACGCTTTACGATCTTTGCCAGACGCGGGTCCTGCCAGAGAGCGGAAAAGTCCTGGTCGGAGTAAACGCCGGCCAATTGATGGAAGTTCCCTTCTTTGGCTCTGCCCAAGTACTCCAGGGCTCCTTCGAGGTTTCCGCGCTTCGCATACGCCTTTGCAATGAGGTAATTGACGCGCGCGCGCTGTTCGGGCGTAGTGACCTGCGCGATCGTGCCCCCGTTGCTGGAATTCAGAATATCGGCGTCCAATTCGAGAGCGCGCGTGTATTCAGTCATGGCGTGATCCACCTGATTCATGGCCATCCAGGACTCGGCCAGGTTGAGGTGGGAGGGGGCACTGGATTCATCAAGCGCCAGCGCCTGCTTCAAGTAGCGGACTGCGGGTTTGTACTTTTTATCGAGGAATGAAACGGCTCCCATGTTGTTGAGCGCGGAGACATTTCGAGGGTCATACTTGAGGGCCAAGCCAAATTGTTTGCGCGCAAGCGCCCGATTGTTCAGCTTGAGCTCGACAATGCCGAGCTTGTTGTTCAATTCGGAGTTGTCCGGATCAGCTTTCAGGGCTTGCTGATACCAGGAGACGGCGATCCAGTAGTCTTCATGGATGCGCGCCAGGTCCCCTTTCAGTTCGGCCTGTTTGACTGCTTCAAACTTGTCTACCTTGGGGAGGTCAGGAACCAGTTCAGAGCTTGCATACGCGGCGGAGCAAAACGTCAGGCCCATTGCCGCCACCATCATCACGAGTCTTCGCATGGTGCATCTCCTTGGAGATCGGTGTTTCGCATCCGACGGGGATTGTTGCTTCCGCTTGGCGCGAACCGTTCTCAATATCGACTCCAGTAGAGACCGGGTTGGACCTGGAAACAACGCTATACCTGCTACCTGCCTGTTCAGGCAGAGGTTCCATGCAGACTGGGGCAGTTAAAATTCAACTGTTTCATCGAGTTGCGGAATCGTTGAATCGAGGGGCGCGTAACGATGGGGCCGGAAGAAGAGGAGGGTTACAAGCCGTTACATGGGCTGTTACGTGCCCTGCATACACCGTTAAAGGCTTCCGGCGACAGATAAGTCCGCTAAGATGACAGTCGGCTCGAACATTAAGCTTTGCCGATCCAAGCAGAGAGCGTCGAAGGATGATGGTACAAACGCCAGAATCGATCGATCTTGAGTCGCAGCGGGCGGAGCTGCAGGCGGTGCTTGGTTCGAAGGAGTTTACTCGGGCGCCTACGCTCGCGAATCTTCTGTCGTATCTGTGCGAGAGGCTCTTTGCCGGAGAGGCCAACCAGATCAAGGAGTATTCGGTCGGGGTGGAAGTCTTCAAGCGCGGAGCTTCATTCGATCAGGATTCCGACTCCATTGTTCGAGTGGAGGCAAACCGCCTACGCAAACGGCTCGCCGATTACTATGCGGGTGAGGGTGCGACGCACCGGCTGCAAATCGCGATTCCGGTCGGACAATACGTACCCAGGTTCGAGCCTGGACCAGGACGGCAGCGGGAGAGCGCAGCGGGCGTGGCCGTTGCGCCTGAACCAAACCGTTCGGCGAGCACAAGCGGGGGTGCGAACGCGGGCCTTCGCCGGCTGAGCGAGTGGGTTCTGCGCGGTCGACGTCCGTGGTGGATTGGGGCGGCATTCGCCGTGCTGTCTGTGGGCCTGATCTTCGGCTGGCTCGCACATCGGCACAGCAGACAAGCGGAACCACTGGTGGAATCGGCTCAACCGACGACTCGGCCGGGCGATTCGCAGTTGGGTCCGCCCAACGGGCAGGAAGTGAGGATTCTGGCCGGAGGCAGCCGCAGCCTTGTCGATCATGCGGGCAAGTTTTGGAGTGCTGACACGTTGTTTTCCGGCGGCACACCGGTGAAGGCCACGGTTCAGCAGATATGGCGCACACAGGATCCGGGATTCTACCGGACAAGCAGACAAGGCCAGTTTCGCTACGATATCCCGCTGAAAAAGGGCATTTACGAGCTTCGGCTGCATTTTGCCGAGACCGAATACGGCCCGGAATCCAACGGAACAGGAGGAGAAGGCAGCCGCATCATCGATGTTCGTGCCAACGGGAAAGCGCTGCTGACCCGTTTTGACGTTGTGGCCGACGCGGGAGCGAGCCGGACCGCCGACGTGAAGGTCTTTCCGGAGATAGCACCGGCCGCGGATGGGCTGCTGCACCTTGAGTTTTCAGGAGAGGATGGGACGCAGGCCATTCTTTCCGCGATCGAGATTCTTCCCGGGGCGCGAGGGCATATTCGCCCCGTGCGCATCCTGGCCCGACAGACACCCTATTACTCCAACGACAGCCATTTGTGGAGCCCGGATAACGATTTCGAAGGCGGCCAGTTAGCCGCCTACACGGATCCGGTAAGCGGGACCGACGATCCTGAACTTTACGAAACGGAGCGATGGGGCAACTTCTCTTATGCGATCCCAGTATCGGCGGGGAAGTACTCTGTGACGCTGTATTTCGCAGCGCGGCATGGCACATGGGACGAAGCTTCAACCCTGGGCCAGGACAAGCCAGGCGTCGCTCATGTCTTCAACGTGTTCTGCAATGGGACCCCACTGCTGAAAGACTTCAACCTGGCCTGGGAGGGTCGCCGGGCGGACGTCGTAATCAGAAAGTTCACAGGCCTCGAGCCGAATGCCCAGGGTAAGCTGCTGCTGAGTTTTGTGCCGGTGGATGGCTATGCGACGGTGACCGGGATAGAGGTCCTCCCCGATTAATCGCGTCCGGGGCTGTAAAGTAGAAACTTCCGTTTGCTTATTGCTGGTTCGGCTGCGGCGGCTGACCGGGCTGGGGCTGTTGGCCCGCCTGGGGCTGCTGGCCTGGCAGGGCCTGCTGGCGCTGCTGCATGTCGGGCGGGAACTGCTGCGGGTTGCGCATTGCGGCGGGGTTGAACGGGGCGCGCATCGGCTGCATTCCGTTGGGCAGGGGCTGTGGCTGAACCGGCTCGTCGACATCGGCATCGTCTTCGGCTGCCGAGGCGGTGTGGGCGGCGGATGGGGCGGCGCCGGCCGTGCGGGCGCTGAGGACGAGCTCCCGCGGGGTACCCTGGCCAAGGTCGCCGATCATGATTACGTTGTATCCGGTGCCTTCGAGCAACTGGGAGAGAACATCGCGCGCCGGGCCGGGACCATATTGGCCATAGACGCGCGCATCGGTGGCGAAGCCGTCGACTTGAGCACCGGTAAGGGAGGAGACTTCGGTAAGGATCTCGGAGAGGCTTGAATTGGCGGCTTCGATGCGCAGGCCTTGACTGTCCCAGACGATCCTGGCGGGCGCAGGTTGGTCATTTGCCGGCCAGTGGGGCGGTTCGGGCGCGGGAGCAATGAGGGCCTGGGTTGCGGTTGCGTCCGCAGCGGGCGTCTGCGTGGGAATCGGGTGCACATGGTTGCGGGTGCGGCGAAAGGTCGGCGCGGGATGAGTGTTGGGCTGGGTTGTTGAAGGGTCCTGCGGTGAGGGTTGAGTCGAGTCTTGCGCTGCGCAGAAGGATGAGACGCCGAGCAGAGCAGCGCCGAGCATAGCGGCAAGGAAGGAAGGAGCAGCAAGAGGCGCAAGCGGGCCGCGGCGTGGCGACGAAGACGAGCGAGTTGGGATGGTTCGCGGCATGCGAAACGACTCCCGGCGATGCGGCTGCGGCTACCTGCCTACTGTACTAGACTAACAGTGACCCGGAAACGCTCAAGACGGGAGCCCGGAAACGCTCATGACGGGGGCTCGCAGAGGCTCGAAACGGGATTCTGCGCGGCGGAGAGGAATGCTGGGCAATGAGGCGTGTTGCACTGTTTCCGCGGGGATTTGCCGGGCCGGGCAGGCTGGGCAAGGCGTTCCCTTTCAGCATGTTGATGCTGGCGTTGGCGGCCGGCGCAGTTCAGGCCCGGGCGGCAAATTGCACGATGGATGCGGAACTGCTGCCGCAGGATCGCAACGAACTGGTCGCGATGGGCGGGCGGCTGACGATGGCGATTCTCACGGAGGATTCGAGCGCGCTCAAGTCGGCGCTGCTGCCCGCGGAAGCGGGCGAGTGGGAAGGGATGCGCGAGGCCGTGGAAGCAGCGGCCCCGCTGGTGAAGGGCGGGCACGTGGAGTTGCGCAGCGCCTTTGTGCTGGACGCGAGCATGCAGAAGTTTCCGGCCGATACACAGTTCTTCTGCTCGAATGCGTCGGGCTCGCTGACGGTGACGATCACCATGCGCGAGCTGCCGCCGGGCAAGTATGCGGTGGTGCTGGCCGACGCCGCGGGCGCGCCGCTGGCAGGGCAGATGGCGTTGGTATTGGCGTGGGACGCAGCGGCCAGCCCGCAGGGATGGAAGCTGGCAGGCCTGACGGTGCGGCAGGGCGCGATCGACGGGCACGACGGCGTGTGGTACTGGGCCCGGGCGCGCGAGCTAGTCAAGTCGGGGCAGCCGTGGAGCGCGTGGTACTGCTACGAGGTTGCGCGAGCGCTGCTGATCCCGGTGGATTTTCTTTCGTCGCCGAACCTGGACCGGTTAAGCCAGGAACAGGGGTTGGTGAAGCTGTCGTCAACGGGCGCCTCGGCGCAGGACGTGTTTCCCTACACGATCCAGGATACGGAGCGGACGTGGAAGATCGACGCGGTGCAGGTGGACCTGTCGCTGCGGCAGGCGGACCTGGGCGTGACCTATGATTCGGCGGGGATCACCGACCCGGCTGCGCAGCGGACGGAAGCAGTGGCCGCGTTGAGCGCGCTGCTGAAGGCACAACCGGCGCTGCGGACGAGCTTCCATGGGCTGTGGGCCTATGCGATGCATGACGGCAAGCGGACCCCGGTGATGGAGCTGCCGATGGAGAAGATTCCGTAAAGGCAGGGAACAGGGAACAGGGAACAGGGACCAGAGAAGACTCTCAGGGCGAGGAGGGGGAACACAGAATGCCGATTTCCTACGCACTCCTGTTTTGCGTCCCGATTGGGCTCCTCTTCTTTTGGATTGCCCGCTCTTGTTTCCTCTATGTAATGGGTCGCTACGAAGGGCCTGAGCGCAGGGCGTCGATGGCTTTTGGTGTCTTCGGCGCGTTGCTTATTCCTTATATTTGGATATCCGGTTGTCTTCAGGAGGAATTTCCAGGCACCCCGGGAAAGGTAATTGCGTTCCTGCTGCTTCAAGCTGAAGGGCTCATTCTCGTGGCGCTATTCCGGCCCTTTCCAGGACGCGGCATGGATAAGTCCGAACCGAGGGACCGAGTTCAACCTTAAGCGTTTCGTTTTGATGAGAGCTTCTGGGGAAGGGTTGATGGGATGTCGTTTTTGATCGTGCCGCTTTTTTGCGTGTCGGTCGGGTTTGTGGCCTTTTTGACGGCTAGCTGGTTCCTCAGCTATCTTCACGGCCGACTGCCGCACGGGAGCCACTCGACGCGTAGAGAGCGCAAGGCGGCGCGGGTGATCGGCGTGGCCATGGGACTGGGATTCGCGACGGTGTTTGCGGTGGGATCGGTGCTGAACGGCAGTACCGGCGTGATGGTTTCGGCGGGCGTGGATGGTGCGATTCTGCTGGTGGCCCTGGGGTGGGTGTGGCGGATATTGACGGCGCGGGCCACAGGAAGGCAAGCAAGAACAGGGAGAAGGCAAGTGCGATGGCCCCGATAATCGATCTGCGTTCGGACACAGTCACTCGGCCCTCGCTCGAGATGCGGGCGGCGATGGCGGCTGCCGAGGTGGGGGACGACGTCTATGGCGAGGACCCCACGGTGAACCTGCTGGAGCGGCGGGCGGCGGAGACGTTTGGCTGCGAGGCTGCGCTGTTTGTGCCGAGCGGCACGATGGGCAATCAGATTGCGATCCGCTTGCACACGCAGCCGGGCCAGGAAGTGATTGCCGAGTCTCGGGCGCACATTCTGGATTGGGAGATGGCGACGACCGCGGTGTTTTCGGGATGCCTGATCCGCGCCGTCGAGGCCGAACGCGGCATCCTCACGTGGAAGCACATTGAGCCGGCAATTCAGAAGCGTGGCGCGTTTCGCGCGGCGACGGGGCTGATCGAGATTGAGAATACGGCCAATCTTGCCGGCGGTGGTTGCACGCCGGTTGGGGTGGTTGAGGAGATTTGGGCGGGCGCGAGAGAGCATAAGCTTCCGACGCACCTGGATGGAGCGCGGATTTTCAACGCGGCCGTGGGGCTGGGGGAGGATGTGCTGGCGCTGACGCGCGGATTCGACACGGTGATGTTCTGCCTTTCGAAGGGCCTGGGCGCGCCGGTTGGTTCGGTGCTGGTGGGCTCGGGTGAGCTGATGGAGAGGGCGCGCCTCTATCGCAAGGCACTGGGCGGGGGCATGCGGCAGGCGGGCGTGCTGGCGGCAGCGGGGCTGATGGCGCTGGAACAGGGACCGCGGCGGCTGCATGAGGACCACGCCAACGCGCGCATTGTGGCTGAGGCGCTGGCGCACATGGATGGCGTGGCGATCGATCTCGACGCTGTGGAGACGAATATTGTGATCTTCAAGCTGACGGACGGGCGCAGCGCGCACGAACTGACGGCGCGGCTGAAGGCGCGAGGGATTCTGATGACGGCAATTGGGCCGGATGCAGTTAGGCTGGTGACGCATCTGGACGTGAACCGCGGCGACTGCCTGACGGCGGCCGAAGCGCTGGGCGAAGAGATCGCGGCGGGTTGATTTGCGGCATTTTCGGAAATAGCGTGGCCCTTCTGCATAGTCCTGGGTCACCGCTCCCTGTTGGTCGCGTTGACTTTACGGTTTCGGCTTCGATCTACAGTTTTTCCGAAAATGCGTTCGGGCGAGAGCATTGACTGAGCAATCGGGACCATTCTTCAGGGAGTCATGGGCGGTAGAAGAATTGTGGGTGCAGCGAGAGAAGCACGCGCAATGAACGGCTGCCCAACACGTTGAACCCCTCAACAAGCCGGGATGCAACAGATATTCCGGAAACCCAAGACCCCTGGAGGATTGAATTGGCCATGAAGAGAATTGCAATGGTAACACTGCTTGCTCTGATGCTGGCGCCTGCGGCTTCGTTCGCGCAGGTTGCGATTCGCATTGGGCCACCGGCTCCGGTTGTCGAAGTCCGCGGCAATCCGCCGGACCGGGGCTATGTGTGGATCGATGGCTACCACCGCTACGAAGGCGGCCAGTATGTCTGGACTCCGGGCCGCTGGGAGCGTCCGCCGCATCCTGGTGGACGTTGGGTTGCGCACCGCTGGGTTCACCGCCGTGGAGAGTGGGTGCTGGTCGAGGGGCATTGGCGGTAAGGAAAGCTGGTTCCGAGAATAGAGGGAGTGGGGCGTGAGCCTCGCTCCCTTTGTGTTTGAGCAGGGATTCTGTGGCCAAGGCGGTGGTTCAGAGGGGAAGATTCTTTCGATAGATGAGGAAGCCGGAGTTTTCAGCGACTTTGTCGTAGAGGGCGCGAGCGGTGGTGTTGGACTCGTGAGTAAGCCAGTAGACGCGTGCGCAGCGAGCGGCTTCGGCGCGGCGATAGACCTCTTCGATGAGAGCGCGGCCGACGCCCTGGCCGCGGGCGCTCTCGAGGGTGAAGAGATCTTGCAGGTAGCAATTCGAGGTGGGTGCGATGGTGGTGCGGTGGAAGATGAAGTGGACAAGGCCGAGAAGTTGGCCGTCGCGCTCGGCGACTAAGGCGTGCATCGGCTCGTAGGCGTCGAAGAAGCGCGCCCAGGTGAGGCGCGTGGTTTCGTCGGGCAGGGCCGTCGCACCTTCACGGCCGTAAAAGGCGTTGTAGCCATCCCAGAGAGGCTTCCAATGCGGGAAGTCGGAGGGCTGGACGGGGCGGATTGTGAGGGGTGACGTCACTTTTTCGAATCTCATTTATAAAGTCGTATCCGGATTCGGCATTTTGTTCCGTGCGGGCCGTCAAACGAGCTCGTCTTGAACCTGCCTTCTGTATACGAGGAGGTAATAGGGCAGAGCTGCGATCAGGTTCACGCCGAGCATCGCAATTGCCCAGATTACTCTCTTCCACAACGGTGAGCAGTCTCGCAGGAGGCAGAACAGAAGCATTCCCATAAACAGAATTGAAGTTGCTAAGGCGCCGCCCACACCGAAGAGTCCTGCTAGGACCTGAAAGAGGACGCGGGCTAAAGGTCGCGAGATATCCTCCGGGCCCAATAACTCCGTAACCGCGAAAATGAAGACCGCGAAGGAAACGAGTGCCAACGCGGACCATCGGAAGATACTTTGCATCCGTTTGGAACCGATCCATTCGACCACTTAAGCCCCCTTTACAGAGTTCTGGCTCCCAGCATCCAGCGTTCTCACCCTAGCCGCAAAAATCAAGGACGCGGGGAGGGTGGGGCACCCGGCGGGAGTCAAAGCGCAGGTCCTTCGACTCCGCTGAAGAACGCTTCGCTCAGGATGACAGCGCGATGGAGCTAGCTGATTTCGATGACGTCGGAGGCGGAGGCAGCGGCGGCTTCGGCCTGGGCCATCAGCTTTTCCGCGATGTCGTAGAACGCTGTGGCCTGGGGGCTCTTGGGTCCGGCGAGTGTGACGGGAAGGCCGCGGTCGCCGCCCTCGCGGATGGAGGGGATGAGCTCGACTGAACCGAGGAAGGGCAGGTTGTACTGCTTCGCAGTGTGCTCCGCGCCGCCCCGGGAAAAGATATCGATCTCCTGGTGGCAGTGAGGGCAGGTGAAGTGGCTCATGTTCTCGACGATGCCGAGGACGGGGACGTTGACCTGGGCAAACATTTCGAGGGCCTTGCGCGCGTCGAGCAGGCTGACGTCGGAGGGCGTGGAGACGACGACCGCGCCGGTGAGGGGGACGGTCTGGACGAGGGAGATGACGACGTCGCCGGTGCCCGGAGGCAGATCGATGATGAGATAGTCGAGATCGCCCCAGTCGACTTGTTGCAGGAACTGGCGAATGA
>CAYWSR010000151.1:0-11491 GCA_964460385.1 uncultured Occallatibacter sp. | reverse complement strand
GACAAGGAATTGCGCTGCATCTCGTCACCAGCGACGCGCAGCTTCGGCGCTATGGTGTAGAACTCGATGCCGAACGGGCACGGATTGCCGCGTTGACGCCTTCCCACATCTTGCGGCAATCTCCGACCCAACGCAGCCGACAGCGCCGCTAACAGCTAACAGCTAACGGCTAACAGCTAAGATCTCAAAGTTTTTCGCTGCTCTTTTGCGTATAATTACGCCCCTTCGGCGCACACTCTACTCATGAATGCCAAATCAGCCCTCGGCAACGTCGCCCTGGGTCCCTGCCTTTCTGTTCCCTGTTCCCTTCTCCCTTCTCCCTCCTCCCTGATCCTGATCCATGTCCACTGACAACTGACAACTGAGAACTGACAACTGACAACTGGCTTTTAAAGGAGCCGCCGCAATGATCAACGCATCCGCGCCCCCCATCCAGGACCCCAGAGAAACCGATCTCGGCCTCGCCCTCAATAACCCCGCCGTCGCCAAATGCCAAAAAGCCTGGAAGCGTGTCAATCGCGCGTCTTTGAAGCGAAATGATAGCCCTGCGGTCGCCCACTTGGACGCCGCCGACGCCTTCTGCGAGGCTATGCCCAAACTCGATAGCCACAAGAACATTCGCGACTTCATCGCCTGCGTCGGCTACGGCATGGCCGCCGACATAATCTTCATTGAGATCGGTACAAAGCTCCTCTACGCCGCCCAGGTAGCCCTCGCAGCGGCCGGCCCCAGGCCACGGAAAAGGCGCAGAAACGCCCCAAACAAGAATGCTAAGGTCCCTAACGAATCTGCCTCTAACTCCACTGTTTTCAGCCGCATGGATACATAATCCCTAGCCCCTCCCCCCCCTGTGGAAAACCGGGCGCCTGGCCAAGAAACATCTGAAAACAAATGAGTTACCGCCAGCCAAGCCGCGAAAAAGGGTCCCAAAAATGGCCAAAAACGGCCCGAAAACAGCCGCTTTTCATCGAATTCTGGCCATCCTGAGCCAAAATTGGCACTTCTTCACTCAGTCACTTTTTCGCTGTTTCACTGCTTCGCGTTTCCTGTCCACCGCGAAATGAGAACTACGAACTGTGAACCGCTCTCCCAGAACTGTGAACTATGAACTGCGAACTGGGATGCGAACTGTTCTTTCAGTTCGCATCCCTCGCTTCACCCAGCAGCAGCTTCAGCGTCATCTGCTTCCGCCCGCGAAAGATCGTAACGGAGACCGCGTCGCCGGGCTGGTGCTTGTTCATCACCGCGCTGATGTCAGAGGGATCGGTCACTTCCTGCCCGTCGATGGCCACGATCAGGTCTCCGCCAAGCAGGATCGGCATGTTGCCCACGTACGCCTGTTCGTTGCCTCCGCGCAGTCCGGCGCGTTCAGCCGCCCCCCCGGGAATCACGCGCTGTATCAGTACGCCAGTATCGGCCGAGAGACCCATCTGCGAAGCCAGGTCTTGTCCAATGCCGAACGACACGATCCCCAGCGACGGCCGCTTCACCCGTCCGTATCGGGTCAGGTCCGCCAGCACTGCCTTGGCCGTGTTGATCGGAATGGCAAACCCGATGCCCGAGCTCTGGTCGGCGCCGTTCGACGCGATCATCGTGTTGATCCCGATCACCTCGCCGTGCGAGTTCAGCAGCGGTCCGCCCGAGTTCCCTGGGTTGATCGCCGCGTCCGTCTGGATCGCATCCTCGATGGGCGCATTCTCTGAACCTCTGGGCGAGGGCAGTGTGCGGATGGAGCTGATAATGCCCCGCGTCATCGTCCCGGCGAGCCCAAAGGGATTGCCTATCGCATACACCTTCTGCCCCACGGCCAGGTCGCCCGAGTCGGCCAGCGTCACCGGCTGCAGGTTCGGCGCATCGATCTGCAGCAGCGCCAGGTCGTGCACGCGATCCGTGCCGATCACCTTGGCGTCGTAGGTCTTCTTGTTGCTCAGCATCACCTTGACGCCCCGGTTGGCGCCCTCCACCACGTGGTAGTTGGTCAGCACATGCCCCGCCCGGTCCAGAATGAACCCGGAACCCTGCCCCTGCTGTGGCACCGTTCCATAGAAGAAGTTGAACACAAGCGTCGTCGACGTAATGTTCACCACGCTCGGCAGCACGCGCTTGTACACCGCGATGTTGTTCTGCTCCTCCGCGTCGTACTCCGGCGCGGCATGCGCCTCGGTCAACTCCAGTGCCGAACCCGCCGCATGGCTTCCGGTCAGGTGAAAAGGCCTCCACCCCGCCGGCAGATGCGTCGTGACAAACCAGAACCCACCCACTAGCAGAACAATCAAAAACAAACGCCGCATGATCCTCATCTCGGTCAAACCTGCATTAACCTTCCATCAATCAAATGCGCATCACTAAAGCAAATACGCAGCCGTCGCCCCAATGTTCCGGAGCCTGCATCGACGCTAACTCTTATTCTAAAGACAACTTGTTTGCGGATTTGTTGCTCTCGGCCTTCAAAAGCTCCCAGACCTCAGTCACGCGGGCCTTCAGCGCGTACCTATCTCCCACATTCTCAATCACGTAATCTGCCCGGGCCGCCTTCTCCGCATCCGGAATCTGGTGCGCCAACCGCACTCGCGCATCGGCCTCGGCCGCCGCTTGTCCCGACCCATCCGTGCTGGTCCGCGCCGCATACCGCGCCACCTTCACCTCGTCTGGCGCAGTCACCACCACCACCCGGTCGATGCGCCGCTTCCAGTCGGCCAGCACGCTCTCCTTTTCGCCCCGCGCTCGCGCGTCCCGCTCCACCTCGAAGATCAGCGCCGTCTCCACCACCGCTACCGCCGCCGGATCCGCGGCAAACACTTCATCCATCCACTCTTGCTGTGCCCGAATCACCGCCGGATGCACGATTGCGTTCAGCTCGTTGAGCCTTCCGCCTTGGAAGGCCATCTCCGCCAGCCGTGCCCGGTTCAGCCGGCAGTCCGCGCCCACCACCTCCGGCCCGAACGCGCGCACGATCTCCTTGTAGACCTTCTGCCCCGGCTCCATCAGAGCGCGTCCCAGTGCGTCCGCCTCAATCACCCTGGCCCCCAGCTCGCGCAGCATCGCGGCAACGGTGCTCTTGCCGCTGCCCAGCCCGCCCGTGAGTCCTACGCGGAGCATCGCTTAAAACCCCCGCCGCATCTTCGCCGCCCGTACCGTATTCGCCATCAGCATCGCAATCGTCAGCAGACCGACGCCTCCCGGCACCGGCGTGTAAGCCCCCGCCACTTCAAACGCAGCCGGGTGTACGTCCCCAACTACAACCGATCCACGCTTGGCAAAAGCGGCTTCGCGCTTCGGGTTGCCCGCAAAGAAGCGCTCGAACTCCGCACGATCTGTAATCCGGTTAATTCCCACATCGATGATGGTCCCCCCCGGCTTCACCATCTCGGGCGTAATGAACCCCGCTCGCCCGATCGCCGCCACCAGAATGTCCGCCTCGCGCGTGATCGCTCCCAGATCCCGCGTCTTCGAGTGGCAAATCGTCACCGTAGCATTCTCATTGAGCAATATCATCGCCGCAGGCTTGCCCACAATGTCGCTGCGCCCCACCACCACTGCACGCCGCCCGGCCATTTCAATGCCGCTGCGCCGCAGAATCTCAATCACCCCGGCGGGCGTGCACGGCGCCAGCGCCGGCCTTCCTGCCTGCAGCTTGCCTGCATTCACGGGGTGGAACCCATCCACATCCTTCGTAGGCGATACAGCATCGAGCAGCACCTTTGCATCCACCTGATTCGGTAGTGGAAGCTGGATCAGGATTCCATCGATGTCGTCGCGATCGTTGAGAGCGGCCACCAGGTCCAGCATCTCCTCAGTGGTCACCGTCTCGGGTGGCGTGATCAGCTCGCTGTAGATGCCAAGCTCCTGGCAGGCCTGCACCTTGCTCCTTACGTAGATCTCTGACGCGGGGACGTGGCCCACGAGTACAGCCGCCAGTCCGGGCCTTATTCCGCGCCCGGCCAGCTCTCGGACTTCTGCCGCCACTTCGGCCTTGATTGCCGAGGCAATCCCCGCCCCATCCAGTGTCCTCGCCATTGTCTTGCTCCGGTATTCATCGTATCGCCTTCGGTTCGCCCGCTCGAAGAGTCACACCGACATGTGATTCAACTCACATACAGCCACCCCTATGCAGCCGCTACCATCACCCCACGTCGAACAAAAGGATCGATTGCGGCTTTGTCGCGCATTCTCCTGTCGACACGGGTTAGGAGTTGCGGTCTCATGAGCGTTCTAAAGGATGCAGGCCATCTGTTCCGGTTTGCCGGGCTCTTTGTCCTTGCGTTTCTGTTGTTTCTGGTGATCCGCCACTTTGTTGTGCCACCCAGCTTCGGCCAGTACGGACACTATCGCGGGGCAGCTATGGGCGAGGTTGCCGCACGCCCCGTGAAATTTGCTGGTCACGACACATGTGAGGCATGTCACTCAGATGTCGCTGACGCAAAGAAGACAGGCAAGCACGCTCATGTGAATTGCGAAGCCTGCCACGGACCCCAGGCACAGCACGCCAGCGCAGATGACCCGTCGGTCGCCAAGCCGCAGCTACCGGATTCAGCAGTCCTGTGTGTTCGATGCCATACCGCGAGCGCCGCAAAACCCAAAGGCTTCCCGCAAGTGAACCCTGCAGATCATTCGAATGGGATGCCGTGCGACACATGCCATAAGCCGCACAACCCTGGAATGGCTGCTGGAGGTGCGAAGTGAACATTTCTCGGCGTCAGATCCTCATTCTGTTGCCGGCTGCCGCGATTGCGTGGAAGTCAGTGCTGGCTGGAACTCCTGAAGCGTCTTCCAACTACACCATGTCCGATCACTGGTGGGGAATGCTCATCGATATTCCCAAATGCATCGGGTGCGGCAACTGCGTCCGCGCCTGCCAGATGGAAAACGATGTTCCCGACGGCCACTTCCGAACCTGGGTCGAGCGCTACCACGTCTCCGACGAAGACATGACCAATCCTGAGGTCATCTCTCCCGACGGTGGCAAAGAGGGTTTCCCGGTTGCTGAAGAAGACGGCAAGAAGTACTTCTTCGTTCCGAAGATGTGCAACCACTGCGCCGATTCGCCCTGCACTCAGGTTTGCCCCGTAGGAGCCACCTTCATAGCTCCGGACGGCGTGGTGCTCATAGACCCGACGTACTGCCTTGGGTGTGCCTATTGCGTGCAGGCCTGTCCATACGGATGCCGCTACATTCATCCCATCAAGGAAGTGGCGGATAAGTGCACGCTTTGCTATCACCGGATCACGAAGGGCCTAACAACCGCCTGCTGCGAGTCCTGCCCAACCGGTGCAAGACAACTTGTCGACCTCAAGGACCCCAAAGACCCGATCCATGAGTTTCTCAGGACCCACCCGGTGCAGGTGCTCAAGCCGCAAATGGCCACCGGGGCCAAGGCTTTTTACAACGGTCTTGATGGTTCAGTTCGCTAAAGGCAGCAAGGAGTTTAAGCATGAGCGGTGTTGAAGGCTTCATATATCCCAACGAATACGCGCTTCAGTGGAGCGTTTTGATCGTCCTCTATCCGTTTATCACCGGCCTTGTCGCCGGCGCGTTCATCCTCGCTTCCCTTGAGCGCGTCTTCCATGTGGAGGCCGTGAAGCCAACCTATCGTCTGGCATTGCTCACCGCCCTGGCTTTCTTGATCGTGGCGCCTCTCCCGCTTCAACTGCACCTTGGACACCCAGAACGCTCTCCCGAGATGTACTTCACGCCTCACAGCACTTCGGCCATGGCTATGTTCGGTTATGTCTATCTCTGGTATCTCATGGCGGTGCTGGTCCTCGAGATCTGGCTTGACTATCGACGCGAGATCGTTCTTCTTGCGCAATCCAGCAAGGGACTGCTTCGGATTGTCTACAGCATCATGACGCTCGGCTCCAGCAACATCAGCCAGCGTGCTTTGGCGATCGACAATCGCGCTGGCTGGATCGTCACGATTGTCGGCATACCCTCCGCCTTCATTCTGCACGGCTATGTCGGCTTCATCTTCGGTTCCATCAAGGCCAATCCGTGGTGGTCTTCCCCGCTGATGCCGGTGGTCTTCATTTTCTCGGCAATGGTGTCGGGAATCGCGTGCGTCATGTTGCTCTACATGGCCATTACCAGGCTCCGCAAGCAATCGATAGACATGCGTTGCGTCGACACAGTTGCAATGTACCTCTTCTACGTTTTCATCATCGATTTCAGTCTCGAGATGCTTGACCTCATCCACCGCGTATACGAGGCAGATGAGTCCTTCCCCAGTCTGAACTTCATGGTCCACACCCAACTCTACATTTCGCATGTCGTCATTCAGATATTCCTGGGCACGCTCACTCCAATCGTCCTTCTCGGCATTACGCAAGTGGTTCACCTCCCGGGAATCGTGCGGAAGCGGATGTACGCGACAGCAGGCTGCCTTACGCTAGTCGGCATTTTTGCCATGCGCTGGAATGTCGTGATCGGTGGCCAGCTGTTTTCCAAGAGCTTCCTTGGCTACACGACCTACAAAATTGGGTTGGTCTCCAAAGAGGGATTGCTCGTTGCGGTCTTTCTTTCGATCCTGCCCTTGTTCATTCTCTGGGCGCTCATCAAGCTGCTCCCTCCCTGGCCCGCCAGCAATGCACCTGCGCCAGCCGCGGGCGACTAGCAGCGGGTTGACTCTTTGCTCTTCGGGTGGAGCCGATGAACGATCTTCCCGACACCTTGAATCGGTTAGCGGAGCGGCTCGAGGCTCTTGAAAGGCGCGTCGCTGTTCTCGAATGCCCTTCCTTGACACCCGCCACCATTTCTAATGCTGCCCCTGGCGCTGCTGGCCTATCACAACAGCCCGCCTCGGCTTCGCTTTCATTCTCTGGGGGCACGTTCACAGTCCTGGGGAAATCTCTGCTGGGCATCGCTGGCGCCTACCTTCTTCGGGCCATAGAGCAATCCACCGATCTGCCCAAACTTGGGGTCGCAAGTGTTGCCATCCTCTACGCGTTGATTTGGCTGATATGGGCGGCCCGCACGCCGCTAGACCGATGGTTTGAGAGCACGGTCTTTGCCTGCACTTCGTCAGCCATTCTTGCCCCGATGCTCTGGGAGCTGACTTTAACCTTCAAAGTGCTGAGGCCCGAAGCTGCAGCCGCAATTCTTGCCGGTTTTGTGGCGGTTGCCTCTGCTCTTACATGGAAACAGGATCGAGCACCGGTGCTGTCGGTCGCTTACTTCGGCTCAATCGCAGCGGCCTTTGCACTTTCCATTGGTACGCATGCGCTTCTGCCTTTCACTATCGTGATTCTCTCCATAGTTGCCTTCTGTGAGGTGGGCGCTATTCGCGATCGTCGGGCAGGAGCCAGGGTGCTCGCGGCTGTTGCAGCAGATGTGATGATCTGGGCGATCCTTTTCATCTATACGAGCCCTCAATCCTTACGGACGAGCTATCCGCCCCTTGGAAAACTGTCGCTGGCGGCGCCCGCGTTGATCCTCTTCTTCATCATGGCCACAGTCGTCACGGTCAAAACTGTGTCCCAGCGCAAACCGATCTGCCCCTTTGAGACGGTGCAGACAACGATCGCGTTTGTCCTGGCGGCCATTGGATTCGCCTGGCTTGTTCCGAATGGACTTGTCTTCCTGGGTTGGGCCTGCCTGGGGTTGTTGGTGATTGTTTCTGTGTTGTGTTTCCGACTCTTCGCAAGCAGCGGGGACCCTCGGAATTACTTTGTATTCTCCTGGTGGGCATTCGCCCTTTTTGTTTCTGGCGCCCTTCTTGGTTTCACTTCAGTCAGTCAGGCTATTCTCCTTGTCGCCGGAGCGGTGTGCGCTACGATCCTCGGCGTCCGCATGAGGCGCCTTGGTCTGCAGTACCAGGGCCTGCTGCTTCTACTCCTGGTTACAGCAATCTCCGGAGCCGCGCGCTGTGCCTCTGACTGCCTGATTGGAACACTCCCCAGCAACTTCTCATGGAGTCTGCCGGGCATCGCCGTCAGTGCGGCCCTGTGCTATGCCCTGGAGCGGCCGACGGTGGATGAAGCCTGGCACCTGCAAGTCCTTCATTTGATAACTATATCTCTGGTAGTTTTCGCTATTGGCGCGTTTCTTGCAGAAGGCCTGGCCTTCCTGATCACGCTCGCCGTACCAATTGGCGCCCATCACATCGCACTGATTCGTACAGGAGTGATCTGCTGCCTTGCTTTGCTGCTTGCCTTTTCCGGAAGGCGTTGGCGCCGGGTAGAGCTCACCCGCATTTCTTATGGAGCGCTTGCGCTCGTCATCGTAAAGCTTCTCATTGAAGACCTGCGCAACCCACGGCTCGAGTTCATTGCGGCGTCTATCTTCTTCGTCGCTGCGACCTTGCTTGTCGTTCCGCGTGTGGCACGCCTGGCACGGAATTCCTGACCCAATCGGAAGATTGAACCCGTTGACAAATCGAGGGACTGTCGCGCTCGTGCGGCAGTAATGTAGGATCATTCACGAATTGCGAACTGGATGCATCCTTTTTCCCTACTAAGGAAGCCGCCGGGGCACGTGGCATTGCGGCGCCTCAAGTTTTCTGGCTTGATTCTGATACTCATCGGCCCAGGAAAGGGCCGGAACGTGTTGACTAAATGACTACACAGCCTGTCATGTCTGGAGAAGCAACCCCGCGCATGAATCCCCTTCGGGCGGCGCCCAATATCCTCACCCTACTCCGGATCTGCCTCGCCCCGTTTCTGGTTGCGGCTATTCTTGAGGACCGCTACGCCCTCGGCTTTGGGCTCTTCATAGCCGCCGGACTAACAGATGCTCTCGATGGCACACTGGCGCGGATTCTCAAGCAGCGAACCATGCTTGGCAGCTATCTGGACCCGGTGGCTGACAAGCTTCTTCTGAGCACTCTGTTTCTCGTGCTGACCCACAAAGGATTGATTCCTGCGCGGGTCACCGTCCTTGTTTTCGGGAGGGATGTCGGAATCCTGGTCGTCGCCGCCATTCTTTATGCGGCGGTTGGCCGTCGAGAGTTCCGTCCGAGCATCTTTGGCAAGGCAAACACATTGGTTCAGGTCGGAGCCATTGCCGCCGTTTTGCTCCACCAACTCACTCCCGTCCTCTGGGTCGCTGACTTCAGGGCGCTAGCCCTCAATATCACGATCGTGCTTACCGTGGTGTCGGGGTTCCATTACGCATGGGCAGCATCGCGCCGAGTCGGAACGTCTTCGACCGCGGGCCCTGGCGCAAAATAGGCCATCGAGGTTGTCGACGTCTCAGATGTCGTCCGCGACGTCCTCTGGCTCGGCGGTTTCTTCGATTTCCATGTCGCGAAACTCCTCGGAATCAAAGACTTCGCCACATTCCAGACACTCGACGAATTCTGTGTCTTCGTGCCGGGAGACGATGCGTACTCTGGGGTGTTTGCAGGTGGTGGCCATCTGTCGGGATTGGTTGGTGAACTGCTCTATTCGCCCGATTGTAGCGGTCCTCTCAATAATTTAAAACAGGCATTTCTTTAAACCTTCCCGCATTTGCCAGAATCCACGCTCGCCAAGAACGGTACTTTCGTATCGGACGTCTCTATGACTTGAAATCCCGACAGATTTGGTCGTATACTGAATGCGGACCGAAGAAGTCGGATATCTCTGAATGCTCAAGCTTACGAAAAAGGCGGACTACGGACTGATGGCGCTCAAGTATCTTGCCGAGCACCCGGATCTGTCTGCCTTGAGCGCCAAAGAAGTCGCGGACGCTTACGGAATCCCGGCGCAATTGCTGGCAAAGATCCTTCAATTGCTCACCAAGCACGGCTTGCTTCGTTCCCATGCCGGAATGAACGGGGGCTATGCCCTAGCCCGCGATGCCCGGCAGATCTCGGCCTATGAGGTGATTCTCGCCATCGACGGCCCGTTCTTCATAACATCCTGCGTAAAAGGGGCCAAGTCGTGCGAGCTCACACCAAGCTGCACCATCAAGGAGCCGCTGGCCCGAGTGAATGAAACCATTGCAGGCGTCCTGAAGAGCATCAGCATTCATGATCTTGCGGAAAGCGTGCAACCTGCCAAACGAGAATCCGATGCTCATGGCTTGGTTGCCTTGACCCTTTAGAGAATCAGTTCACTCTCCGCGATAAGCGGAGACAAATGCAAAGTAGATGACGGAGATCAAGATGAGCACCCTTACGAGCCAAGTGGAGACGCCGGCGGGCGTAACTCTGCCGATTTACATGGATAATCACGCCACCAGCCCGATGGATCCACGGGTATTGGAGGCGATGCTGCCTTATTTCACTACCAAATTCGGCAATGCAGCCAGCCGCAACCACTCCTTTGGCTGGGAAGCCGAGCAGGCCGTAGAAACCGCTCGCGAGCAGATCGCTAAACTCATTGGGGCGACTGCAAAGGAGATCATCTTCACCTCGGGTGCTACCGAGAGCAACAACCTTGCGCTCAAGGGCATCGCCGAGATGTATCGTGAGCGGGGCAATCACATCATTACTCAGGTTACCGAGCACAAGGCAGTCCTCGACACGTGCAAGAGACTCGAAAAGTACGGCTTTCGCGTTACCTACCTCCCGGTGAAAGCTGACGGTCTCATCGACATCGAAGATCTGAAGCGTGCAATCGATGACAAAACCATTTTGGTTTCGATCATGGCCGCCAATAACGAAATAGGCGTGCTGCAGCCGATTCGCGAAATTGGAAAGATCTGTCACGAGAAGGGTGTCATCTTCCATACCGATGCGGTTCAGGCAGTCGGCAAGGTTCCGGTCAATGTAATTGCCGACAACATCGATGTGCTCTCATTGAGCGCCCACAAGATCTATGGCCCCAAGGGCTGCGGCGCGCTCTACGTCCGCAGGCGTAATCCCCGCGTTCAGATCGCCGCGCAGATCGACGGGGGCGGCCACGAGCGTGGCATGCGCTCCGGCACGCTCAACGTCCCCGGCATCGTCGGCCTCGGCAAGGCCTGCGCGATCGCCTCGGAAGAGATGGACACTGAAGCCGCTTACCTGCGTGGCCTCCGCGACCGCTTGCAGCAAAAGCTCGAGTCCGAACTCGACTACATTCACATCAACGGCACCATGGAGCACCACCTGCCCGGCAATCTCAACATGAGCTTCGTCTATGTCGAGGGCGAGTCGCTGCTGATGGGCATCAACGACGTAGCGGTCTCCTCGGGCTCCGCCTGCACTTCGGCCACGCTCGAGCCATCTTATGTCCTCAAGGCCCTCGGTCTTGGCGACGACGTTGCGCACAGCTCGATTCGATTTGGGCTCGGCCGCTTCAACACCCAGGCCGAAGTGGATTATGTAGCCGCCAAGGTCATCGAGATCGTCAAGCATCTGCGTCAGCTCTCTCCGCTTTACGAGATGGTACTTGAAGGCATCGACCTGACCAAGATTCAATGGGCAGCGCACTAAGGCGCCCTCGTTGTATCTGATTTCCAAGTGAGTGCATCGGCAGCTGATGCTGTCGAATCCAATGATTGAACCGCGGCTTCCCCGCAGAAGGACGGAACCAGATGGCATACAGCGACAAGGTAATCGACCACTACAACAACCCGCGCAACGTGGGCC
>CAYWSR010000150.1:0-11505 GCA_964460385.1 uncultured Occallatibacter sp. | reverse complement strand
AGAGCTCGCTGAGGCCGTGGCGATCGGCGCGGTTGATGAGGATGGTGTTGGCGAGTGGAATATCGAGGCCGTTCTCGATGATGGTGGTGGCGACGAGCACATCGTATTCATGGCGCATGAAAGCGAGCATGACGCGCTCAAGCTCGGACTCAGCCATCTGACCGTGGCCGACGACGACGCGCGCCGCGGGGACGAGCTCCTGGATGCGCGCGGCGATCTCGTAGATGGATTCGACGCGATTGTGCACGAAGTAGATCTGGCCGCCGCGCTCGAGCTCGACTTCAACGGCGGAGCGAATAATCTTTTCGTCGAACTTGGCGACGACGGTCTGAATGGCCATGCGGTCTTTGGGAGGCGTTTCGATGACGCTCATGTCGCGCAGGCCGACCAGCGACATGTGAAGCGTGCGCGGAATGGGCGTGGCGCTCATGGCGAGGACGTCAATCTCTTTGCGCAATTGCTTGAGGCGTTCTTTGTGGCGCACGCCGAAGCGCTGTTCTTCGTCGACAACGAGCAGGCCGAGGTCCTGGAACTTGATGTCTTTCGAAAGCAGGCGGTGCGTGCCAATGAGGATATCGACTCGGCCGGTTTCGACCTTTTCAACGATGATTTTTTGTTCCCTGGGCGTGCGGAAGCGGGAGATCATCTCGATGTTGATGGGAAACTGGGCGAAGCGCTTCTTAAACGTTTCAAAGTGCTGGAAGCTGAGAATCGTGGTGGGGGTGAGGACGGCGACCTGCTTGCCATCCTGCACGGCCTTGAAGGCGGCGCGCATGGCGACTTCGGTCTTGCCGTAGCCGACGTCGCCGCAGAGCAGCCGATCCATCGGAGTGGTGGACTCCATGTCGTGCTTGATGGCGCGAATGGCGGAGCGCTGATCGTCGGTTTCGTTGAAGTCGAAGGAGTCTTCGAACTCGCGCTGGAACTCGTTGTCTTTGGAGAAGGCAGTTCCCTGCGCGGTGTACCGCTGGGCGTAGAGCTTGAGCAGTTCGCCGGCCATGTCCTGCATGGCCTTCTTGACGCGGGCCTTGGTCTTTGTCCACTGCTGGGAGCCGAGCCTGTTGAGCACCGGCGCGGGACCGGTGTCGGTGGAGCGGTACTTCTGAATCAGGTCGAGACGCGTGAGCGGGACATAGAGGCGCGCGGCTTCGGCAAACTCGAGGATCATGAATTCGATCGAGAGGCCGTCCTGGACGATTTCTTTCAGTCCCTGGTACTGGGCGATGCCGTGTTCGACATGGACGACGTAGTCGCCGATGGTGAGGTCGCGGAAGTCGGAGACGAACGCGGCGGTCTTGGAGCGCTGGCGCTCGGGGCGCGCCTGAACGTCGGCTTCGTCGGAGAGGTCGTTGGCGCCGAAGAGGACGATGTTTGCGTCGAGGAAGCTGACGCCTGCGGCAAGCGGCGTGCGGACAATGACTGGCACGCGCAGATCGCCGGAGAGGTAGCTGCCCTCGTCGAGAACGGTTTCTCCGGGGTGGGGGTTGCGGCTGCCGAGCCGATAAGGGATCTGGTAGTCGCGCAGGACGGTAGCGAGGCGTTCGACATCGCCGATGTGCGGTGCGGCGAGGATGGTGCGCGTGTCGGCGGCCATCAGGGTACGCAGTTGTTCGGTGAGTGCCGGGATGGAGCCGTGGAAGCGCAGGGTGGGACGCGTGGGCAGCTCGATTTCGCCCAGGGTTGTGTCCTGATCGAGGACGTCGACGACGCCGAGCTGGTCGAGATCGAGGCCGGGATGCGCATCGAGGCTGGCCTGCAGGATCTCGGGACGCAGGTAGATGTCTTCCGGAGTGATGAGCGAGCCGATGCCGGAGCGCTCGTGCCGCTGCTCCACCTTGTTCCACCAGCGCTCGATCTGGTTGCGAACGAGGCCCGGCTCCTCGACGAAGAGCATGCATTTCGGAAGCAAGTTGAGAAGGGATTTGTTTGCGCCGGCGACAGAGGCAAAAAACTCCCAGCCTGGAAAGACGCTGACGCCACCGGCAGCGGCCATTTCGATGGCCATCTCCTCGTCTTCGCCGTCAGAGTCTTCGCTTTTGACGCGCTGCTTGTTGAGGCGGGCGTGGACGGCGGCGAGCAGATGCTCGGTGACAGGCGTTTCGGTAAGGGGCAGGAGTTCAGCCTGATCGAGCGAAGACTGAGAGCGCTGCGTCTCGGGGTCGAACTTGCGGATGGTTTCGATCTCGTCGCCGAAGAACTCGATGCGCACGGGGCGGTCGGACTCGGGCGAGTAGACGTCGAGGATGCCGCCGCGACGGGTGAAGTGGCCGGGCATCTCGACCAGGTCCATGCGCGTGTAGCCCACGCCGGCGAGGTGGGCCGTGAGCATCTCGATGTCGACCTCTTCGCCACGGCGGAGCGTGACGGCGAGGCCGGCGTAGTAGTCGCGATCGAAGAGGCGAAGGGCCGCGGACTCGACCGGCGCAATGAGGATGGAGACGGCGCCGGTGGCGAGCTTCCACAAGGCGGAGGCGCGCTGCTCCTGCACGTCGGGATGGGGCGAAAGATTTTCAAAAGGCAGAACGTCGTGAGCCGGAAGGCGCACAACTTGTGCGGGATCGACAGCGCCGGTGAGCTCGCATCCGGCCTTCAGCATGGGCTCGAGAGCCTCCGCGGCCTTGTTGTCGGAGACGACCACGACCACGGGCTGGCGGGCGGCGCGGGCCAGCAGCGGAATGTAGATGGAGCGGGCGGTAGAGGTGAGGCCGGAGACACGCCGACGCCCCGCACCCAGGCTGAGATGCCTTCGTACGCGCTCAAACGCGGGGGACTGCTCCAGCTCCGCAAAGACTTCGCGGACGAACGGGAGGATCATGCACCCTTAGTTTAACAGCGGAGGCGATGGCGTAGTTTTAATCGCCGCACCCCTTAAACTCTGAGGCGTGTCGGAATGTCCTTCAGCAGCACCAGCAGATGAAGCGGGTCGGCCGCAGAGGGAACAAAATCGAACTGTTCATAATATTGACGGGCCTGCTCATCCTTGGCGTGGACGGCAAGAGCGCGAATTCCGGCAATATCGGCGGCCTGCACCGTGCGCAGGACAGCATCCCGCAACAGTGCCCGCCCCACGCCCTGTTTCTGCCAGCGTCGATCGACAGCAAGGCGAGCCAGAAGCACGACCGGGACGGGATGACGCGCGAGCCCCTTCTGCAATCGCTCGGGTGCATCGCGGTACTCAATCTGCGCGACGGCCAGACTATAGAAGCCAATGATCGCATCGCCCACCAGACCAACATAGGTCTGAGCTGCACCTGCCCCCTGATTCTGCAGCGCATGCTTCCGAAGGCAGTTATTCAGCAGTTCCTGTCCGCAATCGAAGGAGTCAACGGAATGGTCACGTCGCAGCTTTACGATCGACCGGGCTTCCGTCATTTTGCCGCGCCGGAGCTGACCTCGACGGTATCGAAGAAACCAGGCATATCGAGGAGCGCCTGCAGACGAGGCAACGAACTAGGGGGGGCATCGAGCGCCGCCTGAAATTCCGCCCACTTCTCCGCATCGAGCCCAAACACACGGCGTTGCGCAAGCGTCTCTTCCGCGCGGGAAAGAGCGCTCTCCATCACAAAATCACTCATGGAGCGATGAACGGCGGCCGCAGCGGCCTGCAGTTTTGCCTTCGCCGAAGGCGAAACCCGCACATCGAGCTTTTCAGAGCGCCGTTCAGCCAATGCTGGATGCGTAGCCATGGATTTCTCCGATACTCCATCTTTATTCTGACCGGAGCGCATGACAATGTCAAGACATAGCATGACGATGTGAAGACATTTTCTGGCCGACCTGCTACAAATCCCCGGCGCTCTTGTGTTGGGCGTTACCAAGCACTGCGCCGACGACAAGGCAAGCGGCGAGGGAGCAGAGCCCGGCGGCGTAACTATGTGTGTGTTGCAGGAGCCAGCCCATTGCGAACGGGCCAACGAAGCCGCCGAGAACGCCAATGGAGTTGACGGTGGCGATGGCAGGGCCGGCAACGCGCGCGGTCATGTGGCCGGTAGAGGCGCTCCAGAAGAGAGGAACCGCACCGTAGGCTCCGGCGGCGGCGAGGCAGAATCCAGCGAGCGAGAGCGGGAGACTGTGGGCGAGACCTGCTGCGGCAAACCCGACGGCGGAGAAGAGACAAAGCCTGCCAAGCCACCCTCGGCCGGTGAGGCGGCTGAGAAAGAGCATCCCAACGCTTCCAACGCCGTAGGGAATCGCCGCCCACCAGCCGCTGTCAGTGGCGGAGACGCCCTCGGCAACCAGCATCTTGGGCAACCAGAAGCTGAACCCGTAAAGCGCGGAGTTGAGTGTGAAATAGACGAGGGCGTCGAGCCCGACACGAAAAGCGATATGCCGGGTGCCGGGGACGCGGACGCCGGACTGTACGCCCTCTTCGCCGGCCTGAAGTTCGCAAAGAAGCGTCTCTTTCTCCTCAGCCGAGAGCCAGGCGACAACGCGGGGCGAATCGGCAAGGAGAAACCAGGCGAGGACCCCTAGGATTACGGCCGGCGCGCCTTCGATGAGGAAGAGCCACTGCCAGCCGCGCAGGTTGGCCAGGTGATCAAGAAGAAGAATGTGCGCGGAGATGGGTGAGCCGATGAAGCTGGAGACGGGTATGGCAAGAAGAAAAAACGCCATGAGCCGGGCGCGAACGGGCCGGGGCAGCCAGAGGGTGAGGTAGTAAATCACGCCAGGAAAGAAACCGGCCTCGACGACGCCGAGCAGGCAGCGCATGACGAGGTAGTCGGCGCGGGCGTGAACGAACGCCGTCGAAACGGTAACGAGGCCCCAGGTAAATACGAGAGATGCAAGCCACCGGCGTGCGCCGATGCGCGCCAGCATCAGGTTGGCGGGGACCTCGCAGGCGCAGTATCCGAGAAAAAAGATGCCGGCGGCGACACCGTAGAAGCTGTCGGAGATGCCGAGGTCGCGGTTCATGGTGAGCGCGGCAAAGCTGATGTTGACGCGGTCGAGGAAGGCCACCATGTAGAGCAGCATGAGGAAGGGGATGAGGCGCAGCGCGATCTTGCGGTAAAGGGGGCTCGTCGCTGGCGTCCGGGATTGCGGCATGTGTGGAGTTACATCGGACGGTATCCCGCACGGATGGGAGTTGGCAACAGCGAAGGGCGCTGGGTTGCCGCCTCGACGCCGCTCCCGCTTCCCTGTTGCCGAAACCGGGCCGTTCTATTTCGACCCGAGCTCTTTGGTGAAAGCGTAAAAGAAATCGAGGGACTTCCAGTAGGAGTCGATGGGAAGTCGCTCGTCGCGGCCGTGGGCGCGAACGTCGTCGCGCTCAAGGGCGATGGCGGAGTAGCCGTAGGACGGGATGCCGGCCTGGGCAAAATAGATGGAGTCGCTGGCGCCGTTTTCCATCTCTGGTGTGACAGGGAGGCCGGGCCAGATAGCCTGCGTAAGGCGCGTGAGCGGCTCGAAGACCTCGGCGATGGGCGCGGGCGGGACCATTGCCTTGCGCTCGGGCGCGGTATCGGAGACGGCTCCCGAGTCGGAAACGAACTTCACTGTCAGCTTGTCGTCGGCAAAGATGGAGATAAGCTGGCGGCGAATCTCTTCCGGCGAATGACCGGGAAAGATGCGGCAGTTCACGATGGCTTGCGCGGTTTGCGGGAGCGCGTTGTTGGCGTGGCCGGCGGTTAGGCGCGTGGCAACGCAGGTGGTGCGGAAGTTGGCGCTGAAAGCGGGCTGGGCCGAGAGGCGCGCGGCGGCGGCGAGATCGGGCGGCGAGGCGATGACTGCAAGCATGTCCGCGGCTGTCGAGCCGGTTTCCATGGTTGCGAGGCTCTTGAAGTAGGTGCGCGTGACCTCGTTCATTTCAAATGGAAAGATAAAGGCGGAGAGCTTATTGAGCGCCGTGGTGAGCTCGTAGATGGCGTTGTCGGGACGCGGGAGCGAGCTGTGGCCGCCACGGTTGACGGCGGTGATCTGGAAGTCGGAGTAGACCTTCTCGGTGGCTTCGACGTCTGCGACCATGGGGCGTTCGTGCTCGAGCTCAATGCCGCCGGCGTCGGGATTGATGACGTAGGCCGCGTCGACGAGGTCGCGATGGTGCTCGACCAGCCACTCGGCTCCGTTGAACTTGCCGCCCTCTTCGTCGGCGGTGAGGGCGAGCAGGATGTCGCGCCTGGGCTTGTAGCCCTCCCGATGCAGCTTCAGAAATGTCCACACCAGCGCGGCATCGGAGTTCTTCATATCCTGCGTGCCGCGGCCGTAGAAGTAGCCGCCCTTTTCAACAAATTCGAAGGGATCGGTGGTCCAGTCGGAGCGCAGAGCCTGGACGACATCCATGTGGCAAAGAAACAGGACGGGCTTTTCGGCGCTGGGCGCGGCGGCGCGGAGACGCACGACGAGATTCTGCTTGCGCGGATCGGGGCCGAGCAGGTGGATGTCCTCCGGCGGGAAGCCCGCGTCAAGAAAGCGCTTCTGCATGGCCGTCGTGGCCGTGGTGACATTGCCGGCAGGAGTATCGGTGGTGTTGATCTCGATGAGCTCTTTGAAGATTGCGCGTGCGAGAGCGCGGTCTTCGGCACTGGCTGCGGGAAGGAAGCTTTGTGCGCTGGCAGAGCCGGCAATAAAGACGAAATTGGCCATCAAGGCAGCCAGGGCCAGAATCCGTGTCGGAAGCTGGATCGTCGCGGCGGACGAATAAGGGAAGATTCTCGCGGGCATGGGTAAATTGTACGGCTGAGAATGCGGCGGGGAGGCCCGGATGCTGGCTTCTCCCGATGCAGCGGCCGGATGTCCAGGTTGGTTCCGGTTGCGGCAGCGGAGTCTCACGGTTTGCGAGGCGCGGGGAATCGATTTATTGTGGACTCGCACCAACAATCGAGCCAAACCCCGAGGTGGACCGTGATTCTGAGGCTTTTTGCGATTGCAACTCTTTCGACCGTAACCCTTGCCGCGGTGGCACAAATGCCGGACGCGCCCCTCAAGCGGCCGAAGATCACAGGAATATCGCACCTTGCCGTTTACACGTCGGACGCGGCGGCCACCGAGCACTTCTATCGCGACGTTGTGGGCGCGGTGAAGATGCCCGATCCGGAGAATCCGAAGGGCGTTCGCTACATGTTGAGCCAGACGCAATTCATAGAGGTGCTGCCGCTGCCTGCCGACGCGGGGATCAACCGGCTGGACCACACGGCGTGGAAGACGGAGGACGCGCAGGCATTGCGGCGTTGGCTGGGAAGCAAATCGTACAAGGTGCCGGATCACGTGGAGCACGGGGCGGACGGCAGCTTTTGGTTCACGGTGAAGGACCCGGAGGGGAACAAGGTTGAGTTTGTGCAGCCTCCGGCAAACTTGAAGCCGCTGGTAGCCCATGATGCGATCGGACACCACATCATTCATGTGGGATTCATGGTGCATAGCCGCGTGGTGGAAGACACGTTCTACCGCGACCTGCTGGGCTTCAAGCCCTACTGGTTCGGCGGAATGGTGGAGGGCCGCACCGACTGGGTAAGCCAGCAATCGCCCGACAGCCACGACTGGCTGGAATACATGCTGACCTACGGGAGCACGCCTGTGGGTGCAAGCACGGGCATTCCGGCCGGCATGAAGCAGCACGATCTCGGCGTGCTCGATCACTTCTCCATCGGCGTTGACTCGGTCGACGCTGCATTCACGACCCTCAAGGATGCGGGCCGGCTTGTTGGCGTCGATGCCCAGACGCATACGCAGATGGGCAAGGATGGCAAGGGCCAGTTCAACATGTACGATCCGGACAATATTCGCGTGGAATTGATGAACTTCCACGCGACAGAGAAGCCGTGCTGCTCGGCATTTACGGCGGAGGATCCGGCGGAGTAGGAGCGTCCACGCATCTTGCACGGCGAAAGCGTTTGGAGGATACTTTAGGCAGGAGGGGCCGATGAGAAGTCTAGACTTTACACCGAGCAAACCAGAGGATCTGGCGCGCCCTCAGGGAGTGAAGCCTCCACCTAGCCCGCTGCAGAGATCTTAACGCCATTGAGAGGTGGCGATACCCGACACGACTGAAGCGCTCGGCGTGCTCCTTGTCCTGCTTCCCGGCTTCAGTTGTGCCTACCTGGTCCAGCGCCTTGTGGTGCGGCCGAAGCAGACGGAATTGGACAAGGTTGTTGAAGCACTTCTGTTTAGTTTTCTCCTCTACCTTGCCGCATCTCCCTTCTTTGGCTATTCCCTTCCCCTTTCGTGGCAAAGGCAGGCCACACAAGGCATTGCGCAATACACCTTCCAACTGAATTGGACTTACTTGGCCGCTTTGGCAGGATTGGCCCTGGTCTTGGGACTGCACTACAGCGCCAACCTGAACAACGACTGGCTTCTGAGGCCCCTCCGCAAGATAGGCGTCACGCACCTCACGGCGCGCAGTTCCATCTGGAACGACGCCTTCTACGACATTCAAAGCACCTACGTCCTGGTTCAGCTTAAGGATGGCCGATCGTTGATCGGATTTGTGCGCTACTACTCCGACGAGGCCAAGGACTCTTCGATTTTCCTGGAAGATGCCGCGTGGATTGTCGACGCGCAGGGAACCCAGGCGGAGATAAAAGGGCCCGGCATCCTTCTAACCAAGAACGCGGGGATTGAGTCTGTTTCCTTCTTAAGGAGCGAAAAGAAGAAATCCGGCGGGAAACCCTGAGCACGCTAGAATTCTTGTATGCCCGCAACCGCACTTTCTCCTGAAGTTCTGGCCAGATATGAGCCCGTGATCGGGCTCGAAGTCCACGTACAACTGCTGACACAAACGAAGGCCTTTTGCGGGTGCGCCAATCACTTCGGATCGGCGCCGAATACCAACGTGTGTCCAGTTTGCCTCGGGCTGCCCGGCGCACTGCCAGTGCTGAACGCGAAAGCTGTGGAGTTTGCAACGATTGCATCGCTGGCCATCGGATGCCAGGTGCGCGAGCGGTCGATCTTCGCGCGGAAGAATTACTTTTATCCCGACTTGCCCAAGGGCTACCAGATTTCGCAGTACGACAAGCCCCTGGCCGAGCACGGATGCATCGAAGTGCCCACCGCGGACGGGACCATGAAGCGGATCGGCATTACGCGGCTGCACATGGAAGAGGACGCGGGCAAGAGTCTCCACGATGGATTTGCGGACTCGGCGACGCGGACTTATCTTGATTTGAATCGCTGCGGAACCCCGCTGGTGGAGATCGTTTCAGAGCCGGACATCCGAACGCCCGACGAAGCATATGAGTACCTGACACGGTTGAAGGAGATTCTCCTCTACACGGCCGTTTCGGATTGCAACATGGAAGAGGGCTCGCTCCGTTGTGACGCCAATGTAAGCGTACGGATCAAAGGCGCGGAGCGCTTCGGAACGAAGGTGGAAGTGAAGAACGTGAACAGCTTCCGGTTTGTGCGGGCGGCGCTGGAGTACGAAATCGAGCGGCAGATTGAAGTGATCGAAGGCGGCGGGCGCGTGACGCAGGAGAGCCGGCTGTGGAACGCAGGCGAGGGGCGGACGTACTCGATGCGATCGAAAGAGCAGGCGCACGACTACCGATATTTTCCCGAGCCCGATTTGCCGCCGCTTCTCGTTTCAAAGGAATTTCTGGAACGCAAGAGAGCGGAGCTCCCGGAGCTGCCCGAGGCGCGGCGCGCGCGGATGATTGCCGAATACGAGATTGCGCCGAAGGATGCGGCGACGCTGACGGCTTCGCGGGAGTTTGCAGACCGGTTTGAGGCGGCTGCGCGCAAAGCGCGGAATCCGCGGCGCGTTGCGAACCTGCTGCTGAGCGAAGTGGGCGGACGGCTGAAGGCTCTGGGCCTCGAGCAGGAGCAATCGCCGGTGTCGATGGATGGAATTGTGCTCGCGGCCGACCTGCTGGACGAGGGAAAGATCAGCTCCAAACAGCTAAAACAACTGCTCGATGTGTGCTTCGAAAAGAGCGAGGACTTCCCTGCCGTCTATGAGCGCGAGAAGCCGGAGCAGATCACGGACACGGGCGCGCTGGAGCAGATGATCGACGAGGTGATTGCCGCCAACCCTAAACAGGCGGAGCAGTATCGCGCTGGCAAGAAGACGGTGGCGGGATTCTTTGTGGGCCAAGTGATGCGCGCGTCGAAGGGCCAGGCAAATCCGGCGCTTCTCAACGAGCTGGTGACGAAGAGGCTGGAAGGCTAGCGCAACGCTGACCCCGGTCCGGCCCAGAGTTAGCGACATCTCATCCCACCCATTCCGCACAAAACGCGGAATGGATGGGGCACCCAGCACACCTGGATGCCGGCGCTATTCGTCCGGCTTGCGTTCTGCCGGTCCTGAATAGATCTCCGCGAAGCCTTCGTCGGGCGAGCCGGACGGCCAGCCGACCATGACGAAGAAGACGTCGAGCACGAAGAACGCGATGGCGAGATCGTTCATCGGCGCGGCCCATTTGCTCTCCGGCCAGAACTGGTTTCCAGCCCAGAGAAGAAAGGCGAGTGCCAGCAGCGTGGCCTTGAAGAGCTCTGCCTTGCCCGGACGCCGGATGAACTCGTAGGCGAGATAGGCGAGCGCGATGAAGACCAGCGGGAGAGCTCCGAGCAGATCGCGGGCATCCGCGGGAAGAAGCTGCGGGTAGGCGTCTCCCAGGAGCAGGATGGCGGCGGAGACGAGGGCGGGAACGCCAAGAAAGACTGGGACAGTCCGGCGCGCTGCTTCGAGACGGCTCATCTTGACTTCCAGGCCTTCGGGGATTCCAGGCCACAAGAGAATGGAGAAAGAGATTGGGAAGAATAGCGAATATGTGCCGCTGATCTCTTATAGCGCCGCGGGCGCAAGGGATTTATAAAGCCGATTCAGGATGCGGGAAGGCCAGGGTGGGTGCCCGGGTGCGGACGTCTGGGGGCAGAACCGTTCTCAAGCGGGGTTCGGTCTCTTACTTGAGTTTGAGCTCGGTCTCGAACTCCTTGCGCGTGTCCCATGAGCTGACGGTCTTGGTGGGGCTCTTTTTGCCGTCCTTCTCGGCCCAGAGTTCGTGATCCTCCGCCATGTTGACCTGGGTAAAGCGGAAATGGCCCTTGGCGTCGGTGGTATAGCTGCGAATGGTCTTGTCTTTAATGTCCTTGAGAAAGACAGTGGCGCCCGCCAACACCGCGGAGTTCGCGTCCTCGACGATGCCGGAGACCACGCGCTGGCCGATATTCTGGGCCTGTGCTGCTGAGGGTGCGAGCAGGGACGGGGATGAGCCGCTGCCGACAACTCCCATGACGACGGCAGCAACCATCGAACAAGCCGCCAGCTTTGCCTTGCTAAGCTTCACTCTTCCTCCTCGTCCTCCGCGAAGAGATCGTCTTCTTCGTCGAGCTCATCGCCCACCCTCGCCAGTTCAAGGGGCTCTACGCCTACGATCTCATACTCGGTGCCGCATTCCACGCACGCGACCACATCGCCTTCTTCCGCCTCGTCCAGTTCGATATCCAACACATTCTCGCACTCAGGGCAGGTGGGCATTGCCTTCTCCTCTCGTTCAGGAACCTGTCAATCTCAGGATAGCCTTCATTTCGACTACAACACCGCTATCTTTAGGGAGAACCCGGCCTCAG
>CAYWSR010000149.1:0-11574 GCA_964460385.1 uncultured Occallatibacter sp. | reverse complement strand
CTTTGCCATGGTTCGGGTGTTTCTCCTTCTGGGGTTGTCTCTGCACACACGCGCAAATTCCGGGGTCCCCAGCGACAGGTCTTCGTCGATGGGGTGGTTTGCGCGCGGCTTCGACGGCGCGGTTATAAGCTGCCTCTTGTCGCAAGGAGATTGCAGCGGAGGCGAGCTGCACTCGCTCCCTCAAGTTTACAACAGCAAGGCATCTGCCGCCCGCCGCCCACCAGCAGGATGGGACTAAGATGCTTCTATGACCTCGCACATCCTCCAGAGGGCATTCTGGGTAGCGTATGAAGCCGTCGTGGTGGCTGCGGTCGTGGGCCTGTTGGCGTGGATAAATCACGCATCTGCGAAGCGCAAGGCAGGTGCGAGGCGCACGATGGACAAGGGAGACAAAAGACCTGAAGCCCCGACCCTCATCGACGGAAAGAAGTGAACCAACTCTCGCCTAACGTGTTCCAGCTACCGGCGCGTTTTGCATCATCTGCTGCGCTGGCGGCCCGCCCGGCGCGGGTTGTCCACTCGGTGCCGCTGGCTGCTTCGCAGGATTCCCCGCCGGGCTCTGCTGCGATGCATCCGGCAGCGGAGTTCCCGTCGTCGCCGGTGTTGCCGCCGGTTCGCCGTCCGGATTGTCTCCCGGCTGTGCTGCCGGCTTCTGGTCCGGGAAGCGCACCGGCCGCATATCTCCTGCACGCTGCGCATCCTTGTCATCGTCGGCGGGCAGCGTCTCGCCCGGCTTGCGCAGGCTGGGAGGCGGGGCCCCCTCCTGCGTATTCGGATCGCGCTGCACATCGCCGTTCTTGGCTACGCGCGGCTGCGTCTCTGGGTCCAGGGCCGTGCCGTCTGTCCGCATCAGCCCTTCCACCTCGTTCTTGGTGAAGATCACCGGCTGCTCGCCCATCTTGGCAACCTCCACCCGGATCACCCGATTCCCATTCACCCTCACAAACTCCACCGTCTGTGGCGGCTTGCCGTAGATCCACTCCTCAAACGGCATCTGCCCATCCATCTCGCGCGACTTCCCGTCTGGCTGTCCTTTTGCAAACAGCACCATGTCCGTGCTCATCCCCACCCACACCTCGTGGTTCAGAATCGCGTCCTTCAGCTTGGTCGGAAGCGTATCGGTATACGCCTGAATCGGCGTCTTCACGTCAAACGAAATCAATGGCGCGAGCAGCGCCTTCACATCCTTTCCTGTCAGGTCGGGAATCGGGCCTTTGAAGATCAGCGTCAGCCGCGCCCCTTGCGGGTCTTCTTCCTCGCCCTGCACCACCGGGTTCATCTGACCCATTCCCCCAATCTCAATGTGCCGCAGAATCCTATGCTTGAAGTCCGGCCCCCCATTGATTTGAAACTCAATGCGCGAGTGTTCGATCTTTAGATCCGTCAGCACCAGCCTGTCGCCGGGCTTCGCGCTCAGACCTTCGCTGGTCACCATGTTCAGGTAGGCCTCGCCCGCCGGCTCCAGCTTCCCGTTTGCCTCCAGGGTCAACCCCTTGTGCCCCTTCGGAAACGGCCGCATCGCGAATCCCTGCTCGGACTCCAGCGTTCGAATCAGATCCAGCCGGCTCTTTGCATCGAGTTCGCCCTTGGGAAGCGTCACCTTGGTCGGCGTCACCTGCTGGAATCGACGGTCCACCGGAGCCGCAATCGGTGCATTGCCGTTGGTTACCGCGCCCGTCTTTGTGTCGACCGTAATCACTTGTGCTTGCGCCGCCGCGCCAATCATCCCGCACAGCAGTGCCAGCCATGCCGCGCCCCCGCCCAGCCGCATGCCCCGTCTGCGCGCCCGGCCTTCCGCCCTTCCAGAGTTTTCACCATCGTGCTTCGAGCAAACGGTCATGGGAGCCTCCCATGCATGCGATCAGCATTGAAGCAAAAGATAGCCCTTTTCCACCACGATTTGCAAATCGCTGCGGCTGTCACTGCCCGATTCGGAATCGCCCGCCCTACGTGGATTCGGGAGCGGAATCCTTCGCCACGTCTGCCTCGTTCGTCTCGCTTGTTTGGCCCTGCATCGCAACCCCCGTCGGCGCCGCCGGAATAATCTGCACCAGCGAGGGCGCAGCAGGCTCGGCCGTCCCCATCGCTGCCTCGTGCTGCCGCTTCGCCGCCGCGTCCAGGTCCACCGCAATCCCTCCCGGCACCAGCACCGGCGCGTTATATCGATAGTCCAGATCGCGCGTCACGCGGAACAGCACAGGGATCGAGGCCAGTAGCACGGCAAATGCCAGCCAGCTGCCGTCCAGCCCGTACCCTCCGCCTGTCAGCCAGAACGGACCCATCGGATCCCCTTGCACCACCGGCGAGTGACTGCTCTCCCCGCTCACAGCCAGTCCGAATAGCAGCGCCCGGCTCGCCTTCCATCCAAAGTTCAATCCCCAACTCAGCCAAAGCGCCCGCGTCCGCAGATACGCCGTCGACAGCAGAAGCCCCAGCGCAATCGAAACCGCGATGCTCGCTCTATCCGAGCCGCGCACCAGCGACTGCACGATCGCATAGTAGGCCGCGAAGCCGATCGCTGCCCCCAGCCCCCCAACTGCATGTTCAAACCGCTGGAAGGCGTAGCCGCGAAATGCCACCTCCTCCACCAGCGCCAGCACCGCAAAGTAGGCCGCATCGGCCGCCAGCCATCCCCATGCCGAGGTCTGCGTCGTCAGATAGATCACGATTCCGCCGATCGCCACCATCGGCGCCACGCAGGTCACCGCCAGAGCCCAGCCAAACGCCAGCCCCGTTCCCGCTTCGCCCGCCGCACCTGCTCGCTGCGGAAATCCCTGTTTGTGAATCGGATCGTCTTGCCGGTTGAGCCAGAATCCCAGCCCCGCGTAGCCCACCACCAGCAGAAAGGCCAGCATGGCCTGCTCCACCAGCGGAGTCCACTGCTCGCCCGCAAACCCCTGCGCCCCATGCCGCGCCAATGCCCGCGCCAGAAAAAAGTAAAGCACCGCGGCGATAAACTGAAAGTAGGCCCGCATGCGGCCGTTTGACGCCTGCATCGGGCCGTTCGATGCCCGTATGTGGCCCTCCGAAAACGGTTCGCTCATTCCCGTTGGCCTTCCGTGTAGCATCGGGCAATCTTCCGGAACTTTTCCTGGCGCGCCGTCACCAGCTCATCCACCGGCATCGCTTTCAGTTCCGCCAGATGCCTCTGCAGCGCCCTCCCCAGCAAGCCGCTCCCCACCTCATGGTTCGTGTGCAAACCCTCAGACGGCTCCTGCACTATCTCATCCACGCAGCCCAGCGCAGCCACCTCGGAAGCGGAGATGCGCATTGCCTCGGCCGCCGTGTCTCTCCGGCTCGGATCGTTCCACATGATTGCCGCACACCCCTCGGGTGAAATTACAAAGTACAGCGCGTTTTCCAGAATCAGCACCCGGTCACTCACGGCCAGCGCCAGCGCACCGCCCGATCCGCCTTCTCCCGTGATCACTGAGATCGTCGGCACCCGCAGCCGCGCCATCTCCAGCAGGTTCCGCGCAATCGCCTCGGCCTGCCCGCGTTCCTCAGCGCCAAGCCCCGGATACGCTCCTGGCAGATCGATCAGGCTGATCACCGGCCGACCAAACTTCTCTGCGATTCGCATGCACCTGAGCGCCTTGCGATAACCCTCCGGATGCGGCATCCCGAAGTTCAGCCGCACGCGCTCCTTTGTGGTCCCGCCCTTGCGGTTCGCGATCACCAGCACCTCGTCGGCGCCCAGCCGAGCCATGCCGCACGCCACGACCTCATCGTCGCCATAGGCACGATCCCCGTGAATCTCGCTGAAATCCGTGAAGATCCGCTCGATAAAGTCCATGGGGTAAGGCCGCTGGGGATGCCGCGCCCGCTCTACTCTGCTCCACGCCGGCGATATCGCCCGCGCCTGGTTTGAACTCCCTGTTTCCTGTTCGCTCATTGACTCCTGGTCCGACTCCAAATCCGACTTCCGACCCACTCCGGGCAGCGTCGCCACGTCGGCTCTCATGCGATTCTACGGGCTCGGCCCGGTTGGGACAAATGAACTGGCCATCCGTACACTGAGTTTGCACGATTTACGGCGCTGAACTCGGGGCTGACTTGCTGACTCGCTAACCCGCGCATGCGCGCTAACTTGCTGTTGCTGTCTTTCTTTACTCTGTCTCCATATCCTTGTTCATGAGGAGCCAAACCGGTTGCGCTTTATGCAACCGGTGCAGTCGAAGGACCTGCCGTTCCCTTTCGTAGATTGAAATAAGGAGATTGGATTTGACCGTTCCGGCACCAAACCCGGCACCCACCCCGGCAATCGCATTCCACAACGTCTCCTTTGCGTTTCCCGGCGGCAATCTCTTGCTCGACGGAATCTCCCTCACACTCGACGAAGGATCGACCACCGCCATCCTGGGGCGCAGCGGCTCGGGCAAAACAACCCTCCTCCGCACCGTCAATCGCCTCCTCGAACCCACAGCCGGAGAAATCTTTCTCGACGGCCTCAACACCCGCGACCGCCACCTCATCGCCCTTCGCCGATCAATCGGCTACGTCGTCCAGGAGGTCGGTCTCTTCCCGCACTTCACCATCGAGCGCAACGTCGCTGTCGTTCTTGAATCCGAATCCACACCTCTTGCCCAACGCATCCAGCGCGCCCACGAGCTCCTCGCCGCTGTCGGCCTCGACCCCGCCACATTCGGCCGCCGATATCCCCGCCAACTCTCCGGTGGCCAGCGCCAGCGCGCAGGCCTCGCCCGCGCCCTCGCCGCCGATCCGCCAATTCTTCTCATGGACGAGCCCTTCGGCGCACTCGACCCCCTCACCCGCCTCGAAATGCAACAGATGATGCGCGAGCTCCTACATCGCTTCCGCAAAACCGTCCTCCTCGTCACCCACGATCTCGACGAAGCCCTCTATCTCGCCGACCGCATAGTCCTCCTCGAATCCGGCCGCATCCTCGCCAATCTCACGCCCGAAGAGTTCCTCCGCTCCACCCAGCCCGAAGTTCGCGCTTACGTCCAGGCCTTCCGCCGCGCCGGTCCTGGCGACCGCTCGCCCGACCCCGCCGATCCCCGCCCTGTTCCGGAGGCCGCCCCATGAGCTTCCTCTCCCAAAACGCTTCCACCATCCTCACCCTCACCATCGAGCACCTCTGGCTCACCGGCGCGGCAATGCTTTTCGCCGCGGCCATCGCCGTCCCCGCCGGCATCCTCCTCGCCCGCTCACCCCGCTGGGCACGCCCCGTCATCGGCCTCGCCAACATCCTCCAGACCATCCCCTCCCTTGCCATGTTCGGCTTCCTGCTTCCCCTCCCCTGGCTCGGAGACCGCGCCGCCCGCATCGCCATCGTCGCCCTCACCGCCTACGCTCTGCTCCCTATCCTCCGCAACACCTACGCCGGCATCCGCGGCATCGACCCCGCCCTCGTCGAAGTCGCCCGCGCCCTCGGCCTCACCAACCGTCAGCGCCTCTTCAAAATCGAACTCCCTCTCGCCGCCTCCTTCATCCTCGCCGGCCTGCGCACCGCCACCGTCACCTGCGTTGGCATCGCTACCATCGCCGCCGCCGTCGGAGCCGGTGGCCTCGGCGAACTCATCTTCCGTGGCGTCGCCTCCGTCGATAACCGCCTCGTCCTCGCCGGAGCCATCCCCGCAGCGCTCCTCGCCCTCGCCGCCGACGGCGCTCTTGGCCTACTCGAACGCTGGACGAAAGTTCCGTCTGCATGAAGGACCCACTCAATCGCGCCGCTAGCCGTCCCTGTGCCCCATCCATTCGCAGCTTCATCGCGAATGGGTGGGAATCGACGCCTCGGCTCGTCGGCCGAATCCGTCAAACTCCGATCATCGTCTGCTTGCTCTTCGCGCTCCTTACCGCCTGCTCCCCGCCCCGACCCGACCACCCCGTCATCGGCGCAAAGAACTTCACCGAGCAAGTTGTCCTTGGCGAGCTCCTCGCGCAGGAGATCGAAGCCAAATCCCACCTCCAGGTCGAGCGCCGCTTCTACCTCGCCGGAAGCTACATCTGCCACCAGGCCCTCGTCTCCGGCCGCATCGACGCTTATGTCGAGTACTCCGGAACCGCCCTCATGGCAATCCTCAAGCAACCCCTTCCAGAACCCGGCCTAGCTCGCGATCCCGCCCGCGTTCTCTCCACCATCCGCACGCTATACGCCTCGCGCTACAACATCGTCGCAGCCCAGCATCTCGGTTTTGAAAACACCTTTGCCATGGTCATTCGCGGCGAAGACGCCCGCCGCCTTCAACTCACCACGCTCTCCCAGTCTGCCCGCTACACGCCTCAATGGCGTCTCGGCGTCGGCTATGAGTTCGAGCAGCGCCCCGACGGCCTTCCCGGCCTCAGCGCAGCCTACGGCCTCCGATTCGTCGCCCCGCCCCGCACCATGGACCTCGGCCTGCTTTATCGCGCCCTTCAGGCCAACCAGGTCGACATGATCGCCGCCAACTCAACCGACGGCCCCATCCAGGCTCTCGGCCTCACCGCCCTCGCCGACGACAGGCACTACTTCCCGCCCTATCAGGCAGTTCCCCTCGTCCGCGCGGAGGCCCTCCAGCGCTGGCCCCAGATCCAGACCGCCCTCGACGCCCTCGCCGGCAAGATCGCCGCCGAAGACATGCGCGCCATGAACGAAGCCATCGACGGCCAGCACCGCGACCCCGCCGAAGTCGTCCGCGAATTCCGCGCCCGCAAAGGCCTCTAGCGAACCGAATCAAACCAGACCCGCCAACCGTCCAGCGGCCGCTTCTGCCCACGCCTGTCCATCATCACTTCCCATCGCGAAAAATGAGTGTTATCCTTCCGCGTCATTTCCTGAGACTAAGGAGGAAGACGTGAAAAAAGGCATACATCTGGCAATCGGCGGATTGCTGCTTTTGGCGGGATGCAGTAGCGCGGGAAATAAGGGTGCAGGCATTCCGATTGAACCAAAATGGAAGGGCCTTCCCTACCGGCTCGCATTTGACACCAAGGCCGCCAACCCCAGCCCGTCGGGCGTTGACATTCCGGTCGTCAAGTTCACAGCCAACCCTGAAGCGCTGGAGACAAGAGCCGTTCTCGTGCTGAAATTCTCTGCCCCAGCCGCGGCGAACCAGGAGCCGGACGAGCACCTGATGATCGGGACAGCAGTGGATATCCACGGGCCGGAGGGAACGCTGCCCGACGACTACATGGAACGCGCCAGAAAAGGCCTCTCGGACTACCTGGAGACGTATTGCCTGAAGGGTAAGGTCAACCTGTCCGTGGCTCTGGCCAGATCGTCGCTCAACCCACAGGCCGGGATAGAACTCGTAAACCCGAAGCGCCTCTCCGACTGGCTGCCGCTCGACATTGTGTACAAGCCCCACCATTCGAAGTGTAAGTAGATTGGGATGTATGTGGCTAAGCCCGTGCCGCTCGCGCCCGTCGAGACACTTTTGAATCATCGCGACGCTTCCTGCGCCTCCCCCGCCTTAACGCTGTAATCTCGTCTGCGGGAGTTGTTTTCATGATCCTGTCGCCGCGTATCTCCAAAGTCTCTTCCCCCGCTCTCCGACCCACCATCCTCCTCTGCTGCGCACTGCTCGCCCTTTCCGCTTCCGCGCAGCAGCCGCTGCAAACCCTCCTCGTCGGCGTTGACCACCGTACCGTCACCAGCCTCGATGGCGACTGGCATTATCTCGTCGACATGCCACCCGCCGGACAGCTCTATACCGGCAGCGGCCAGATCAACGACCACGGTTACGCAATGAACTCCCACCCCAACCTCGTGGGCAAGCATAACGCGGAGTATGATTTCGCCACCGCGCCCACCATCAAGGTCCCCGGCGACTGGAACACTCAGATCCCTCAGCTCTTCAACTTCGAGGGTGTCCTCTGGTACCAGCGCGACTTTGACGCCCAGCCCCAGCCCGGCACTCGCACCTTCCTCCACATCGGCGCAGCCAACTACCGCTCCCACGTGTGGGTCAACCAGAAGCGCGTCTGCGACCACGAGGGCGGATACACGCCGTTCGATTGCGAAGTCACTGCGGTGCTCCATCCCGGCTCCAACTTCGTCGTCATCGCCGTCGATTCCACGCGCCTTCAGGATGGCATTCCATCCGTTGGCATCGACTGGCTCAACTACGGCGGCCTTACGCGTGATGTTTCCCTCGTCACCGTGCCGCAGGCCTTTATTGACGATTACGACATTCACCTCGCCCACGGCCCGACATTCGATCCCGCCGACACCCAACTCACCGGCTACGTCCACGTGCTCGACGCTCAGCCCGGGACCGCCGTCACAGTCGACATACCGGATGCCGGCGCAAAGACTACCGTCACCACAAACGCAGAAGGCAATGCGCCCTTCAGCGTCAAAGCCTCGAAGCTTGTTCTCTGGTCGCCCGATTCACCAAAGCTCTACAAGGTCCACCTCACAGCCGGCGAAGACCAGCTCACAGACGAAATTGGCTTCCGCGATATCCGCGTCGACGGCACACGCATTCTGCTCAATGGCAAGCCGATCTTTCTTCAGGGCGCAAACATGCATGCGGAAGCGCCCGTCCGCGGCGGCCGCGCCTTTTCTCAAGAGGATGCCGACCGCATCTTCAGCTACCTCCTTGAAATGCGCGCCAACTTCGTTCGCCTCGCCCACTATCCCCACGACGAGCGTATGGAGCGCACCGCCGACCGCGATGGCATTCTGGTCTGGTCCGAGATTCCCAACTGGCAGCGCATCTCCTTTGACAAGCCGGAGGTCTACGCCAAAGCCGTAACCATGCTCCGCGAAATGATCCGCCGTGATCGCAACAAGGCGTCGGTGATTCTATGGTCCGTCTCCAACGAGACCGGCAACAATCCCACCCGCACCAGGTTTCTCACCGACCTGGTTGTTGAAGCCCGCAAGCTCGACGCCACACGCCTGATCACCTCTGCGCTCATTGGGCCCCACGCCAACGGCAACGAGATGGTGCAAGACGACCCTCTGTGCAATGTGCTCGACGTCATCGGACAGAACGAGTACGTCGGCTGGTACGACATGACTCCGGAACAGGCAGACAGCATTCACTGGACCTTTCCCGAGAAACCAGTGCTGATGAGCGAATTTGGCGCCGAAGCCAAGTTTGGAGACCACGGGCCGGTCGACCAGCGCTGGACTGAAGAGCAACAGGTCTTCGTGTTGGAACACCAGTTCACGATGCTCCGGAAGATTCCGCAGCTCCGCGGCGCCATTCCATGGATCCTGACGGATTTCCGGTCGCCCGGCCGCAACATTCCCCTGCTCCAGGACGGCTACAACCGCAAAGGCCTCATATCGGAAAAGGGTGAAAAGAAGCAGGCCTTCTCGCTCTTTCAAAAGGCCTACTCCGAACACTCCCTCGGCAAACCCGAATAGCTTCGCCGAAAATTGGGTGCCCCAGGTCTCGACTCTGAGACCTGGGACGGAACAAGCCTCGACCGCACCCCCACCGCCCTAAGCCGATCCCGAATCCTTTGCCTCTTTTTCAATCTCAGCGGCAGGGTTAGACTCCTCCAAAACTACAGTCTCGCCCTTCGCAGCCCCGCCCTCGCGCTTTTCCTCCGCGCTCACTTCGCCCTCAACCGCCTCACCCTCCGCAGTCTCCCCATCTTCATCCGCGGCTTCCTCGGTCTCGGCATTCCCCAGCAGAGCATCGATCCGGTAGCCGGCCTTCTCGGCCGTTTCCAGAGCCTCCGCAATCGTCTTATCCATCTCCGCCAGCGCCTGCCGGTCCACCACCGCCACGCCCGCAATACGCAACAGCGACGGCATCATCAGCCACCACAGCAGCTCCTCATACGGCTCGCGCACCACATAAGCATGCCCGCCTGCCTCGTGCACCCCCGTCAGCCAGCGCACATCTGGATCGAGCCACAACGCGGGCGCCAGCGCCACTCGCTCTTCCTCAACCGGCTCGCCCGTCTCCACGGCTTCCTGCGCGTCCGCGGCCTCTTTTTCGCTCGTCTCTTCTTTCACGACCGCTTTGAGGCCCTCTTCTTCGGCCGCTGCAATTGCCTCTCCATCCTCAATCTCTTTGGCTTCTTCTTCCGCCAAGCTCCCCACGCCCGCCCCGCTCAGCAGAGCCACATTGATCCGCGCAGTCACACGCCACGCCGCTTCACCTTCAAACCCGAGCGCAGCAAACGCCCGCGCAAACGGCTCCCGTAGCCGCAGCCGGTCAAACAAGTCCAGCGCCAGGCGCTCCGGCTGCCTCGCGTCCACGGCTTCCGCCAACAGCTCTAGCACACACCACGCCAGCACCGGTCCCCAGATCGCCGTTGCCGTCACATTCGGGCTCGGGCTCGGCAACACCCGCCGTGCAGCCGCCGTCCATGGGGTCGGGAACGCCGACTCCATCAGCGGAATCCGCATCGCCGCCCGCAGCCGCTCGCGAAAGACCGGAGCCAGCAGCGCAGGGTTTGTCGGCCTTGGCGCATCAATTCGGTTTTCAGCCACCACCCGCGTCCCATACGCCTTCTGCGCCGCGCGCAGAAAAACCTCGCAACTTGTCCACGCCCGATCGAAGAACTCGCGACGCTCCCGTTCCACCCGCCGATCCGTCTGGAACACCGGCCTCGCATGAGCCGGTGTATGCGTTGCCGTCCGAGCCTGCGGCGCTCGCGCCCCATTCTCCATCCGCGGATGCTCGGCAAGGTCCGCCATCAGCCGCACTGTCGTCTGGTCCAGCAGCCTTTCCAGCGCATCGTGCACCGGCCGCAGCTCCAGATTCACGAGCGCGTCGTCCAGATTCGGCACACCCTTTCCGTTCAGCAGGTCGCACAGCCCGTCCCACGGCTTTTCGGCCGTCGCGCGCAGCTCACGCCAGTCGAGGAGCACATGGCACTGGTAGGCATGTAGCTCAACCTTCAATCCCCCGCCCGCAATCTGCTCCGCACGTCGCAGATACTCAAGCCCGGTTAGCGAGTCGCGATACGCCAATATCAGGCTCGTGTCTCCGCTCAGCCCCAGCCCCTCGCTCAGCCGCTGCTGCCTCAGCTGCCCTGCCCCCTTGTCGGCGTACGCCGCGGAGAAGTCAATCGTCCCCTGCGTCGTCCCATAGCGGTTGTTGTAGACCACCAGCGCCCGGTCGTTCCCGTTTCGATTCGAATACGCGAACACGTTCTCGTCCACCGTGCCCGAATCCCGGAAGAAGTCGTAGAGCAAGAAGTTGCTGCTCTCCGCAAATAGCCACCGCTTGTGCAGCAGCGGCGCAATCTCTCGCTCATGCCGCTCCACCAGCCAGTGATCTGCGGTCTCGTCGTAGCGCGGCCGCTGGTACTCCATCCCGTACTTTTCTGTGAAGCCCTCGATCTGCCCGTGCCCGAACATCGGCAGCCCGGGCAGCGTGGCCATCATCACCGCCACGCCAAAGCACTTGTCACCCTTGCCGAATTGGTCAATCGCCGTTCTTTCATCGGGATTGCTCATGAAGTTCACGTACCGCTTCATGATGTCCGGATCGAACTCCAGCGTGTTCTTGATCACCGACCGGTACTTCGCATTGTCCTCATCCCTCAGCATCACCATGAACGCCGAGTTGTACACGCGATGCATCCCCAGCGTGCGGACAAAGTATCCCTCCATCAGCCAGAAGGCTTCCGCCAGCAGCAGCGTCCCCGGAACCTCCG
>CAYWSR010000148.1:0-11635 GCA_964460385.1 uncultured Occallatibacter sp. | reverse complement strand
TCGTAAGGGGATTGTTTCGCGCATAGGCGTACAGATTCAGACCCTGCGGATCAGCAATACGATCTGCGCTGATGAACACTGGATCGGGCGACAACATTCTGCCCATTGAACTTGCATAGTACCGTGCTTCGAAGTAGTCATTCCCCGATTCCGCGTCTCGTTCTTTGCCGGTGAAGTAATGCTCGGTGGGGTCGATTCCGCTGACGACAAGATTATCTCCAAAGGGAAGGCTTTGGTAGGTTCCGACCACTGTTCCGGTGTACGTTGCCGTGATGCGCCGCGACCCCAGCGGATCGGCCAGATGGAAGTGCAGTCCCAGTCCCAGGGTGTCGTAGCTGGCATCGAGATGAGAGCCGGCCCAGACGTTGGAGTGCACCCACGCGCCCGAACCCGTCAGCTCCGTCACCTGCTCGCCGCCAAGGTTGAGCAGGTACTGTGCGGTCAGCGTGACGTTCGTCCCCGGAACCGCTGCCGGGCAAACCGTGTTCTTCGCCGGAAACGATCCGGTGAACGTGCCCTTGGCCACGCGCAGGCCCGACGAATCGTACACGTAGCCAAGCAACGCAAACTGGTTTGTGGTCAGCGTCATTTGCTGCTGCATTGTCATGGGATTAACGCTCGTCCCAGCGACCGATCCGGTTTGGTAAAGGTTGCCCCACGCATCGTATGTGAACGTCGATCCCCACGCTGTGCCCGATGAGGCCTGCGTGACCCGGTTGAGCCCATCATAGCTGAAGCTCTGGTTGCGGGCCGTCGATGCTGTAGAGTTCGTGGGGAATCGTGCCGCCCCTACAGGGCTGGAAGCACTCATTTTTGACGCGTTCCCAGGGTTTCACCCTGGGCTATTCTCGATTCCTCCCTACGGGAGGATGCACAGTGGCGAGGGAGAGGGAGAGGACGGTGATGTCGTCTTCCTGTCCGAAGTGCTGGGCGGCGGAGGCGATGGCTTCGGGGTTGAGGTGTGTGGGTTGGGGTGCGTGGGGTGGGGGCGGTCCCTACGGGACTAGAGGTCTTTGTTGGTTTGCAATTTCCCCACGCTGAACCACCCCGGCGACGAAGACCTGTCGCCGGGGACCCCGGCAAGCGCTGGGCTAACAAAGGCTGCGCCTACGGCGCGGGACGTCGTTCGCGGGTTGGCGAGGTTGGGGTGAGTGTCTTGGTCTCCCACCCTAAACGCAAAGTGCGCGTTTAGGATGGGGCACCCGGCATTTTTGTTGAGCGTGCAGGAGGAAGTGCCCTCAGGGGCTAAAGCCCGCGGTTTTGTTGGGTGTTTTGCGGCACGACTGAAGTCGTGCCCTGACTCATGACCATGGCGCGCGATGCAATTGGCGGCGAGGACGCCGCGGGATTCAGCAGGGGCTAAAGCCCACGGTTTTATTGGGTGTTTTGCGGCACGACTGAAGTCGAGCCCTGATACAAAGCCTATTGGACCGGGATTAGTCGGCGAGGGAGAGGGAGAGGACGGTGATGTCGTCTTCCTGTCCGAAGTGCTGGGCGCGGCGGGCGATTTCTTGTGCGTCGAAGAGGGTGAGGGCGGCGAGGCGGTCGAAGCCGTAGAGTTCGCCGGAGGAGGAGCGGGCTTCGGGGACGCCGTCGGAGAGCAGGACGAGGGTTTGGCCGGGGGCGAGTTGTCCGCTGACAAGTTCGAAGTGCTGGTCGGGCATGAGTCCGAGGGGAAGCGCGGGGGGAGTGGGGAGTTCGCGGCCGGACTGGTAGGGGTTGACGTGTCCGGCGTTGGCGAGGGTGAAGTGGCCGGAGAGGGCGATGCGGACGCAGATGGCGGTGGTGAAGCTGACCTGGACAGGGAGGGGCTGGGCAGGCAGGAGTTGGGCAAGATTGGCAGGGGCGAGGGTAGGCGAGTTGAGGGCGATGAGGGTTTCGTTGAGGGCGTGGAGGATTTGTGCGGGGTCGTGGGAGGTTTCGCGGCGGAGCGCGCCGAGGATCATGGCGACGCGCATGGCGGCGGTGATTCCTTTGCCGGAGACGTCGCCGGCGATGGCGGTGATGGAGCCGTCGGGAGCGGGAGCGACGTAGAAGAAGTCTCCGCCGACTTCGCTGGCGGGGAGATAGACGGAGTGGACGGTGAAGCCGGGGGTGGGGCGCGAGGCGGACTGGAGGAGGAGTTGCTGGACGGTGCTGGCGGCGTGGAGCTCGGCGGCGATGGCGGCGCGCTCGCGGGCGTTGGCGACCATTTCAGCGGCGAGGAGGGAGTTTTCGAAGGCGGCGGCGGTTTGAAGGGCGATGGTGTTGAGGAGCTTGAGATTGGCGGCGGAGTAGGAGGCGTCGGGGTCGGTGTTGGCGAGGGCGATGACGCCGACGATGGATTGGCCGGAGCGGAGGGGGGCGCAGAGGGCGCAAGAGAGGCCAGGGTCCAGGGTCTGGGGTCCAGGGTCTGGGGTGGGGGCTAGGGTCTGGGGTCCAGGGTCTTGGGTCTGGAGGCGGGGGTCGGTGGCGGGCGAGTTGACGATTTCGGCGATGCCGCGGTCGAGGATGGCTTGGGTGAAGGGGGATGTGGGGCTGAGGGCGGGTATGGGGTCTGGGGTTTCGGGTATGGGGTAAGGTGTGTCGGGGATGGGGCTGGCGGGGTTGAAGGCGGCGGCGATTTCGAGGAGGCCGGTTTCCTTATTGGTGATGAGGACAGCGCCGTGGGTGGCGGGGATGAGGCGCTGGGCCTGGTGGAGCGCGGCGCGGCCGACGGCTGGGGAGTTGAGGAGGGCGGCGAGCTGCTCGGAGAGCTGCTCGATGAGGTTGACTTCGCGATAGAGGTGGAGGACTTCAGCGGCGAGGGAACGGCCCTCGTGCTCGCGGGCGGCGAGTTGGGCGAGGAGCAGGGCGAGGGCGCTGGCGGGGATGGCGGGGCCGGTGACATGGCCGAGGGTGATGCCGTCGAGAAGAACGGGGAAGCTGGGGTCGGAAGTGGAGGGGGCGCCGAGGAGGATTTTTCCAGAGGCGTCGAGGACGCAGGTGTTGGCGCCGAGCGCGTCACGGAGAGCGACGACGGTGGGGTAGTTGGCGGAGCGCGGGCCGAGGATGGATTTGAGAGTGAGAGTGGCCATGGGGACGAGTTCAGTGGTTAGTGGACAGTGAATAAGTGAATGAGTGAATGAGTGAACAGTGAGCAGTGGACAGTGAACGGGTTGACGGGTTGTGGTGCGAACAGAAAAGACAACGGCAAAAACAACCGCAGGTCCTTCGGCTCACCAGCCCCAGGCTGAAAAGCGCCTGGGGCCCCGTTCGCTCAGGATGACAAACCTAAATCGGTCGCTCAGGATGACAACATTTTTATTCAAGGCCGAGGACGGAGCGGGCTTTGGCGACGAGGGCGTCGGGGTCGAAGGGCTTGGTCATGTAGAGGTCGGCACCGACCTCCTGGCCGCGCTGGCGATCGAACTCCTGGCCCTTGGCGGTGAGCAGAATGATGTGAATGTGGCTGAGGCCGAGCTCGTTCTTGACGGTGTGGCAGACGTCGAAGCCATTTTTCTTGGGCATCATGACGTCGAGGAAGACCAGGTTGGGCTCTTCGGCGCGAATGGTGTCGAGGGCTTCTTCGCCGTTGGTGGCGGTGAGCAGCTCGACGCCATCGTCCTCAAGCTCTTCCAGGGTCTGCTGGATCAGCATGCGCAGGTGGGGCTCGTCATCGACAATCAGAATTTTCATAGGCGTCGTGGGCATAGGCGTCATTGATAGATGAGAAAGAGTACGTTCTCCATGCCTTTCTCGAAGCGCAGGGCGCGCACGGCTTCGTCACTGGAAAGGAGCGAGTTGAGGATAATGATGTCGGGCTTGGAGAGGACTGCTTTGGAGACGAGTTCGGAGCCGTTGGACTCGACGACGTTGTAGCCGCGGGCCTGGAGGACGTCGGTGAGCGTGCGAATGGTGGAAGCGTCCTCATCGACGACCATGACTTTCTTTTTCGACTTGCCCTGATCGAGGAGGGTGTCGATTTCGTGGAAGAGGGAAGCGGTGTCGATGGGCTTGGTGAGATAACGATCGACGCCGAGACGGAAGCCGCGCTCCTTATCCTCGACGATGGAGAGGATGATGATGGGGATATGCATGGTGGCGGGATCGTTCTTGAGAACGGCGGCCACATCGAAGCCATTCATCTCGGGCATCATGACGTCGAGGACGACGAGGCCGGGGATCTCTTCGCGGATGAGGGCGAGGGCTTTGCGGCCGTCTTCAGCAAGGCGCACGGTGTAGCCTGCCTCGGTGAGCTCCTGCTGCAGGAGGGAGCGAATGTTGGGATCGTCGTCGACGACGAGGACGGACTTGTCGCGCGGCTGATGGGTGGCGACCTTCTCGCGTAACTGGCGGACGAGGGCCTCGATATCGACGGAGCGGCGGACGGGCAGGAGCTCAAGCTGGGCGTCTGGCGCGGTGACGGGCAGGGTGAAGGAGAAGGTGCTGCCGCGGCCGGGTTCGCTCTCGACCCAGATGTGGCCGCCGTGGTACTCGACAATTTCCTTGCAGATAGGCAGGCCGAGGCCGGTGCCTTTCGGTTTGTCGGTGAGCGTGTCGCCCACCTGCTTGAAGCGCTCGAAGACCTTGGGCTGATCGGCGGGAGCGATGCCGATGCCGGAGTCTTTGACACTGACGACGAGGTCGCTGCCTTTGGCGTGGGCGGCGAGGGCAATGGAGCCGGCATCAGTGAATTTGACTGCGTTGGAGATGAGGTTGATGACGACCTGAATGAGGCGGTCCTGATCGCCGGTGATTTGAGGAAGGCCGGGCTCGATGTCGCGGACGAGCTGGAGTTTTTTGGCTTCGAAGAGCGATGAGGTAGCGGCGATGGCGCGCTCGACGATCTCTTCGACGGAGACCTTGGACATGTTCCAGGTGAACTTGCCCGCCTCGATCTTGGCAAGGTCGAGGACATCGTCGATGAGCTTGGTGAGGCGCTCGCCTTCGCTGACGACGACGCCGAGGTTCTCAAGGACCTGGGTTTTGGCCTGCGCGATTTTGCGGTCGTCTTCAGGGATGAGCGGGAAGAGACGCTCTTCGAGGCGGCGGCGAATGATTTTGGCGAAGCCGAGGACGGAGGTGAGCGGCGTGCGCAGCTCGTGACTGACGGTGGAGAGGAAGGAGCTCTTAGCGGCGTCGGCCTGTTCGGCGGCAGCGCGAGCGAGGCGGGCTTCTTCAAAGAGCTGGGCGTTGTAGAAGGCGACGCCGACGGCGGTGGCGATGGTGGTGAGAAGACGCTGATCGGCTTCGGTAAAGCGGCCTTCCTGATCAACGGATTGAACGCTGATGACGCCGATGATCTGACCGCCAGAAGGGATGGGCACGCCGAGGTAAGAGGCAGAGCTGACGCCGACCTGTTCAATGCCCAGCGTGGCGCGCTTGCGATCGATGTCCTCGTTGATGAGGAGCGGCTCGCCGGAGCGGATGATCTGGGATGTGAGCCCGACACCGTAGGGGCGGGGCTGCGCGCTTTCGCCGAAAGTGTAGGGGAACTCGAGCATCATGGTTGTGCGATCGAGGAGGCAGACGTAGGCGATGGGCGCATGGAAGAGCTCGCGGACCTGCTCGCCGACAAACAGGACAAGGCTGTCTTTTTCGAGCTGGGAGACGAGGGCCTGGGAGATGCGATTGATGGTTACGAGTTCGGCGGCACGCTCGCTGACTTCCTTCTCCTGCTGATTGATGACGAGGTAGGCGTTGGCGTTGTCGAGAGCGATGGTGGTGTACGCAGCGAGGTTTTCAAGCAGGCTGAGATGCTGCTCGGTATAAGCATTCTTTTTGAAGCTCTGGATGCTGAGGACGCCGAGCACGCGATCCTGCGCGACGAGCGGCAAGTAGACCATCGACTTTGGCGGCTGGGCGATGGTGCCGTCGTCGAGGGTCCAGCCGCGATGCTCATAGTGGGGGATGTATTTCGATGACTCGGCGTCGACGTCGTTCATGAGGATGGGCTTACGATTGTCGAGGCACCAGACAGCGAACTGGTTCTTGTCGTCAGTGGAGCGCGTGTAAGGGGCGTAACGCTTGCCGTTTTCAATGGCGAGGCTGTACTCGATGAGATGTTTCTCGGGGCGGTAGAGGCCGACACCGAAGATGCCGGCGTCGACAAACTGATTGACGCGCTCGTAGAGCTTGAAAAGGATGGTGTCGAGTTCGAGCGAGGCGGTGATCTCGCGGCCGATCTCGCTGAGCATCTCGATGGAGTCTTTCTGGGCGCTGATTTCGGCGGCCTGGGCGCGAATCTCTATAGTGCGCTCGGAAACCTGGGCTTCGAGCGCTTTGGCCTGCGCTTCGAGGGCTTCAGTGCGGCGCTGGGCCTTCTGTTGCTCGTGGCGGCTAATGAGCACCCAGCCGGCGGCAAGCGCGAGAACCAGCAAGAGGCAATAGAGGATGTAGGCGATGGTGGTGCGATACCACGGAGGAAGAATGACGAAGGCGTAGGTTCCTTCGGGGCCGACACGGCCGTCGTCGCCCTTGGAGTGAACGTGGAAGGTGTAGGAGCCGGGGCCGAGGCCGCTGTAGTTGGCTGACTTCTGCTTGCCCCAGGCCGACCAGCCCCGGTCCGTGCCCTCAAGACGATATTGATATGTGAGGTCGTGGGCATCGCCGTAAGAGGCGGTTGCGAACTCGAAGCGCACCTCGCTGGTGCCTGCGGGAAGCTGTGGCTCGGCAGCGCCGGGGATGGTGCTACCGCCGAAAACGGCGTGGGAACCGGCTGAAATCTGGCGGACGAGAGTGGGATACTGCTGCGCGGAGCTGGAGACGAGGTGGGGATTGAAGCGGACGAGTTGCTCGCCGACCGACCAAACGTTTCCATCGGATTCGGTAAACCTGGGCTCAGCTTTGAATCGTTCGAGTGCGCGATAGGTATCTTCGTCGAGGTTCCAGCCGCCGTTGGCCGCTGGTGTTGCACGGGCGATGCGCCGGCCCTCTTCGGACACCATCGCCGACCAAATCAAGCCGTTCCCCTGGTCCTCTTCGTAGAGTAAAGGAGACGCATCGGAAGCATCCATGGGCAGTTGCGCGCGGTCATCGACCACGAAGCGGTGACCCGCTGGATCCCAGCGGAAGATGTCCTGATGGCGGTCGATCCCGGCATAGATGGAGCCGGCGACAAAGCTCACGCCGTTGGAACCGACGGGCAGGCCCTGATCTTTGCCGATCACTTCTGCGTGGGAATCGCGCATACCCGCAGGGGCTACAGTGATGCGGAGAACGTCGGCGTTTGCGCCTCCTGCCCAGAGAATCCCGTCGTTGTCTTCGGCCAGGGCGCGGGCATCATAGACGACCTTGGGAATACGGCCTTCGTCGACCCATTTGTGGCCATCCCAGAGCATTGAGGAGGCCCCATCGGCACCACCCTTGAAGACACGATTGGGGTTCTTGCGGGAGACGAGAAGGGTATACGTCTGATCGGTGGGGCCGCGGAGTGCAGGGATGGCAGGCGTCAACTTGTCGTTTTCGACGCGCATGATGCCTTCACTGGTGGCCGCGAGGAGCTGATCGGGTGACTTGCCGGAGGGATCGTGGAAGACCTTCAAGTCGAATGACTGGGATGCCCCGAGGATGGGAACCCAGGCGGGCCGGTTGGTGTTTGGATCGGCCGCGAGACGCTGGACGGGAGCGCCGCCGCTGCCCTGAGTGATGTAGATGGAGCCCTTGAAGCGGATGGCGCTGAGCATGCCGAAGTGGGAAAAGACGGTGACGGGCGAGTTGATCTCAACGCGGGTAATTCCGGTAGAACTGCCGATCCAAAGCGCGCCGTCGCGATCCTGGAGGGCGGTGAGAGCGCCGGGGTCGGGAAGGCCGTCGGGAACGTCGATGATCTGGCGGAGCTTGCCATCATGATTGAGGATGAGCGCTCCGCCGGCGAGGGTGTTGACGGCTAAACTGCCGTCGTTGAGCAAAGTAGAAGTGTAGACGCGATTCTTCTTGAGGTAGTCGCCGGCGTTGGTGGTAAAGGGCGTGACCTTTCGACCGTCGTAGATAGTGAGAGGGCCTTCGCGCTGGCTGACGAGGATGCGGTTGTCGTCCCAGGGGTGAAGAAAGAGTTTGATTGCGTCTTTGTAGGCATCGCCGCCGGGCACGGGGCGGAGATCGTCGCCGACGATTTCTTCAAGGCCGACGCCGGTTTGCGCGGTATAGATGTGACCTCGGACCATGGAGAGCGCCTGGAAGCGGCCGCCGGAGTTGACGGGGCGCCAGACATGCATGGTCTTGCCATCCCAGCGGATGAGCTCCTGGTAGGAACGATAAAACGTCCCTTGCGGCGTGGGCAGCGTTTGCCAGACGTCGGTGAAGCCGCGTTCATTTTCGGGGATGTTTTCGAGGAGTGAGACGTAGCGAAGGGCTCCGGTGGAGTCGGGCGAGAGGTAGCCGACGTTGGCATTGCTTCCCACCCAGATACGGCCGTTTTCGTCCATGGCCATGGATCGGGTGGTGTTGGAAGGGGTGAGGATCTTGCGCCAAGTGACGCCGTCGTACTCGCGAATCTCACTGCCGGAAGTGCCAATGAGGATGATGCCGCGCTTGTCCTGAACGATAGTCCAGACCTGGCCGTAGCCGCCGAACTCGTCGCGGGTGTGAGCCTGGAGGACGGGGACGCCGACTTCAATGCCGGACTTGGCGGACGAGACCGGGGGCGTGGAGGGCTTCGGCTGCGCGGCGGCGAGAGACGCGAGAGCGAGCAAAGGGAGGAGCCGTTTTAGAACCACAAATCGTTGGGTCAAAGGGACTTCCGGAGAAGCAGACCTAGGGAATAGGGAAGATGGTAGCACACGGCGAGGATGGGCTGGCGAGGGAATTTTTGGGGAGTGAGCAGCCGGCATTGTGGACTCCCACATCTCAAAATCGAGATGTGGGGCACCCGCAGGTCTACTGGGGTATGCCGGAAGAAGTGCGGCGGGCGTAGACCCAGACGTAGAATGCTCCGGTGGCAAATAAGGTGAAGGGAACGGCAAGGAAGAAGGATGTTGCTGCGAGATGCGCGGAGGAGCCGGGGATTTGAGGACCCATGTTGGCGATTAGACCCAGAAGCAGCGCCCAGGTGAGGTCGCCGGTGAAGAGGATGGCTGCGAGAGTAAGAAAGGCGGCGAAGCGGGCGGCCACGCGGTTGGCGCGGGACCAGAGCAGGGCGCAGCCGGGAACAGCGAGAAGCAGGAGCTTGGCATCGTATTGGCGGTGATAGACGGGAAGCAGAGTGAGGATGGCGATGGCGGCGAGGGGCAAGAGGGTCTGGGGTCTGTGGTCTCGGGTCTGGGGTGTGGGGCTGCGGCGAAGTATGGCGATGGCCAAAACGATGAGGAGCGGGGCGCAGAGGAGCCAGGTGAGGGGATTGTAGAAGCGGGGATCGTCGCGGAGGTAAGCGAGGGCGGTTTGGAGGTTGATCATGCCGCCGAGATTGTGCGCGCCCATGGAGGCGGGGCCGGGGTCGTTGAGATCGCCGCGGGCGGAGGCGGCAGCGAGGTTGGCGAACTGCTCGTGGAACCAGTTGGGGGCTACGTGGGCGACCCAGAGAATAGCGGGAAGCGCGACGACGGCGGCGACCAGCAGGGTTTGAAGAGCGCGCTTGCGCTGGATGCCACCGGCGAGCAGGAAGTAGAGCCAGATGAGGCCCGAGTCCTGGGGCTTGGTGATGAGGCCGAGGGCGAGGAAGAGGATTCCGAGGGAGACGAAGCGATCCTGAAGGAAACACCAGGCAGCAATGACGCAGAGGCTGATGACGAGTCCGGCCATGTTGCCTTCGAATATGAGCAATTCGCTGTTTAGAAGGATGAGGCCGAGAAGACCGCCGGCGAGGATGGGGGAGTGGCGTGCGCCGAGCGACCACATCAGATACGCGGCGAGAATGAAGGCGGCGGCGGTGAGGGACATCCATATCAGGTGGGCCGGTCCCCAGGGGAGGAGCGCAAAGGGCGCGAGGAGCATGAGAGTGGCCGGCATGTTGATGCAGAGCAGGATGGCCCGGCGCTCGGCAGCCGCGCTCGAGGGAATGGAGGAGAACTTTCCGCCGTTGGCCTGAAAGGTCTGAAGGAGGTCGGCTTCGCGGTAGGGGTCGTGGTGGTCGACGAGGGTGAGCGAACTGTAATAGACGGCCTTGAAGTCGCCCATGCCGGTGTCGAGGATGTGTTCGAGGGCAAAGCCGAAGAGAAGGAATGCGGCGCACCCGAGAAGCAATAGATAGAGACCGTCGAGTCGCGCCTTGGTCATGGATTGAGGGTCCCCGGTGATTGAAGGAGGCTGTGGGATGCAAGGCAAGCATAAATCAGCGAGCGGTAGACTGTGGGAGGATGGCTAGAGCCGGACGGCCAGTGAGGCTATTGAGATGAAACAGGCGGTAATCGTATCGGCGGTGCGCACACCGATTGCGAAGTTTCAGGGATCGTTTCAATCGTTCACCGCGCCGCAGCTGGGAGCGCTGGTGGTGCGGGCGGCGATTGAGCGCGCGGGAGTTGATTCGGCTGTGGTGGATGAGTGCGTGATGGGATGCGTGCTGCAGGCAGGGTTGGGGCAGAATCCGGCGCGGCAGGCTGCGATTCATGGTGGGATTCCGGCGCGTGCGGGCGCATTTACGGTGAACCAGGTGTGCGGATCGGGGCTGAAAGCGGTGGCGCTGGCGGCGCAGGCAATTCAAACAGGGAACGCGCAGGTGATTGTGGCGGGCGGAATGGAGTCGATGACGAATGCGCCGTACCTGTTGCCGAAGGCGCGCGCGGGCTATCGGATGGGCGACGGCACGCTGGTGGACGCGATGATCCACGATGGGCTGTGGGAGGCATACAAGGGGTTTCACATGGGGGTTGGCGCGGAGATGATTGCCGCGAAGTATGGGATTACGCGCGAGGAGCAGGACGCGTTTGCAGTGCAATCGCACCGGAGGGCGGCAGAGGCTTCGCTGGTGGGATACTTTCGCAACGAGATTCTGCCGGTGGAGATACCGGGGGCGCGTGGCGGGGAGTCGTATGAGCTGGCGGCGGATGAGGCGATTCGACCGGAGACCAGCATGGAAGTGCTGGCCAAGCTGAAGCCGGCGTTCCAGGAGGGTGGAACGGTGACGGCGGGGAATTCGCCGCCGGTGAGCGATGGAGCGGCGGCGCTGGTGGTGGCGAGCGTGGAGCGGGCGAGGGAGTTGGGGTTGGCGGCGATGGCGACGATTCGCGCGGAGGCGACTGCTGGACGCGAGCCGGAGTGGTTTGGGCTGGCACCGATTGATGCCGTACGGAAGGTGGCGCGGAGGGCGGGTTGGGCGCTGGATGAGGTCGATCTGTTTGAGCTGAATGAAGCGTTCAGCGCGCAGGCGCTGGTGGTGATTCGCGAGCTGGAGATTGATCCGACGCGGGTGAATGTGCATGGCGGGGCGGTGGCGCTGGGGCATCCGATTGGGGCGAGCGGGGCGCGGGTGTTGACAACGCTGCTGCATGCGATGGAGCGGCGGGGGAAGAAGCGGGGGATTGCGTCACTTTGCCTGGGCGGGGGGAATGCGGTAGCGCTGGCGGTGGAGCGGGGGTAGGGGGTGGGGTATGGGGCGCCGGGTGTCCCTGATCGGACAGCAGTGCGCTGAATAGTGTGAATTGGAGTGGGCTCGGGGCTCGTTTCAGCAAATTCGACGGCTAGTCGCAGACGAGGGCGCCGTCGGGGTATTCCTGGGGGGCGGGGTCGGCGGGGTCGGCGA
>CAYWSR010000147.1:0-11636 GCA_964460385.1 uncultured Occallatibacter sp. | reverse complement strand
AGATCACCAACAAGACGGTCTTTCACGCCGGCTTTGGCATCTACTACGCGGCGCCTGACGTCGGCAATTCGTCCTCCTTGTCGGCCAATGTTCCCGTGGATGATTATTGGGCGTTCAATAATCCGGCCGCTTATGTAACCGGGGCTAAGAGCAGCACAGCGTTCAACTATGCGCGGAACGGATATGTTCACACTCCTGTCACGTCCGGCAGCGCGTTGCAACCTAACACACCCGCCTATGCTGTGGACCCGAATGCCAAAACTCCATACACTGAGCAGTGGCACGCGGCTATCGAGCAGCAGATCCCCTTCTCCACCGTTCTCAAGTTTGCGTATGTGGGAACCAAGGGCACACACCTGGATAACTTCCGGGACATCAATACCGACCCTTTGTTGGCGGGAACAAACAGTGTTACTTATAATCGCCCCTACGGAATTCCTGGAGTCGGCGGCGCTGTCTTTGCCCAGATCAACGAGTTGGAGACCCGGCAGGTATCCAGCTACAACGCGCTGCAGGTTACGGCTGAGCATCGCGCGCACGGACTGGGCTTTCTCGCCTCCTACACCTACAGTCACGCTCTGGACGAAGGCTCGGCTGAATCGGCCACCGTCACAAATCCCTATAACCTCCGCTACGACTACGGAAATGCGGATTACAACGTCCCGAATCGCTTTGTAGCCAGCGCGAACTACCAATTGCCCTTCAAGGGCAGCGGGTTACTGGGATCGCTTGAGCGTGGATGGCAGGTGAACGCCATTGCGCAGTTCTTCGACGGCTTGCCGTTTTCCGTGGCTTCGGGCACTGCATTGGGCGATGGGCTGACGACCCGCGCACAGCTGCTTCCCGGTTTCGGCAACGGATCTCTGCCCAAAGGGCAGCGTACGCTCAGCCAGTGGTTCAACACCCAGGCATTCTCGGTTCCCGCTGCGGGGACCTATGGAAACTCGGGCCGCAATATTCTCGAAGGTCCGGGCACCAAGGCTGTGGACTTTTCACTCTTCAAGGACACTCACCTGACCGAATCGAAGGTGCTTCAACTGCGCGCGGAGGCGTTCAACCTGGCGAACACGCCGCAATTTAACAATCCGGCCGCAACTGTGGGAACCTACAACGCGACAACTGGAAAGTGGAGCAATGGCTTTGGAACCATCTCCTCGGCAGCTTCTGAATCAACATTTCAACGGACTGAGCGCCAGATTCAGTTTGCCGCCAAGATCACCTTCTAACCAGCGGCGCTCTCCGGCAGTTATCGATTCTTCTGCGCAGGAGAGCGCCCTCACTTTTTGAGGGATACGTATGGAAATTACGACACACAGCCTATGGACTCTCATTCATGGCATGGGATTTGGCGCTCTTTACCTGCTGGCGGGCTCAGGGGCTCTGTTTACCGTTTATCAACGTCTCCGGCCGGCGCCCCTTGGCTTGTCATCGCTAGAGAACAATCGTTTCCTCGGCGCATATTTATCGCTCATGGCTGCGCTTGCCTGGCTCGCCGTCTTGAGCGGGACCTACATCATCTATCCCTGGTACCGCTTTCCGGCCCCTGCGGGAACAACAAATCTCGCAGCTTATCCCCGCGCTTTTCTGCTGGCACATCCTGCCACGAGCGCCTGGCACTCGGTTGGAATGGAATGGAAGGAGCACGTGGCATGGCTGGTGCCGATTGCGATCACGGCGACGGCGTTCGTCGTGCTGCGCTATGGTCGCGAACTCTCCAGGCATCCTCAACTGCGGACCGTCCTTTTGGTGTTCGTGAGCAGTTCTCTTATTGCCGCGGGGATCGCAGCATTCTTTGGTGCGATGCTCGACAAGAACGCTCCCGTGGACGGCGGCCAGACAATTCATATCGCTGGAGGGGAAAGGCAATGACATTGCCCAAGGAATTAATACAGCAAGATCCACCTTTGCACCCAAACGGACCAGCGGCCGCGGCAATTCTCGCTGCAGGCATCGGCTCGATCTCGCTGGCGATCATCACCATCGCTGCCGATCAGTCGGCAGGTCTTAAGACGCTGCTCACGTTTTACAAACCCACCGGACCTCTTTCCGGCGTCACCACTACCGCGCTCGGCGTTTGGGTCTTGACCTGGCTCATCCTTGACCGGTTGTGGCATCGTCACGAGCTCCCACTTCGGAAGATCAACATCGCTTCCATTGCCCTTCTTTTCTTGAGCTTCCTTGGGACATTCCCCCCAATCGGAGACCTATTCTGAGTTCGCGCCAACTCGAGCCTCTGGGGATGTGGAGCGGTCGAAGCATTACCTCCGCCCATCCCCTGAGATTTGAGCTAAAAAGTGTCCCAATCTGACCTGCTCCCCATCCGAGAGACCGTTCGTGTAGACATCTTCCTTTTGAAGCGTTACATTCTTGGGGAAGTGAACGGTCAAGAGAATTCGATCTGAAGCCGATAGGGACGGAGTGATGCAGATTGCCCGCCTGTTGCTGTCTCGATGTTGTTGTTTCCCGCGAAGTCCTCAGTCTGCCCTCCGCCTTCTGATCCTCTCTGCGCTCATCGTGCCCGGTGCACTGGCAGCGCAAGTGAAGCAATCAAAAGACATAATCAGCTTCCATCTACACGACAAATACCTGATTCTGGTTCAGGCTACGGTGAATGGTACTGGCCCGTTCACTTTCTTGCTGGATACCGGCTCAACCCACACTGTGATTGACCCCGGCCTCGCCCGGCAGTTGCAGGCTCCAGTCATCGGCGAGGCTTCGCTCGTGACAGTTTCGGATGTCCGGAAAGACCGCTTGGTGCGTCTGAAAGAGATTCGGGTTGGCAATTCCGTGGTCTCTGAGTTGGGCGCAATTATCGACAAGATGGACGAAGTAAAACTCCGGGCGCCGGGTATTCGCGGCGTACTGGGAGAGGATTTCCTGTCTGAGTTCGACATTCTTATTGACTATCAAGCACGAACATTGCGCTTTGACGGGGATGCTCCTGCTGGGGAGCGATGTCGAATCGAGACCATCGGCCGTTATCGCGATGTGCCTACCACGAACCGGCTCCTGATCAAAGCGGAAATCAAGGATGTGAGTGGCGGCACGGTGCAGTTGCAGTTGGACACCGCAGCAAAGCTACCGGAACTGTTTCCGATTCGTCCGGGGACTTCCCTGTCGCAGCCATGGGCTGGCTCGATGGCATTCAGCAGCGGAGTCAATGGAAGCAGAGTTCACCCCCACTCGACGATACGAGTTGGCACAACTGTTATGGGCGATCTGGATGTGGTCCAATTCCGCCGTGGAGTGGCATTCGACGCAGTTGGATTGCTCCCCGCATCCATTTTCCACAGCATCTATATCAGCCACTCAGGCGGATTCGTGATTCTCAATCCAACTCAGTAAGTTCAGGGTGCGCCCAGCGTCCTTTTATACCGGCCGCCAGATTGCGCGTGGTTTCAGTTGCGACTGTTTGCCAACGACCCGCACATGTTCAGGAAGAGCAATGGTTATGCGTTGAATCGCGGATCTCCACATCGCAAAGCCATTGACATGGAGTTAAAGCGATGATATTTCTGATGACAGCCTTAACGAGGTTATGCTGACTTCACGCATCGCAGTAACAGGGTGAGACAACAATTGATTTCCGCCTCGCAATCCGGACGAATGCCTGCCCCGCTTCTCAAGCGAGTGGTTCGCTATTCTTGTTGTTGCTAATTTCTGTAACTTCCCAGTTCTGACAATTCATTCCTGAATTCAGTTAGGTTCCGCCTGTTCTGTATCTGGCGTGCCTGATCGGCAGGGATATCTGTTTCTCGCCGCCACCCTGGCGCGCTATCGCGATCAAGGAATAATTATGCCTTCCCCTCTCAAGGGTCAAAGACCCAGTCTTCCGGTTATTGTTTTGGTTTTCGTGATCTTTTGCAGCCTGCTCATTTCGGGCCTCTTCACACCGGTAAAAGCCGCGCATAGCGCTCAGGAGACAAACACAACGGAACAGGCGCTACCTCCGGGGCAAGCAGCATTCTTTTCGCAAAGAATTCAGCCCATTCTTACGAACCATTGCTCTGAGTGCCACTCCTTCGATACACGCACGGCAGGCCGGTTGAGCCTTGATGATCGGGAGTCGCTGCTGGCGGGAGGCAAATCGGGACCGGCCATTATTTTGGGCCATCCGGATGAAAGCCTCCTCATCCAACGCGTCCTTGACCCAGATCCAGACAACCGCATGCCGAAGAAAGCTCCCGAGCCGCTTTCCGCAGCCGAGATCTCGGACCTGAAGACATGGATCGCGCAAGGCGCGCCATGGCCCTCTGCCAAGGCGTCCTCTGTCTCAATCCCATCCGCAACTGGTCCGGCCAGAGCAAGCACCCCCGATGCGACCGCGCAGAGCGCTCAGGAAGTGCGAGTATCGGGGAACACTGCTAAGCCGATACCTTACCCACGCCCGGCGACAGCAGCGCAGTTGGCCGACTTTGAGAAGAGTGTCCGTCCAATCCTTGTAAATCGCTGCTATAACTGCCACTCGGACGCATTCAAAGAGGCAGGCGGACTGCGGGTTGATGTTGGCATCGCAATCTTTACCGGTGGCAATGATGGCCCGGTGATCGTGCCCGGCCATCCCGAAAAAAGCCTGCTAATCGAACGCATCAGGAGCGCAGACGCGCACAAGCGCATGCCCCAGGAGAGCAGTGAGCCGTTGCCGCCCGAGGAGATTGCGGCGCTAGAAGCATGGATCAAGGATGGAGCCGCATGGCCTGACGAAACAGAGAAGTTGCCACAGACTCCCGCCCGTATCACAGCCAGATATGACAAGCTGCGTGTAAGCCACTGGGCCTGGCAGCCCATCGACAATCCACCTGTCCCAGCAGTCCGCGACACTACCTGGTCCGGCGGAGATATTGACCGCTTCGTGCTGGCAAAGCTCGAAGAGCAGAAGCTCGCACCAGTGAAAGATGCCGACGCGCTAACTCTGATTCGACGCCTGACCTATGACCTTACCGGGCTGCAGCCGTCTCCGGCCGAAGTCAAGGATTTCATAAGAGATCACTCAGCAGCCGCCTACACGCGCCTTGTGGATCGTCTTCTCGCGTCGCCACAGTATGGTGAGCGCTGGGGGCGACACTGGCTCGACGTGGCACGCTACGCTGAGTCGTCTGGTCCTTCGCGCAACATTCCTTATCCGAACGCCTGGCGATATCGCGACTATGTGATCGACGCATTCAATCGCGATGTGCCATACAATCGCTTCCTGCAGGAGCAGATTGCAGGTGATCTCTTGCCGGCTGAAACTCCTGCTGAGCGCGACCGTTTGCTGATCGCAACCGGGTACCTTGCGCTCGGGCCAAAGGATGTGAACCAGCGATTCAAGGCTCGATTCAAGATGGACAACGTTGACGACCAGATCGATACTGTTACGCGATCGACCATGGCGCTCACAGTCTCCTGCGCGCGTTGCCACGATCACAAATTCGATCCGATCCCCACGACGGACTACTATGCGCTGGCCAGTATCTTTACCAGCACAGTGGATGCCGCCGGCGTCGGCAGCAGGATGGGAGGTGCAAGCCTCCAATACTACGAGCCGAAGCTCCTGCAATTCCTGAGCGATGCGGACAAGGCGCCCAAGGTCCCGCAGGCTCAGGTAGACAAGTTGAAGACACAGGTGGATGCCGCCAAAAAGACCCTCGACGACTTTGACCAGAAGTATGAAGCTGAGTTGAAGGCCAATCCCGGCGCTCCCACGATGGGCGACGAGCACAAGAAGCAGCGTGCGGTACTAGCGAGGAACTGGATCAACCTGAGCGAAGAACTGAAGCTCACCAACGACCTTGGCGAACTTGGTTACGGAATTCATGGCGCGCGCGACGGCGTCGTAACTGACACCGCGGTCCGAATTCGCGGCGTGGAAGAGCGCCACGGGCCCGTAGTTCCACGCAATTACTTGTCGCTGGTCAAGTTGACTGACGCTCCTGTCATTCCGCCCGGTCACAGTGGACGTCTGGAACTGGCGCAGTGGATTACCAACCCGGCACATCCGCTGACAGCGCGTGTCTATGTCAACCGCGTTTGGCAGCATCTGTTCGGCACCGGAATTGTCAGCACCGTGGACAATTTTGGCTCTATGGGGGACCAGCCCTCGAATCCGCAACTACTTGACTATCTCGCGCAGGATTTCATTCGCAATGGATGGTCGACAAAGAGATTGGTTCGCGAGATCGTGCTCTCACGCGCCTACCGTCTTGGAACGGAAGTGCCCTCTGGCTATCGCGACATTGATCCGGGGGATCGTCTCATCTGGCGTCACGCGCCACGCAGGCTCGAAGCCGAAGAGATTCGCGATAGCATTCTTCGTTCGTCGGGACAGCTTGATCTTGGCCATCCCAATGGCTCGCCCTCCATGCGCCTGCGCATGATCGAGATGCGCGACGATGGCCCCGTTGTGCATTCGATTCTCAAGGCCGCTGACCGAAGCCCATACCGCAGCATCTATCTGCCACAGTTGCGCGGCGAGGTTCCCCGTCCGCTTGCAGCCTTCGATCCCGTTTCGCAAACACTGGTCACTGGTCAGCGCGAAGAAACAACTGTACCCACGCAGGCATTATTCCTACTCAACTCGCCCTTTGTCCGCGACCAGTCGCTGTACCTCGCAAGCGATCTGCTCCGTGACAAGCGGGCTACCGATTCGCAGCGGATCCGCGCTGCCTTCGAGCGAATTGTCGCGCGTGATCCCAATCCTCAGGAGATCGCGAGGGTCAAGCAGTTCCTTGCGCAGTATGGGGCCGCATGGCGGGGGGTACATCCTGAAAACCGCGCCTCAACTCAGGCAACGCTCGTCAGCCTGAGCCGTGATGCGCAGAGCCGTAAACCCTTTGACCTCACGGACGGTATCTTTCGCTCAGACAACCTGGTCCAGGACGACCCCGACGACACAAGCAAGCAGGTGGCGGATGAGACTCCGGTGCAGGTCATCCCAGACTCTGCCCAAAAGGCCGCCTGGGCGGCGCTCGTGCAATCGCTCTTTGGCTCCGCGGAATTTCAGTTCGTCCGCTAACTCACATTCCTAACAAAGATGTTGGAGATAGTACAAAATGTCGAACCCTTTCACAGTCTCTCGCCGCAACATCCTCCGCTCCGCCGGTGTCGGATTTGGTCACCTCGCGCTCAGCGGACTTCTTGGCTCCATTGCCGGTAAAGCCGCGGCGCAAGAGCTGAACGCCAACAATCCTCTGGCGCCCAAGCGTCCCCCGCTTCCCGCCAAAGCCAAGCGAATCATCTTCCTGTTTATGGAAGGCGCGATATCGAGCGTGGACACGTTTGAATACAAACCCGAACTTGAAAGGAAGAATGGCAAGTCGGGCCCAGGTGGCGGAACGATTACCGCGTCACGCTTCAAATTCAAACAGTACGGGGAATCCGGCTCCTGGTTCTCGGAGCTCATGCCGAAGATTGCAACCCATGCTGACGACCTCTGCTGGATGCGCGGCCTCTATACCGATACACCGGCACACCCCCAGGCCGTTGTACAACTCCATACCGGCAGCGCCAATGCGGCATTGACTCGGCCGAGTTGGGGATCGTGGCTGCTCTACGGCCTGGGCACAGACAATCAGAACCTGCCTGGCTACATCACGATCAATCCACCCATCGCGTTTGGCGGCGCTTCAAATTACGGCAGCGCGTTTCTGCCGGCCTACTATCAGGGAACTGCAATCACCGATCAAGGCTTCATGCCCAATATCAAAGCAGCGACGGAAAAGGATCTGGAGCGCCAGCAGATTGATCTCATTCAAGACTTCAATCATGCAGCCGCAGCAGCGCCTGGCGCACCTGACGCTATCGACGGGGTCATCAAATCCTATGAGCTGGGATTCCGCATGCAGGATACCGTTCCGGAGCTTCTCGACATCTCCAGGGAGCCGCAGCACGTCCTCGATGCCTACGGCGTCAAGCCTGGGCTGGAAGGCTCCTTTGCCCGCCAATGCCTGATGGCGCGCAGACTCAGTGAGGCGGGCGTTCGCTTCGTTGAGATCCGCCAGGCTGGATGGGATCACCATACAAACCTCCATCAGGGATTGATTGATCAGTCACGCATGATCGATCAGCCAACTTCAGCCTTGCTCACCGATCTTCGCGAACGTGGCCTTCTGGAAGACACACTTGTGCTTTTCGGGTCGGAATTCGGGCGTTTGCCCACAGCGCAGGGAGCCGATGGCCGCGACCACAATATCAACGGTTATGCGATGTTCATGACCGGTGCGGGCGTTCGCAAGGGCTTCAGCTACGGATCAACCGACGAGATCGGCATGGCGGCGGTGGATGGCCGGATGCATATCAATGATCTTCACGCCACGCTACTTGCCTTGATGGGCATCGACCATGAACGGCTCACCTACCGCTACGAGGGTCGCGATTTCAGACTCACCAATGTCGCCGGTGTTGTCCAGCGCCAGGTCTTCGCTTGATTTGCCTGTAACTTAGCGAATAACCCATGTGCTCCAGTTCGCATAAAAATGGAATCATGAGGCCCGAATTTGCTTTTTGGACCGCCCATTTGATATACAGAAGAGGTGACTATTTCTAGCCTCATGACCGCCACCATGTGTTGTCGCGCAGCTATGTGTTGCGCGTGTACACATTCTGGCGTGAGGAAATGGCTAGGCTAGAGCAGTAAAACTAAGCCGCCGTCTCATTGAGACCCACCGCCAGAAATCGAACTGGCAGGTGGGTTTTTCTTTTTGAGTTGAAATTGAGGCGGACCGGGCACCTGGAGCGTTCGCCTCACAAATCGAATGAGGGTGAAGCAATGAGCGTTCCTGAGATCCGGGCAGAAGAACTGAAGCAGAGGCTGGAATCGGGCGAGAACCTCTTTCTCCTCGATGTTCGCGATGAGTTCGAGTTCGAGATCTCCAACATTGGCGGCCAACTGATCCCGCTGCCTGAACTGCGCAGCCGCGTGAGCGAACTCGATACCAACCGAAAGATAATCACTGTCTGCAAGATGGGTCCGCGGGGCGCTAAAGCCGTCCAAGTACTGCACAATGCCGGATTTAACCATGTGTGGAATCTGAGCGGTGGCATTCATGCCTGGGCTGATCGTGTCGATCGGACCGTTCGCAAGTACTGAGTTGATCCTGATTCTCCCAAAAAGCGCCGGTGGCGAAGCGGTCAACGCGCAGGTCTGCAAAACCTGTATACGCGGGTTCAAATCCCGCCCGGTGCTCCAGATTATCAATTAAAATTGTTGGCAGATTTGCAGTTTGATTTCCAGCGGGCGATACGCAGGTTTCTGGCTGCGGGCCCCTGCTAACAGGTTTCCGTTTTCAACTGGTCGACAAGGAGAGCACCGGTGGCAGAAGAAGTAAGTCGCGTTTCTTTAGGTGAGCAAACAGCATTTCAGCTTGCAAATGTCACCAAGACAGCACCGCAATTCGGAGCCATCACTCCGCGTTGGCTGGTACGCCTTCTGGACTGGAAGCCGCTCGAGGCGGGAACGCTTCGCGTGAACCAAGTCAAAGAGGACAAGCCGATTGAATCGCTTTGTGGGCACGAGGACGAGTCCGTGCTTCCTGCGACCTACGTTGAATATGAGGATGCCCCTCGCGAATATCGCTTGGGCAGCATCAACGCTGTTCTGAACGTGCACACGCGTGTCTCCGACCTGTTGAGCAATCCCTTCGACCAGGTCCGTGAGCAGTTGCGTTTGCTGATCGAGAGCGTGAAGGAAAAGCAGGAAAGCGAACTGCTCAACAATGCCGACTACGGGCTGCTCCACAATGTTGCTGAATCGCAGAAGATCAAGACCCGCAAGGGCGCTCCTACACCGGATGATCTGGACGAGTTGCTGACCAAAGTCTGGAAGGAACCATCGGTGTTTCTCGCCCATCCTCGCGCGATCGCAGCCTTCGGGCGCGAGTGCACGCGTCGCGGTGTGCCGCCGCCGACAGTCACGCTCTTCGGTTCCCCTTTCCTCACCTGGCGCGGTGTCCCCCTGGTCCCTTCCGACAAGATTGCCATCCGGACCAAGGATCAGAAGTCTAAGATCCTCCTCGTCCGAGTGGGCGAAAAGAAGCAAGGAGTTATCGGTCTCTTCCAACCCGGACTTCCCGGCGAGCAGAGCCCTGGGCTTTCGGTGCGCTTCATGGGTATCGATCAGAGGGCGCTTGCGTCCTACCTGATCTCGCTCTACTGCTCGGCAGCCATCCTCACCACCGACGCAATCGCTCTGTTGGAAGACGTGGACGTGGGTCAATACCATGAGTACAAGTGAGGCCGCCTCAAGTTTGCCGGGGATTCCAGATGTGAGCAACTTGACTTCAGGTCTGCACTCGACTGAAGCTGCGCCCACTGGAGTTTTCTCGCCTTCGCAGATTGCGCGCCTGGCAAACGAGCTCTTCAATGCCCTGCCCGATGGGTTGCAGCAGCCCCTCGCTGCTGCGGCTCGCGTGGTGATGCCGCCAAACTCCGCATTTACAGGCAATCCATATGCCGCCGTTCCCGCTCCCACGGCGCCCGCCATCCCGGGCCTCGCAGCCACGGTGACCGAATCCCTGCCGGGCACCTTTGTTGACCGGCCTGACCGAACCATAGCGCCGGATTTGCGCCCCTCGGCTCCCGGTGCGCCTTCTTATGCTCTCCCAGTCGGAACAACCGGCTACGGACCTGGCCTCGGGTCTGGCATTGCCCAGGGCGCCGGATCAGGACTCGGGTCGGCCAACGCCTTTGCTCTGCCCGGCGAATCTTCCTTTGGATTCCTCTCCGACGCAAGACCACTCTCCGCTGTTCCGGATCGCGCGCAACCGCAACCCGAAACGAACCCGCCAAACCCCGCCGCTGGCCAAGCGCCAACAAGATCGCCCGACGAATCGACGTATGCCGCGATTCCACCTTCCCTCGAAATCGGCCCGAAACCAGTTCAACCAGCCCAGCCTCCCGCTCCAACCATTCCAGGCGCATTTGGTGCGGTCGATTCCTCCGCTGTTCCGACGTTCTCATTCATTGAAGATGCTCGTCCGCTCTTCTCCTCACCACCATCCATTCCCGGCCCAGCGCCAGCGACCACAACGTCAGATAAATCCGTCGCAATCCCAGCGCAACCCTTAATCTCAGACAGTCCCTTCGCCACGCCCATCGCTGCAGGCGCGCCGCAATTTCCCGGCACAGTAGCTCACCCTCCCACCGCGACCCCGCCTGCGCATCGTCCGCAAGACACTCCCCGCGGGATCGATCCTTTTAGCATCAACCCTGTCCTGGTCCCCGGCGAAGGCCAGTCCGGCCTCCTCGGCGATCTCGGCCTCTCGTCCCAATCCTTCGATGTCGAAGCAATCCGCCGCGATTTCCCCATTCTGCAGGAGGTGGTCAACGGGCACCGCCTTGCCTGGCTGGATAACGGCGCAACAACACAGAAGCCGCAACCCGTCATCGACCGCATCAGCTACTTCTACGAGCACGAGAACTCCAACGTGCATCGCGCCGCGCATGAGCTGGCTGCGCGCGCAACCGATGCCTACGAGTCGGCGCGCGAAAAGACTCGCCGCTTCCTCAATGCCGGGGCCACTCGCGAGATCGTCTTTGTTCGTGGAGCCACCGAGGCCATCAATCTCATTGCCCAAAGCTGGGGCCGTCAGAATATCCAGAAGGACGACGAAATCGTCATCACCTGGCTCGAGCACCACGCCAACATCGTTCCCTGGCAG
>CAYWSR010000146.1:0-11664 GCA_964460385.1 uncultured Occallatibacter sp. | reverse complement strand
GCCCGCACTTGTACGACCTGATGATCTCGTCGAAGGAAGACGAGGACGAGACGGCAAGGGCGATTCTGTTTGCGATGACGGGGCAGGAGGTTCGAGAGCACGCTGGCCAGCACGTAGGCGCGGCGTAAGGATCTGGGGTCTGGGGTCTAGGGTCTAGGATCTAGGATCTAGGGCCAAGAAAGAGGAAACCTCGATGGCAGAGGGTTTCAAGCAGCTCGTTTTTTGGCAAAAGGCGATTGAACTAACGATGGAGGTCTATAAACTCACCTCTGGGTTTCCGGATGCAGAACGGTTTGGACTGGTCAATCAAATGAGGCGTGCGTCGGTCTCGATTGCCAGTAACATTGCCGAGGGCTATGCGCGAACGGGCAAGGGCGAGTACCTTCAGTTTCTGAGCCACTCCTGTGGCTCCTGCGCCGAAATTGAGACCCAGCTCGTAATTGCCAAGGGGCTTGGATTTGGGCAGGCGGGCAGACTGGATACGTGCTCTGAGCTTTGCGATTCCGTCGGAAGAATGCTGTTCGCATTGAACAAGTCGATACGCGCCAAACAGAGAGATGTGTCTGAACAATCCCAGACCCTCGACCCTAGACCCTAGACCCTATTTCCCTTCCACGTCCCAGTCGAAGTTAAGGCTTGAGATTAGATCGTCGAGCTTGTCGATGGCTGCCTGCTTTTTCTGCTCGAGGTCGGCGGTCTGCTTGCGGGTGGACTGCAACAGATCCTCGGCCCGGTTGAGCTCGTCGACGAAACGCTTTGCGGCGTCGTTGCCCTTGAGTGCGGTGAGGTTGTCGCGGTCGCGAGCTTCGTCGGCTGAGGCTGTATCCTCAGTCTTTTTCGATTCCTCGATTTGATGGTCGAGATCGGCAATACCGTTCTCCGCATCGATGACCGGCTTGAGCTTGTCGAGAGCGCCGGGGGCCTGCTTGACCAGCTCGAGCAGAAAGTTACTCTGGTTCTGGTTGGCGTTGAGCGTGACGGTGGTGTTGAGGGGCCCGTGCTGATTCACCTCGAGGGTCGCTGTGGTGTGCGGCGCGACTTTCACCTCAAAGCGATAGAGGGTGGGCGTGGTTTCGGCCGCCTTCAGATCGTCGCCGAGGACCCACCCGGAGCCGTTGTTTTGGCGGGGCGTTTCAATCAGGACAACCCGCTCGACATCGGCCGAGTTCACGATGGAGTAGCCGCGCAGGACCACATCCAGATAGGTTTCGACGATGACGTTGTGGCGGATGGCGAGGTGGTGGAGCTTGCGCTTGCTGACGCCGCTTGTCCGGCGGATGCGCACAGCCTGGTCAGCAGCGTATGAGAGCAGTCGCTTTTCGCCGGGATGGATGGGATCGAGCAGACCCTCGCCGGCGAATTCGCCGCTCTCAAAGATCGAAAAGCTGCCGGAGTCGAGAGTGAGGCTGGATTTGTTCTCAAGCCAGACAGCGCGGAGCGGTGTCGCTTCCCGCTCGCTCCAGAGAGTGACATGCTCGGCAGGCAACTCCTGCTGCAGGATGGGGACCATGGCCGATTCGTTCTTGTGGATGGTGACGGGCTGAGCGAGGGCGTACTCGAAGAAGTCGTCGAATGCGTTGGTGGAGACGTCGCCCTCGGAGAGGGCGTCGGAGGCGCGATAGACGCCACCGGCGTAGGCGTTGCCCATACTTCGGCGCTCGAGTGTTTCGTTGTTCAGCGTAGCGCTGACCTCAGCAGTGTCGATGGGGACTTCAGCTTCGGCGCCGGAGATGACAGTGATAGCCGCGTTCTCTGAACCAACCTTGAGGTGAATGTTGGCAATCGTACGGCTATCGCCCTGGTTGAGGCGGATTCCGTTTTCCTGCCAGGGAGAGAATCCCCTGGCGCTGACCGTGACCGTATAAGTTCCTGGAATCAGGCCGGTCACCGACCAGAAGCCCTGGTTGTCGGCCCTTGTATTGCGAAGGACACCCGTGGCCTCATTCCTAATCAAAATCGTGGCGCCCGCGATGCGCGCATCCGTCTGATCTGAAACGATGCCGCTCAGGGTCGCCAGCAGTTTCCCGTTGTTAAACGTGACTCCAGGCATCATTTTGATGAGTTCTGCCGCGTCTCTGCCCGTAAGCTTGGCGCTATCGACCAGCTGATTGTTCAGGGTCACCTGCTGTTGACCGTTCGCCTGGGCCGCCTCATGCGTTTGCGGCGTGGTCTCGAGCTCTGTTGCGATGGGAATCTCGGCGCGGCGAGTGTAGAGCGGCTGGCTCAGCGGCTGGATGAAGCTCTGCGGCGCGCCTGCAACCAGCGAGAGCTGCACATTGTCCCAGTCCGCGCCCACGGTGTTGTCGACGACGGCCCAGCCCTGCATGGTGGCTTTGCCGTTGGCCTCGCGCGGGAAGACGATGCGATATGTGGACTTCCAGACGGGAACCTCGGAGATGTAGCTGACGCGGAGCTGGCGCTGGCCCTGACCTATCGAATCAAGTGTCAGATGACGCAGGCCGGTCGTGTGGGTGGAGGCGAGCAGCTCAAGATAGCGGTCGAGCTGGCCCTGGAGATTGGCATCGAGCGGGCGGACGCTGAGAGTCGGCGTGAGCTCGATGACGCGGACCGCGCCGGTGGTGGCGACGAGCGTGAGGTAGAACTTGTCGACGGTGTTATCGCTGTCCGCCGCCATCTTCTCGGTGCGGGATTCGATCGACATCAGGCGGCCGGTGATTGAGCCGCCGGGCCCCCCGGTCACCTCGACGCGTTGGCCACGCAGGGCCTCGAAGAGTTCAGTGGAGGTGGGGTCTTCGGTCATGCCGAGGGAGAGAGTCTTGAGCTGCTCGGCCAGAGGCGTGGTGGAGTTGTAGTTGACGCCTGCGATGCGTCCGCCGCCTTCGTCCAGAACAGTCAGGGATTGCAACACGTCGTTCAACTGTGACGATGTGAAGTCGATGGCGACGCGCTGGCTGCCGTTGACCTGGCCGGAATGCTCGAAGTACCCCACGCCGTTTTTGTAGAGCACCACTTTGCGGACGGGCAGGTCTTTGATGACGGCGGTGCCCGCAGTTGCTGGGGAGGCAGCAACGGCTGCTTTCGACGGCGCGGGTGCGGCGGCTGGGGTTTGGGCTGTAAGAGAGAGGGTGAAGGCTGCAAGGCAAACGGGCAAAAAGATGGGGCGCACAAAGCCTCCTGGGAGGAGCAATAGGGATGCTAATCCCTTGGACCCCGCGAAGGCGAAAATGGTTCCCGGCGAAGGAAGGATTTGATCGTGCAGCGGGCGGCTATGGCCGTATTTGACTTCAGGCAAACGCGGCCGGAATGAGGCTGGCCGATTTGGCCGATGGGGGTTGGGGCGGGTCAGCTTGCGGCGATGCGCTGGAGCTGGGCAAGGTGATTCAGATCGTGGCCGGCCATGGTTTCAACGATGGTTTGGAAGGTCATGGCGCCGCGCTCGGGGTGCGTGACGGGGCGGTTGGCGGCCGCGGGTAGAGCTGTTCCGAGCAGCCGCAGGTTCCAGTTGCGCATCGCAGAGAAGACGGCGAGGGCCTCGGCAGCCGGAATGCCCGCGTATGTGGCGGCCCACTTGTCCTGATCGAAGGGCTGCACGATATGGCCGTCCTCGGCGAGGGTCTGGCGCAGGCGAAACGCAAAGACAAGCTCGCAATCGGCGAGGTGGGCGACGATCTCGGCGGCGGACCACTTGCCGGGCGCGGGCGGGAGGGTGGACTTCGCCACTCCGATGGCGTCGAGGGATCGGGCGATCTCGCCCGGGGTGGCGCGGAGGATGGTGTCGAGCGGACGGCCGTCGAGGAATTTGTCGTAGGGGTTCGCTTCGCTCATCGTCTTCTCCTTCGCAGTGAATGTTTTCGAGTGTATGAGTTTCCCACCCTAGCGGCAGGAACAAGTGCGTCGCGAGGGTGAGGCACCCGGCTTCTTACTCCCTCTTCCCTGTCCCTTTTTCCCTGCTCCCTGTCCTACAGATAATGATCCACCATGCGCTGCCAGGTGGGCCAGTCGTGCGAATTCGACGAGTCCCAAACGAAGAGCTTGTGGGGAATGCCCTTGGCGCTGAGGATGCCGTCGAGGCGCTGGTTCTGGCCGAGGCACTGGTCGTCCCAGCCGGTGGCGAGAACGTAGGAGCTGCGGCGGTAGCGATCGAGGAACCAGGGGTCGCCGAGATGGGGCAGATAGTCCATGGGCTGGTTGTAGTAGACGTCGGTGTCGTAGTAGCCGGCGAGAAAGTTGCGCAGATCGAAAGCGCCGGACATGGAGAGGAATCCAGTGAAGACGTCGGGGTGGCGGAGGGCGACATTGACCGCGTGAAAGCCGCCAAAGCTGCAGCCGAGCGAGGCGAGGTGGGCGTCGCCGTTTTTTGAGCGGATGAGGGGCACGACTTCGTGGACGAGGTAGTCGTCGTACTGGACGTGGCGAGCGATGCGCCAGCGCGGTGGAACGGATTTGTTGTACCAGCTCTCCATGTCGACCGAATCGACGCAGAAGATCTGCACTTGCCCGGCGTCGATTTTGCCGCCAAGTGTGCCAATCATTCCGCGATCTTCAAACTCGTAGAAGCGCCCGCCCGAGGTGGGGAAGACGACAACGGGCACACCGGCGTGACCGAAGACGAGCAGTTCCATCTCGCGGCCAAGGCGTGGCGAATGCCATTTATGGTACTCACGGTTCATTCGGTGGAGGCTCCGGGAGACGGGTGATTGGAGAACGGCCGATTTCTTGATACTGTAACAGCCTGGGAGGGTGCTCTTGAGGGAACTCCCGGGCGGACATAAGAAAAGGAACGCGAGCCGATTGAATCTGGAAAGCGAGTCTGGAGAGAGCGCGTTGCCGCCGAACCTGCCCAAGGGATTGCTGGCCGGAGGGGAGGCCCCGCCGCATCCGCGTCTCCGGCTGTACAAGGCGTTTCCCAGCCATTATCTGGCCGACAAACACGACATCATTGTGTATCTTCCGCCCGGCTACGACAAGCATTCGGAGCGGACGTATCCGGTCCTCTATATGCAGGACGGGCAGAACCTGTTTGACGGGCGGACGTCGTTCATTCCGGGGCGGACATGGCAGATGAGGGAACATGCAGACGCAGCGATCGAAGGAGGCGAAGTGGAGCCGCTGGTGATCGTGGGCATCTACAACGCCGGGGATCGACGGATTGACGAGTACACACACGAGCGCAACTGGCAGATGGGCGGCGGCGAGGCGGAGCTATATGGGAAAGCTCTGACGGAGGAGATGTTGCCGTGGATAGCGACCCACTATCGGATCAGGACCGAACGCGAGCAGACGGGGCTGGGCGGATCGTCGCTGGGCGGGCTGGTTTCACTCTACCTGGGCCTGCGCTATGCGAGCTGGTTCGGCAAGCTGGCGCTGCTTTCGCCGAGCGTTTGGTGGAACAACATGAGCATACTGGGCTACCTGAATGAGCGAGCACCGGAGATTTGGGATAGGCCGCGGGTGTGGTTGGACGTTGGCGATAAGGAAGGCAAGAAGACATTGCACAACGCCGAAGTGCTGAACCGGCGGCTCAAGGCGAACCACTGGAAACCGGGTGAGACGCTGCACTTTGAAAAGGCGCACGGAGGCACGCACGACGAGACGAGCTGGTCGCACAGAGTGCGGCCGATGCTGCGGTTTTTGTTTCCGGCGGGATAGGACAGAGATTCCGCGATCCGACGCAAGAGGATACGCTACCTTGGTTACCTTTAATCCAGATGTTGCACGGAGTAGCATCGTTGCTTCGCGGGCAGGTGTTTGGAGGGTATTGCCAGTGGGTACTGGACGCCGCCCGAGAAACGGTCGAGTGGCTCATCAGCCACTAAGGTTCAACTCCCTTGCTCTCCGTACGGCACTCGGCCTCGAGGATTGAAGAATCTCGTCGGATGTAGTAAGCTTGTTCTACGTTTCTCGGGCGGCGTCCAGTTACACGGATACCCAGTAATGGCAAAGGCTCCGGCTTGATTACCCGGGGCCTTTGCTTTTTGTGTTTTTGAAACCATCTTTGATGAGATGCGGCGTGGCTATGAGCGGGCGTCAGCGGCTGGCGTCGTCGAGCTCGTCGATCTGGTGTTGCAGGCGACGGGCGGCGCGCTTGTTGAGCCAGTCGATGGCGAAGAAGACAGCGAAAATGATGCCGAGGTAGAGCGCGGTGAGCGGCCAGATGTGGGGCACGCGGCCCGCAGTGGCGCGGCCGATGGCGACAATCATGATGACCAGGCCTGGGACGAGTGGGCCGAGGTACCAGCTCCACAGGTTGGTGAGCATGTCGCGCTGGCGAATGAGCTGGCTGCGCTGGAAGTCGATGAAGTTGGAGATGCCCGCATCCCTAGGGAGTTCGCGGGACGAGCCGCGGACGTGGAGCTGCCACGCGAGGTAGCAGGTTCCGGCAATGATGAGGGCCATACCGAGGCGAACGAACGGGTCGGCGGTGTAGGCGAACCGAATGCCGAAAAACAGGACGACAAGGGCGGAGGCGGCGTATTCGCGGAGGTTGCGCCACAAGATTGTGCTGTGAAACGTGGATGCTTTTGCTTGCACTTCTGCAACGGACATATGGACTCCTTCGGTGGGCTGGTTTTGCCAAACCTGTTTTGTGTTGTTGTCTTCAGAGGACGGGTCGCTCATCGCGCTCCTCCTTTCTGGGGATCGGCAGGGTTGAGGCGCCGGGCCAGGAGTTGCTTGATGCGATGAATTTTGGTGGCGACGTTGCCGGCGGAGAGGCCGGTTATTTCGGCGGTTGAGGCGGCGTCGAGGCCTTCGAGATAGGCCAGCATGACCTGGCGGTCGAGGGGCTTGAGCTGGTGGATCATGGCGTAGAGGAGGTCGATCTGGTCGTGGTCGGCGGTTGTGCCGGCGGCAGGGTCAGGGACTTCTGAGAGCTCTTCGAGGCCGACGAGCTCGCGTTTTTTGAGGCGCATCTGACGGCCGGCGTGGGTGGCGGCGGTATTGTGGGCGACGCGGTAAACCCAGGTGCGCAGGGAGCAGCGCCCGTCGAAGCCGTCAAGGCTCCGCCAGAGGGCGATGTGAATCTCCTGGAGCAAGTCGAGGCGAGTGTCGGGGTCGGCCTCCCAGGCGCGGGCCAAGCGCTCCAGGGCGAAGCCATAGAGGTCGAGCGCCTCTTCAAACTGGCTATCGCGGAAGCGGCTGTCGCGGGCGGCTTGGGCCTGAGCGATCTGTCCCGGGCTCGGCGTGTCTGGGCTCGGCATGGATGGAACCTGTCTTGCATTCAAGGTAGTCTGCCAAGGTAGTCTGCGCGGCGGGAAGATTTCTTACAGCAGGTACGGAATGGCTGAGAAGAGTGGCCATTCGCGGGATCAACGGAGGTTGAGGCGGGGCGCAAGCACAAGCTCAAGAGACCAATTTCGGCGATACCTTGCTCCAGAGCCCGATTTCGGCGATACTTAGGTGTTGAGTCTTGTGCGGCCGGGCAGTCCTGCCGGGCCGATGATTCGGCCATGGGCCCAGGAAAAGCGGCCGGCCGGAAATCCCCGAGAGACGCAAACAGAAGTCCGGAGTTTGAAAGGAACCGTATCGCCGTGGTGATGATTCGTTTGGCGCGCTTTGGCGCCCGCAAGCAACCCTACTATCGCATTGTGGTTATTGAGAAGGATCGCGCTCGCAACGGGCGTTCGATCGAAGTGGTTGGCACCTACAATCCGCGCACCAACCCAGCAACCGTGGATCTGAAGCACGAGAGGGTTGCCTATTGGCGTGGCAAGGGCGCGCAGATGTCGCCGACGGTAGCGAAGCTGGTGGCAAAGCATCCGGCCGCTACCCCTCCCGCAGCCGCGGAGCCGGTGACGGCCTAAGAGCGGGGCCCGATCACTGACCCCGATCGCGGGTCCGGAATTCTGAACTCGAAACCAAATTGCTGACGGCAAGGGGGGTGTGCTGATACTATTCAGCGCACTAATCCTTTTTGTGTTTTGTGCCCGTTCAAGCTCGATTAGTGATGAACCAAGGTGTGGCCGGGGCTTCATTCCCGCTCATTCGGGAACTGGGCAGAGACAGGGCACGAGTCAGGGGCAGAAAGATGACCGATCACGAGTCACCCACGAGCGTCTCAGTGGACGATTTGGTCCGAGAAATTGCCCGCGCCCTGGTGGATGAGCCGGAAGCAGTCGAGGTGGAGTCCGTCAGCCGGGACGAGAGTACGGTCTTGAAGCTTCGTGTCGCTCCCCAGGATGTGGGCAAGGTGATCGGCAAGCAGGGCCGGACAGCGCGCTCGGTGCGAACCATACTGGGCGCGGTCAGCATGAAGCTGCACCACCGGTACACGCTCGACATCCTCGAGGAAGACGACTAAAGCCATGGCCTTCCCTTCCCCGTGCGGCGTCCGCGACGGCGCTCTTCCTGAGCGTGTATGACATCAGACAGCGCAACACCGGAGCAGGCCCAGCAGTGGGTATGGCTGGCGCGCATCCGGCACCCGCAAGGCCGCAAAGGCGAAGTCTTCGCCGACATCCTCACGGATTTTCCTGAAAAATTCTCCGAGCGGAGGCACCTGTGGCTGGTTGCCGAGCCGGGAACGCCGCTCGCCAAAACCCGGCCGGCGCCGGTCGAGGTGGACCTGGTTCATCACTGGCTGCACAAGGGGGGAATCGTGCTGCACTTTGCGCAGTCGGATTCCATCTCGTCGGCTGAGGCGCTGGCGGGGCTATATGTGGCGATTCCGCAGGCCCAGCGCGCGGCTCTGGCTGAGGACGAGGCGTACATCGGCGACCTGATCGGCTGCGTCGTGGTCGATGTAGCGGGACAGGAGCAGGGCGGTGGAACCGCGATGGACGTTGGCGTGATCGAGGACGTGGATCGGGCAGCCGGACCGACACCGCTTCTGGAGGTGCGCGGGGCAAAGGGCGATATCTTGATTCCGTTTGCCAAGAGCTACCTGAGGAAGATCGACCTCGCGGCGCGCAGGGTGGAGATGGCGCTGCCGGAGGGGCTGGTGGATTTGAACGGGTGAGAGGCTGGGCGGCGCTGCTCGAGCCGTCATGCTTCGATCGGCAGGTGTGAGCTCCGCGAGGGGCGAAAGTGTCAGATGGTGTAAGGCTGCGCAAGAAGGCAAAGGCGTGACTTCTTGTTCCCGGAAAAGGCCGTGTCGCACCAGATTGGGTCATACGCTCTGGAAGCAGCGCAAGAAATGGCTTGAACGGCGGCAAATGGGAATAGTTTTGTCCGTAAGCGAGAGGGCAAAATGAGATTCCCGGTTCAAGTTATTTCGGGTAGCGCGATGCCGGCCGTTGGCAAGTCACGAGGGTCTGTTGCAGGGTCAAATCGTCTGCCTTATCTGATTGCCGTTGCAGGGGCGTTGCTGCTCATTTCGCCTGGCCGGTTGCCTGGCCAGGCTCAGCCGCTGATCACGGAGTTGGGATTTCAAGACGTCCCGAACTTCCCGATTGGTTTGGCCGTTGCCGATTTCAACGGGGACGGTATCCCCGACGTTGCGGTGGTGAACGAATTCACTTCACCCACGAACCCCGGAATCTCGGTTTATCTGGGAAATGGCGATGGGACATTCAAGCCACCGATCCATCTTTTTCCTGGCGGGGATCTTACAGCCTCGACCATTGTGGCCGCCGACTTTAACGGCGACGGCAAGCCCGATCTTTGCGTTGGAGACCAGAGCGGCAATCTCTGGGTGCTTCTGGGCAATGGGGATGGAACGTTTCAGGCTCCTGTTTCGACTTTCATGGGCCCCGGGAGCCCGACTGTCATTTCCATGGCGGCCGGTGATTTTAACAGCGACGGCAAGCCGGATATCGCTGCAACGGTAGCTCTCCAGGGATATCCCGAGGACGGGGCGGTGCTGGTCTTGCTGGGAAACGGCGACGGCACGTTTGCAGCACCGACCACGCCGATCCCAACTCTTTCCATTCCGCAACAGATTGCTGTGGGCAAGTTCAAGCAGAATGGCAATGACGACATCGCGCTGGTGGCCTCTGAGGGCCTGATTGTTCTCACTGGAGACGGGACGGGTGGATTCGGCGCACCGACCATCTATGCGGAGGCGCCCGATCCTAAAGCGAGCGGCTTGGTGGCGCCTAGGACGCTGGTAGTGGCCGACATCAACGGGGACGGATTTCCGGATCTTGTGACCGTGGGCAGCGATCTCGATCCCATCGAGGTGTTCCTCGGGGACGGCGCCGGAAGCTTCAGCTCGCCATTGATTACCTCGCTCGGAAGTGGACTTTGCTGTGCAGTCCCCGGCTCCATGGCAGCTGCCGATTTCAACGGGGACGGCAAAATCGATCTCTTTTTGGGGAGCGCGGGGAGCAGCCCGAGCATGCTGCTGCTGGGAAACGGCGATGGCACATTTCAGTCACCGATCCAGGTTCAAACCGGTTTTGGCACTTTCAGCAATCCGCAGGCATGGGGAACAGCCGCGGTAGATCTGAATGGAGACAATCGACCCGATATCGTGTTCGCGGATCCCAACGATGTGGGCTGGCTTGTTTCCTTGCTGAACACGGCGGGCTCGGTCGGCGCTGCAATTCTTCCAGCCAGCTATGACTTTGGCTTTCAAACCGTGGGTACGGCGGCCGTCAACACCATGGTGACCGTCGGCAACCCAGGCGCGAGCGCGATGACGTTCTCAAACCTGCTAGTGAGCGATGCGGCGGATTTTTCCGCAACGACCACGTGTGGGAGTTCCGTGGCGTCAACTGGCAGTTGCTCAATCACGGTGACCTTCAATCCACAGTCCACAGGAGAGAAGACTGCTTCCGTTACATTCACCAGCAACGACCCGCTGGCTGCGGCCGCGGCGATATCGGTGACGGGCGATGCGATTGCGCCTGTAGCGTCGACGAGTCCGTCGGTGGTTCAGTTTTCCTATCAGAAGGTGGGGACCACCAGTTCCCCGCAGACAGCCCAGATCACCAACATCGGCATAGGCCCGCTGACGCTCGGCCTTGCGATCCAGGGGGATTTCACGCAGACCAATAACTGCCCGGCAACGCTGGCACAGGGCGCGAGCTGCACGGCGACTATCACGTATTCTCCCGAGGTGCCGGGCTCTGAGGTCGGCCGGTTGGTGATTACCAGCAACGCGTTGCCGGCGCAATCGGCCATCGCCCTCACTGGAATTGGCTACATCATTGGGCCGGTTTTTTCGCTGTCTCCCAGTTCGGTCGACTTTGGCTCGCAGTACGTGGGCACCAGCAGCGCGCCGGCGGTGGTTACGGTTGCGAATACCGGCGATGCGCCATTCAACATCTCTTCTGTTACGGCCACCGCAGGGTTTGTGCCTCTGAGCACATGCGGAAGCACAGTGCAGCCGTCGTTCTCCTGCGCCATCGGGATCTTCTTCGATCCGGCCAGCGCGGGCAGTCAAACCGGACTCCTGACGATCGTCGATAACCTGCCCACGAGCCAGCAACTCATCGGGTTGAGCGGCAACGGAACATTGATCACTGTTGGTGCATCCTCTGGCAGCTCAACAGCTCAAAGCGTGAGCGCCGGGCAAACCGCAACCTATGCGTTGACCATCGCTCCCGTCTCTGGATACACAGGGACCGTAAGCCTCGCCTGTAATGGATTAACCCCGGGGTATACGTGCTCACTCTCACAGAACACCCTGGCGCTGAGTGGTTCGCCGGCATCAGTAACCGTGTCGGTTACACCGTCGGCAACGGCGACATCCGGACGGGGTGGGGGGCCTGCGTTCGGTGGGGCCGGCGGGGTGGTACTGGCATGTCCCATCGCGCTGAT
>CAYWSR010000145.1:0-11707 GCA_964460385.1 uncultured Occallatibacter sp. | reverse complement strand
CTCCCACGTGGCCGCTGATGATGGGAGCGCCATAAACGCGGGCCTTGGGATGAATGGGCAACAGGCTGCGGAGGCCAGTTTGCGTGAGGCTGGTGGTTGTGCGCTTCCCCTCAGCCATCTCGATTTCCGTGATCGACTGGTAGGGATTCTGCCCGATCGAATACACACTCTGCCGGAAGAACAGATCGCGCATGGTCGAGTTGCCCACGACGACCATCTCGTAGATGGTTTTCGGATCGACGGGGAACTTCTCGATGGCGTGGGTCAGGTAGCCGGCCAGAGTGCGCATCAGGAGTCGGCCGGGATGGTCGGTGTCATACGAGATGCGCGACATGACCTCGGAACCGCCGAAGCGTTGCGGATTCTCAAACGAAGTGTCGGCGATCAGTTCTCCGGTTTCGAGATCGACAAGGCGGAGCACGACCGTCGTAGTGCCCAGATCCATGGCGATGCCGAGTATGAGGCCGGTTGAACGCTCGATTTCGACTCCGTCGATAAGGATGCGATCTCCATCGCGGGTGACCGCTGGATCGAGTTCGAACGCACGATTGCTGAGCGGCAGTCCGAATGCGTGGCGCTCGATACGCATGTGTCCGCGGCGCATGGTATGGCAGCGGACGTGGCCCTCTGATTGGCTATTGGGGCCCGTGACACATGCCTGACAGGAGAGGCGGAAGTTGCCCTTGAGATGACGCTCCGGCTCGGCGAGCGGCGAGAGGAGTTCCATCCCTTCAACGACTTCAACCATGCACTCTTTGCATTTGCCTTGCTTGCGGCAGGAGGTGGGCACGTCGATGCCCATCGCTTCGGCGTAATCGAAGAGCGATTGGCTGCCCGTGGCATCGATTGATTGTCCGTTGATAGTGAGATGAACCGGCATGGGTGGAGAGATTCTACCAGCCCTTCGCTTCGAGTTCGGCTTTCACGGCTTCTGCCACTTCGCGCGCAGAACCCTCGCGCTCTTGTTCCTCGCTCCATTTCCATTGGGCCAGGTAGTCGTCCGAAGACAGCAATCCGCGCCTGGCGGCGAGAATATCCACCTGTGCCATGAATCTCCCATCGAACATCACAGTGACGTCGTCCGCGTCGTCCTCGGCCTTGATTTGGGTAGGGATTTCCTGCCAGTAGAGGATCTTGTACGTGGTCATCCGGGTTACACCTCGGCCGAAAGGCGCAAAAACAGATCCACCGCCGCGGAAGCGTTCGCACCGTACCCATCCGCGCCGATCTCGTCGGCAAACATCTGGCTGATGGGCGCGCCGCCGATTGCCATTTTGATGTGCGTGATGCCAGCCGCGTCGAAGCCATCGATCACGGTCTTCATGTACATCATGGTGGTGGTCAACAGAGCGCTCATGCCGATGATGGTCGGCTTGCATTTCTCCGCCGCGGCCATGAATTTATCCAAACTCTGATCGACGCCGATGTCGTGCAGCTCAAAGCCTGCACCCTCGGCCATCATGCCCACCAGGTTCTTGCCGATATCGTGCAGGTCGCCGCGCACAGTGCCCATGAGCAGAACGCCCTTGGGTTTGGTGCCGCTTCCTTTCGCGGTCAAGAGCGGTTTGAGCACGCCCATGCCTGCCTTCATGGCGCGGGCTGCAATGAGGACTTCAGGAACGTAGAGGACGTTATGTTTGAAGTCTTCACCGACCACGCTCATGCCCGCGATCAATCCCTCGTTGAGGACTTCCTGCGCAGTCCGCCCCTCGGCGAGAGCTTCTTTGGTAAGACGCTCGACTTCGGGGGCGTTCCCCTCGTAAAGGAACTGATTCATCAGGGCATAATCAGGCACGAATCCACTCCTTAACGGCGCTTCTAAACCGCAGTCGGCACGCGCTTCCTGTTGAACTCTTCAAGGGCCTCAAGCATGGCCAGGATATTCTCGCGCGGCATTCCCGGGCTGGTGCCTCCGCCTACCGAGAGAATGATGCCTTCGCCGCCGGAACCCTCAAGCACCTCGAGTGTTTCGTCCTTCACTTCCTCCGGCGTTCCGCGAACCGCAACCTCAAGCGGGTTCACGTTGCCCATCAGGCACATGCGGTCGCCGACGCGGCGCTTTACTTCGGTGATGTGCTTCTGCTTGCCCCAATTGAGAACATTGAATCCTGCATCGGGCAGATGATCGAGGCAGGCATCGACTTCCGCGTCGTTGTGATAGACCTTGACCCAGTCTTTTGGAAAAGCGTCGCAGATGCGCTTCAGGTAGGGATGCGCAAACTCAAGGTAATGCTCCTCATTGATGAAGCCGACGATATCGTCGAGGATGAAAATGCTCTCGACGCCGTCGCCCATGACCTTCTGCTGAGCTTTGAGCCAGTCGATGACCACGCGCGTGCAGAGGTCGATCAGCTTGTGCGCGCCTTTGGGATCTTCGACCAGGTCAATCATGAAGTGGGTTGTTCCGCGCACAAATCCGGCGGTGCAGAGCGGCCCGCGTGAAGTGACCATGGGAAGGATGTAGCCGGCATCGAGGATGCGTTGGCGGGCCATGCCGATGCGGTGCAGGGTGAGGCCGGCAAAGGCGTCTGCTTCGACTTCGTATTCGGGAAAGTTGTCGATATCTTCGAGTCGATAGAGGGTGTGATATTCGCTGGGGGTATTGTCCTGCCAGAATTTGATCTTGGCGCCCAGCACGGAGGGCTCGGCCGCCATACCGTATTCCATCCACCACGAAGGGACAAAGATGATGTCAGGGAACTCCTGCATGATCTTCAGATTGGATTGAAACCAGAGTTCCGGATTGAGGAAGTAGTCCATATGCTTGATGCCAAGGTAGCCGGGAATCCATGGGCTATCGACGATCAGCGCCATCGGAATCTTGTCGAGCTTCTCGCGGCGCGCCGCTCGTTTGAACGTTTCCCATTGTTCGGGCCGCATGTTTTTGCCTCCGGGTCGCCCTGGGGATATAGGACCATGAACAGATCGGTCCTGCCGACTAAATCGACTTACCTTCAATGGTCGGAATCATACGGTATGGGCGACAACACACACAACAGGATTTGCTGTTGTCTGTCGGCGAATTGCCGCGATGGATCGACCTGACCGATGGCACGACGCAACCCAAGAGAGCAACGCACAACTCTCATGACTCTTCAGAGGCTTCAACGAGGCGCTCTGTTCTTATCCTCGATCAGGGAGTCGTGATCCGGGTTCAGGGTCCCGGATTCAGGAGCCGATTCAGTTCGGCCATCACTTGGAATGCATTGGCGATATAGACGACGTCGGCTTTGCCGCGCGCCCAACCGCAATTGGGGTCGAGGTTGATGGCGCGGCGCTCGGAGATGAAGCGCCAGCCCACGACATGCGGTTCCTCGCCGTAGCAGCATGTGGAGAGCCCCTTGCGATGCCGCGGCGTGGCGCCCGTCTGGCCGATTTGATTGAGGTGGGTGAGGAAGGGAAGCACCTGCTGGTTCTCGCCCGTCTGATCGACCAACGATTTGCTGCTGCCAAGCGATGCTCCGGAACCGCGCAGAAATCCAAGAATCAGGTCAGCGGCTTCAGTGACGTGCGTCTGGCCGTCCGGCTGTTTTTTCGTCCATCCTGCGCCCGCTACGAAAAGCAGTTTGGCATCGGGGCGGATGGTCTGCGCGCCATGCGATGGAGCGCGAAGACCGCTCACCTCGGTGCGGGGCTGCGGTAATTGAACGGCGACCAGCTCAACCTGAGCGGGTGCGGGATCCCCGGCGAATGCCGCGTGTGTACCGGAGTCGAGCAGCAGGAACCAGGGCCGCGCATCGCGGCTGAGGACGGCCTCGACCCGCTGGCGATAGAACCAGCGGCTCGCTTCGATGGTTGTGGTGCCGGCAAGCGCCGTAACATGCGTGTCGATGACTCCGCCCAGTCGATGAGCAACGCCTGCGGCTACGCGCGCAAAGCGGGAACTACCGGGAGCCAGGACGATGGTGGCCTGCGCAGCGCGGCAAAGCGCCTCGCAGGCCGCGGCGTCGGTGGAGTAGCGCGGCTGACCGAATGATTCCCCAGAGACGCCGAGGAGGCGCGCGCCTGCGGAGGAGACTGCCGCAGCCGCGGATTGAGCGTCAACGGCCACGATGCCGATGGCGAGGGGCGCTCCAAGGCGGGCGGCCAACTCGATTCCGGCGGAGAGGGCCTCAAGCGAGGCCCGGGTGAGCACCGCTCCAGAATCGGCTTCGGTCTCGCTGCTCAGGGCTGTATGCGTGAGTACGAGTATCGATTCCATCATTCCGCTCCAATCCATGCGGCCAACTCGGCTGCGATTTCGTGGGGCGTCAGATCTTTCACCACGCGGGTGGTGCGCTGCTGTTTGGGCAGAGCGACGGAGATGTAATGAAGACCGTTGGCTTCGAGGCTTGCGGGCGTGGCCTTTTGCAGCGCGGGCATGATGGCGCGCATGTTGGCCATGCCGATCTGCGGATTGTTGCGCGGCTCGGCAAGGTTGCCGGTAGCCCAGCCCAGGACCGCGGGCGTTCCCGCGCAGACTGAGACCTGATGCTTGCCGCCCTCGACGCGTTCCAGGACTTCAAACGAGCCATCGTCGCGGAGTTCGATCTGGTCGACGCCCTGGAACTGATCGGTAATGCCGAGACGCTCACCAACAAGTTGCAGCGTGATGCCCGCGCCACGCGTCGCGGACTCCCATCCGCCAAAGAGCAGGAGCCGTTCGCGATCGAGGCCGGGCAGCGCGGCGATGGTCTCAGCAAGGACGGCCGCGGTTGAGTGCGCATCCGGAAAGCCGCCGATAAGGCCGTCGATAGGAACCAGCTCGAACGCGACCTTCTGCGCCACGGTCATCATCACCTGCTGCAGCTTGGCCTTGGGGCCGAGCGAGACCAGCCAGAGCTTGCTGCCGGGATTCTTCGCGACCAGAGCGGCAGCCTCGTAGAGAGCACTGGCGGCCCAGGGATCGAGCACTGCGGGCAACGCCATCTCGTTTTTCAACGCCGGAGCACCGGGCCCGCCTGCCGGTTCCAATGTTTGCAGCGGATCGGGAACAATCCCGGCGCAGACGACGATGTGGAGTGCAGTTGCCATGTTTCTCCTGGGAGTTAGAAGCTCGGAGCCAAAATCAGTTTTCCGCCGAGTGCAGGCCGCCGGCGCCGGCGCGGAATTCAATGTTGCCGTGCTCGCCATCGGGCGAACGCGCGCAGTTCCAAAGGCATGCGCCGCAGTGGACGCACTTTTCCCGCTCAAATGCGGGTGGGCCGTCTTCTGCCAGAGTGAGAGCCTGGCCGGAACACATGGCGATGCAGGTCTTCTCCTCACAGGCAATGCACAGGCCTGCGTCGAGGACGACAACGTGATCGGCAAAGCCCGGCATGGCCTGAACCTTGCCGCCCATCAAGAGCGCATCCTGATGGGTCACCAGCACCTGGCCGTCGAAAGCAATCTCCGGCCAGCCGCGCGCCGAAAGCATGGCATCGTGCAGGGGCCGGCCTGTTTCCAAAGCGAGCAGCGCTCCGTTTTTCTTGTGGCCTCGGTGCGATCCATGGCGAATCTGGCGATGTGCCGGGGGAATATGCGCGGCCATGGACAGCCTGCCCCCGCTTAGCCCGGCCAAAGCCATCCCGGCCAGGCCACGCAACAAGCCGCCGTGAAATCCGTTGCGCGCGTTCGCGGCCTGGCGCGACCCACGCTCGACCCAACTCGCCAGCCGCCGAGATTCGTAGGTGGCAGCGAGATTTTCTTTTGTAAACGGTTTGCCGGCACGCAGCAGCTCCAGCACGGCCTCGCCGAGTTGCACGCCGGTGGTCCAGGCTTCATCCACACCGGAGCCGGTGAGCATGTTGGTGCTCCCCGAGCCTTCGCCGATGCGGGCATAGCCGTCGCCCGACAGGAACGGCTCGCCTTGTTTGCCCGACTCCTCCAGCGATTTCGCTCCCCATGACCGCAACGTGCCGTTCTTGAGGTGGGGCCACAGGGCCGGGTGCTGGATGTAATGCTGCAAGTATCGATACGCTGTGCGCTGCGGGTCGCCCATCCACGAGGGCACAAAGATGCCGACCGAGACCAGCCGCTCGGGGTGCACATAGAGGAAGCCGAAGATCTCCGGCTCAGGAAATCCGAGGGTGTGCCACACCATTCCCGGCTTGAGCGGCGAATCCTCAGGAAGCTCAATGACGAATTTCATCCCCAGCGCCCAATCGCGCCGCGCGTGGCCCCGCGGCATTCCAATCTGCGAGTCGATGGCACTGCTTACAGCGCCCACGGGCCCGTCGCCAACCACGGTCAGGCGCGCGCGGACATCCATCCCCTGCATGAAGCCGGCGTCGGGTTCGCCGGTGGGGCTTACTCCCTGGTCGGCGTGGCGAAGCCCTTCCACCGCATGGCCGGAAAAGATGGGCGCGCTCACGGGCGTTCCCGGCCAAATCTGCACCAGGCCGCTTTCCATTAACCGCGAGCCCACCCACTGGTTGAATTGACCGATGGAAAGCACCAGTCCCGGCTGCTTGTGGAGAAATGCAGGCGCCCATGGCAGCTCAAATGCGGAATTGCGCACTCCGAGCAGCGGGCCGGCGGCTCGCAACACCGCATCGCCAAGACGCAAGAGCGTGGAGCGCCGGCTGGCGCCTATGGGGTCGAGCAGGTAGAGCACCCGCTCCTCAAGGATCTCGGCGGCCATCGGGATATCGGCTGGATTCAGATCAGGAAAGCTGGCGCGAATGCCGCGGGCTCGCGTCACCACACCGCTCACCCCCGCAGAGAGGTTGTCGGCGCGCTCGTAGCAATGCACCTGCAGCGGCATTCCGGGCAGAGCGTGGCTCTCGAAGCAGGAATCTGTGGGGTTCTGATTCCATGCGCGGGTGAGCGTGGTCAGAAATCCGCCCATCGCCGGACCGAATCCGGCGCAGGCAATGTCGACCTCCATCGCCGGCCGCTCCATCTCAAGCGCGGACTGCTCCTGAGGTTGAGGGTCTGTGATCACGCCGACAGGGATCATGCCTTCTGGGATCATGCGGGATAGTCCAGAGCTTCGGGAATCATGACCTTGCTCACCGTCTCCGCCGCACGGTCCTTGGCCAGCCGCGAGCCGGTCAGGCACATGGTCAGCTTGTTCTGTAGGCGCAGGAACTCGCCGGCGCCGGCGCAATCCGCGCAGGGACCGGCCTTGATGGGATGACTGCCGTCCGCACCCAGAACATCGATGGCAAACCCCGAGATTCCAGGCATGGTCGCTTCGTATTCGTCCAGTTCGCCGGCCGTGAAGCAACGTTTGCTGCCGCACTCGTCCCAAGCCGGATGCTGGTTGTAGCCGAAGACCAGTTCGCCGCAGATGCGGGCGACCTCGCCGCTAGCCCGAGCAACCTGGGTGTGGCACAAGTCGGTGAAGAACTCCGCTGTGCCTTGAAGTTCTTCGCCAGCCTCCATGCTGTCGGCTGCGCGTGCCGCGAGCTCCAACAGATCCAGAATCTGGCAGCGCGATGCCAGCAGCCAGCACAGCGCATCGGCCATGGGGAAGGTCACGCCTTGCCGCTGGCCGTGATACAACTTGCCTCCTGCCGGGTCCGCAGACTTTTGCAGGTGCTTCAACGACCACAGCCACAAAGTCATCGCGGTGGCCAATGTGCAGGCGCCGGTTTCGGGATAGTCCGAAGCGATGCGCCGCATCTCCGAGGTCCAGGCACGGAATTGAGCCAGGAAGACCTCGTTGGTCATGGTCACACTCAACTGCCGGCGCTGCACAGCCTCAGGACCTTCGTAGGTCGCCTCCAACTGCGAATCCATCCACTTCGTGGCCAGAAACCCTGGACAATCTTCGGTGATGCCGTAACCACCCATCAGGCTCACGGCCTCGCGCATCATGTTGGTGCCGTGGCCGGTGTTCCACAGCTTCGTCGCAGGGCAAAGCACATTGGCTTGGGCGTCGAGCAAGACAAACCTGACCAGCGGATCGGTCTCCAACTCGTCTCTTCGCGCCGAGCCGGGCTTGAGTCTGAGCAACTCGATGGCCCGCTCTTCGCTTTCGCGCAGTGCCTTCATCTCCGCGCGCCCGCCCAGGACGCCGCGCGCCGAAAGAATCGCTTCCTTCTCTTTTTCCAGCGGGTCGAGCTCATCGAACAGCCGTGCCGCGGTGAAGCCGAGCGAAGCAGCCGCTTCACCCGTTGCCCAAATGTCCACCAGCCGGTGTAGCGCGTCTTCACGTTGCTGGATGCCCTGCTCATGCCGGATGGAGCCGGGTTTAATTCCCTCCGCGCCGCGAAACCGGCCTCGCTGGTAGCGAATGATGGGTTCCACCGCGGAGAGCAGCTTGGCCGCGGTCATCAATCCCACCGGCACCCGGGTGCGGCGGAAGACGGCTTCAATGATCTCGCCGTGATTGAAGTTGGGGACAATCACTCCGTCCTTCACTGAGTATCCGCCTACGATGCGGCTGGCCGGGACCCTAAGGTTGAAGATGGGATCTCCGGTAGACGAGAGCTGGTGAACCAGCTTTTTGGTCGGTGTTCCACGGTCAAAGATGCCCTCGTCAGTGTCTTCAAGGATGACGACACAACTTCCCTTGATGCGCGGATCGTCGGAGTTCACCGCGGCGGTGACAAAGTTGGCTGAGGCAATGTTGGTGATGAACCGGCCGCGCTTGTCCACCTGGAGCCATGGTTCCTCGTCATCGTTCCATTCGGCCACGCGAACCTTGCCGTTGAGCATTCCTGTATCGACACCCACGTAGGGAACCGGTTCGGTCAGCGCGAAGGCTCCGCGCCACGGCTTGCGGTCCTCACCGGGCTGCGGGGGCGCGCACAAGGCCATGTAATGGTGCGCCTGCTCCCGGGTTCCACGCTCGTGAATGGGTGAGAGGGATAGAAATCCCGCCACGCTGGCGGTAGCGGCGCCGCTGTCTACCCAGGCCAGTTCGAAGGCCATGAGGGAAAGCGCAAGGTTCTTCGGTCCGGCAATGAAGCCGCCTTCTTCCGGCTCCATGAAAACAGCCGTCAGCCCGGCGCGATCGTATTCATCCAGCATCGCGGCCTTTTCAGGCGTCCACTCGTGGGTGTTCCGCTGCCCTGAGGCCACCAGCCTTGCCACCGTTCCTCGTGCAACACCACGTGCCGTTTGCACCAGCATTTGCAGGTCAAACCGGTCGGCAAACCGCCATTGAATCTGGCGCACCGCGTCGCTGGGAAGAGACAGCATGACCTTCTGTCCCAATACTGGAGCTGTGCTCATTGGTTGATCCTCGAATCGCCGCCCCATTGTCGCCAAGTGCGGCGACAAAGATATGTGATCTGCGACACAATTTCAGCTCTCCGGTCTGCCGAGGCCAGGCCGAAGTTATCAAATCGATCCAGAATTGTCGCGCTAAAGCGTTTGTGATTGTGCTGTTTACAGAAACCTGGATGGCAAGTGGCGTGTTCTCGGGGGTCCCCGCAGACTCGGGGTGCCGGCGAGCGGTCGTGGCTCGGTGGGGTGAGGGGACGGGTCTTCGGCCGTGGGGCGGAAGAAGCGGCGACCCGGCGGAAAGGGCGCAACTAATCTGGAACGGCTTTAGCCTGGAACCGCTCTGAGGCCAACCGCAGATCAGACCCAGCCCAAGCTCATAACCTCACGAACGGGACCGTCACATCGGCTCGCGCTTCGATGGGCACTCCGTGCCTGGTTGCCGGAATGAAGCGATAGTGCTCCACCGCGGCCTTTGCCTTCTCGTCGGTACCGAACCCCAGCCCCCGCATCACGCGAACTTCTTTGGGTTCGCCATTGACTCCAACCACCATGGTCACCTTCGCGATTTCCACCATGGGATGCTTAACGAACGGGTTCACATAATCGGCGTCGACCGTATGAATCAGCACCGGCACCGTTGAGGACTTCAGCTTTCCGTTCTTGTCAAGAAACTTGTCGTCAGGCGGAACAGGGAGATCTCTCTCCGCAATGACCACCTGCGGTGTCGTCTTGCTGCGGTCGGCAAAATACACCACGCGCACATCGATCCACACCGGGACCGGCTTCCCATTCAGTAGCCCTGGTTCAAAGGCTGATTGCTTTACCGCTTCAATGGCTCCCTGGTCGAAGAATTGGCCATGCGGATGGAGCAACTCGATGTGTTCCGGCTTGCCCTTTGCATCGATGACCATGGCCATTACGGTCATGCCTTCTATTTGTTTCGCCGGTACTCCCGAGGGATAGAGAGCGTAGACCGTCTTTACCAGCTTTGGCTCGCTCACCTCGGGTCCAACGTAATAGACCCCATCCTTGTCAGGGACCTGGTGATAGTGCCAGAACTTTGGCGTTGCATCCTGCGCGGAAAGGCCAGCGCTCGCCACGGCGAGCAGTAAAGACACTAAACCCCTATGCCCCATCCAATTCTCCTGTTCAGATTGTCGCGCTGCCTGTCTTTCTTCATTGTGCCTGATGCGGCGTAAGGGCGCATAAGCGTCAGCCTGCATGCCCCTTCAGCCGCGCGCCGGTGACTCTGGTTGTTCCGGATGCAGCCAGTCCGACGAGTGCTTCTCGATCGCAATTCTGACGAGCTGGCTGCGCGTCCGCACGCCCGCCTTGCGAAACAGTTCCTGAATCACTGCCTTCACCGAGCTTTCCGATGCATTGATCACTACGGCAATCTCTTTGTTTGTCAGCCCGTCCAGAATGCCCCGCATCACTTCGCTCTGCCTGGTGGTGAGGGTGCGCGCACGATCCGGGGCCCCTATGGGGGCAAGGCTCGCCGTGACAATCGCCCTGACGTCGTCCGAGTCCAGCCAGATGTCGCCGGCGGCAACGCGCTCGACCGCTATCAGCAGTTCATCGAGGGTCCCGTGCTTGAGGAAGATTCCCGAAGCCCCTGCCTTCATCACACTTACCGCGGAGGCGTCGGGCATCCCCGCGGTCACCATCAGCACCTTCGCCGATTCCTGGTGCCTCTTCAATTCGGCAATCAGGTCGCCCCCCTCCCCATCGCCCAGGTCGAAGTCCAGCAGGACCACGTCGGCTTGAATCTGCTCAAAAGCCCGCGCGGCTTCGGCCTTGCTTCCGCACTGGCCCACGACGCGATAGCCCGGCGCCGTGACCAGAAACCGGCCGAGGCTCTGGCGAAACAGGCTGTGGTCGTCGACAATCAGTATGCGGATTTCGTCCATTCCAATTCCTGACTGGCGGCGCTCGCCTGCGACAGCTCGACAATGAAGCACGCGCCCCCATCGATAGCCCTGTAGCGAAGCTCCCCTGCGAACGACCGCATGAACGCCCGCGACAGATAGAGCCCGAGCCCTGTTGCCTCGGCTTCGGCCTGGAACGGGCGAAACAGATTTTCGGGGTGCGCTACTCCGCCGCCAGTGTCGACCACCTCCACAATCACCTGTTCGCCCTCGCACCGCGCGCTGATCGACAACGATCGGATTTCTTGTGTTGAGAGCGCTCTCACGCTGTTGGCCACAATGTTGAGGAAAACCTGCATCAGGCTTGAACGGCTGGCCCAAACCAGTGGAAGTCCGGCCTCCACATTCCAATCCGCCACAATCTCCGCTTCATCCAGCTGGGGTGTCACCACGATCTTCAGCTCATCGAGCAGGACGCTCAGGTCCACTTCGCCCGCATCGCTCGCGCTCTGCCCGAGCTTCAGGTTGGCAATGCTTTCAAGCGTCCCCACCAGGCTACCCAGCGCTTCAAAGTCCTTGTTCGCCTCCATCGCATGGCTCCGCTTGAGGTTCAGATGCACCGCGCCGATCGCGCTGCAGATATTGCGAATCTCGTGGCTCAGGGCTCCGACCGCGATGCGCGAACCTTCGAGCAACTGGTG
>CAYWSR010000144.1:8613-11986 GCA_964460385.1 uncultured Occallatibacter sp. | reverse complement strand
ACCGCACAAACAGCTCGCGAAACTTCGGATCGTTCAGATTCCCGCCCGAAATAAACCCGCCAATATCCGTCGTCCAATACGGCATCCCCGAGATCGCGTAGTTCAGTCCCGCCGGAATCTGCCTCTGAAACGTAATCCAGTCGCTCAGCACGTCGCCCGACCACGCCGTCACCCCATACCGCTGCGCTCCCGCATACGCCGACCGGGACAAGATGAACACGCGTTTCTGGTCGCTCGCTGCCCGCTGCCCATCGCTCACCCCGCCCGTGTGAAACAGCGGATACACGTTCGCGTATCGCGCTCCCGAACCAAGAAAAATCTTGTTCGTCGTCAAAATGTTGTCTTCCCGCGCTTCTGTCTCCGGCTCATCCGTGTCTAGCCACCACGCATCCACGCCTTTTGCAAAGAGCGCCGTGTTCGCGTTCGCCCAATACTGTTTCCGCGCCTCCGGATTCGTCGCGTCATACAGCGCCTGCCCCACCGGATGAAAACTCCGCTGCACCGTCTTCGCGATAAACCATCCCTTCTTTTCAAACTCGTCGTAAACCGGCGCGCCCGGCCTGAAGTACGGCCAGATTGAAACCATCAAATGGAAATGCTCCTTGTGCAGCGTATCGATCATCGCCTGCGGATCGGGATAGTGCGGATTCCACTTCATCTCACCCATCGTGATCCACCAGAACCAGTCCTGCACAATGTTGTCCACCGGAATGTGCTCGGCCCTGTACTTCGCCGCCACATCCTCAATCTCTTTCTGCGACTCGTACTTGTTCTTGCACTGCCAGAATCCGTACGCCCACTTGCCAAACAGTGGCACCTCGCCCGTCAGCTCGCGATACCGCCCGATAATCCCGTCCATCTCCGGCCCGTAAATGAAGTAGTAGTCAATCCGGTCCGCAACCTCCGCGCTCCAGTACAGCGCATGCACAAACCGGTTGTTCATGCGGCTTCGCGAGGGGTTGTTCCAGAAGATCCCATACCCGCTTGTTGAAACCAGCAGCGGGATCGCAATGTTCGTATTCTCCTGCGACAAGTCCACCGTCTCGCCTCGATAGTTCCACACCCCCGCCTGGTGTTGCCCCAGCCCATACAGCCCCTCATGCGAACCGTAATTCCCCATCGAAACTTCCGCATGGTATGTTTTCTCCCCGTTCACTTCCACCGGCCTCAGGCTTCGGTACCCGTCCGTCGCCAGCATCTTGCCCGCCATCCGCCGCCCCGTCGATCCCGGACCCGTCGCCACCGTCCCACCCGCCACTTGAGGGTCCGGTGCAATGTAGTGAATCGCCCCGCTCTCCCGCTCAATCACCACCGTAAGCTTCGCCGTTGTCAGCGTCACCGCCCTGTCAGTCGAGTTCACCTCGAACACCGCCCCCGGCCAATCCTTCTTCACCACCACGCCATCCCACGGCCGCTCCGGCGCAGCAGGTCCCGCCCCGCTTTGCGAAGGCGGATCATACGTCACGTGCAGCACGTCCGCCGTCTTCACCTCAATCCGCAGCACCCCATCCTTCTGCACCACCTCCACCCCGTCCGCGGTCTTTGCAAAGCTCACCACCGGATTCGGCGTATTCCACTGCCCCATCGCCATCGGCGCCATCGTCCCCACCGCCAACCCCGCCGCCACTCCGGCTACCATCCCCAGCAGTCCCGCACGCTTCATCTTGAAACTCCCTCGTCTCAATCGGTTTACCAGCCCGAATCAGTCTACGCCAGCGCCGTCATGAGTACCCCAACCCGCCTCCGTGCCCTCTGGGCCGCGCGTCTCTGTTTCTGCGCATTGGGATGGATACCGCAGATTCCGTCTCAATGGACCAATTCACACGCTCAGAGGCCCGAATCTTCCCAAGCAACGTCCCCGTTTTCCGCTCATGCTACGATGGCTCCAAGCCCGCAGCAGCAGTGCGAAAATGAGCCTTTAAAATGAGTCCGGAACCGAGCGACGCCGACCTATCATCCACGCCGCCGCAGGCCTTTCAAGACAACGCGCACCTCGTCCAGGCCATCGCCGCGGGGGATCGCCACGCCGAGCAGGCCTTCGTCGACCGTTACCTGCTGCCCGTCCGGGCTATGCTACTGGCGCGCTCACGCAATCCCGACCTCGCCCTGGACCTCCGCCAGGATGTGATGATTGAGGCTCTCTGCGCCCTCCGCGCCGGCCGTCTCAACGATCCTGAAAAGCTCACCCAGTTCGTCATCGGAATCGCCCGCAACCTGCTCAACAGCCATTTTCGCTCCGAGCATCGCACCGAGGCCATTGAAGCCCCTGAAGACCTTCCCGATCTTTCCTGCTCAACCCAGGCTGTGGAAGACGAGGAGCGCAGCCAGCGCGCCCTTCGCGCAATCTCCTCGCTCGACCGCGTCGACCGGGACATCTTGCTCTTAACTCTTGTAGAAGGGCTCAAACCCGGCGCAATCGCCGAGCGTCTCGGTCTCAGCAACGATGTTGTGCGCCAGCGCAAGCAGCGGGCCACCCGCCGCGTCATCGAACTCGTCCGTCCGCCGTCACAAAACCAGCTCGACCGCCACTTTATTGTAGGAAGAGTCATATGAATCACTGCACTGGAGCGCCAGCCGGGCAATGTCTCGAGCGGTACATTCAGGGAACTCTGCCGGACTCTGAAGCCCAGCAATTCGAAGAGCACTACTTCGATTGTCCGGTCTGCCTCGCTCAAGTTGAGGCCATCCAGGCTGTGCGCGCGCGGCTCGGCCAGCTGACCGCCACTGAGTCTCCAGTCCAGCAGTCTCCAGTCCAGCAGCCTCCGGCAAAGAAGCGGGCAGTCGTCATCTCCTGGTCCACCGCGGCAGCCGCTCTCGTTGCTGTTGCCGCGTCCCTGCTCATCGTCTTCCTGGGAGAACGATTCCTTCTGCCCCGCGTTCTCCCACCCAATGTCACTGTTCATATCGGGCCCCAGACTCCTGCAAACCCGCACCCTCCAGCCACACCCCCGTCGTCCTCGGTAACCCAACTGGCCGACCTCACCCTTCCGCCTTTCCGCGCCGCAACCCTCCGGGGTGAAAGCGAAAATGGAGACTTCAACTTCGCCATGAAGGCTTATTCAGGCGGCGACTGCCGCGGGGCGCTTAAAGGGTTCAGCCGCGTCCCATCCACCGGGGCCAACGCCCTCGCTGCACAGTTTTACTCCGCTGTCTGCCAGATCCATCTCGGCAATCTGCCCGGAGCTGCCGCAACCCTCCAGCGCGTCACTGCCGCCGGCGACTCACCCCAGCGGGAGGCCGCCTTCTATTACCTGGCGCAAATCGCGCTTGCCCGCAACGACTTGGTCCTGGCCCACCAGAATCTCGATCGCACCGTTGCCCTGCACGGTGACTTTGAGCAGCGCGCGCGCCGCCAATCCGCGGCCCTCGCTGC
>CAYWSR010000144.1:0-8513 GCA_964460385.1 uncultured Occallatibacter sp. | reverse complement strand
CCCTGCACGGTGACTTTGAGCAGCGCGCGCGCCGCCAATCCGCGGCCCTCGCTGCCCCAACCGGGGAAGCATTAACCCGGTAGACAGATCCTCACGACGCCCGCGCCCTCGCGCTGACCAGGTTGTCTCTTGTTGGGTATCTGTTCAGCAATGTGGGAGCGTTAGAGCTTTTTCGCCGCGTCCGCGTTCTCGCGGTCCTCGGCCAGGTACTCGAGCCTGCGCACGCGGTAGAGCGCCTCTTCTGACATCCTGCGATTCAGACTGAGCAGATCGCTCAGAAGACCGATCATCAGCACCTGGAACCCCACAATGATCAGAATCGCCGCAAGAATCAACGACTGGATGTGCCCAGCCTGCCCGCTGATGAAGAGGTAGACAAAGCGAATCCCCGGAATAATCCCGAGAAGAATGAGCGTCATCCCCAGTGTCGTAAACACGCGCAGCGGCTGGTACATCGTGTACGCCCGCAGGATCGTCACCGTCGACTTGCGAATGTATTCGCGGATGCTCTTCATCAGCCGCGACGGCCGCGTCTGCGGGTTGATGCTGATCTTCACAAATTCCACCACCATCCGCGAAGCGCCGGCCTGGATCAGCGTCTCCAGCGTGTAGGAGTAGCCGCTCTGCACAAACGTCCGCAGCGCGGCTTCGCGTGTCAGCGCCCTGAATCCGCTCGTCGCATCCGGGGTGTGCAACCCTGATGCTCGTCCGATTACCCAGCTCCCCGCCACTTGCAGCCGTCGCTTGATCCAGGAGAAGTTCTGCAGGCTGCCAACCTGCCGGTCGCCCACCACGATATCCGCGCGCCCAGCCAGCAGCGGCGCCACCAGCCGCGGAATGTCCTTCGCGTCGTACTGGTTGTCCGCGTCAGTGTTCACGATCAGGTCCGCGCCCTGCCTGATCGACTCATCCAGCCCCGCCACAAAACCCGCCGCCAGCCCCAGGTGCTGCTTGAAGCGAACTATATGATTCACACCGTGCGCTCGCGCCACCTCGGCCGTGCCGTCCGTGCTCCCGTCATCGATGATCAGAACTTCGATCGTGTCGATCCCTGCAATCTGCTTCGGCAGCGCGGCAAGCGTGGCCGGCAGTGTTGGAGCTTCGTTCAGGCAGGGAATCTGGATGATCAGCTTGGTCATGAGGCCTGTTCGTTCGTGGTTAGTATTCAGGGCAAGAGAAGACAGTTCAACTACTTGGGCTCGGAACGCGCCACAACATCGCCCTCTCCTAGTTTGCCATGAAAGACCCGGACCACGGTGAACTCCTTGCGCATCGTCTCCGTTACTCCCGGTGCCCCAAACTCCTTCCAGGCTGAAGCGCAAGGCGCAGGTCTCAGTTCCAAACCTGCATAGCCGGCTCAACATTTAAACAGACGCCACTCCCTTGCCGCGGCGATAAAGGCCCCGTGGGATACAGCATTTTCGCTTCTGCTTTATTCAGAAACCACAGAGCCGAGTGGCTTTTTCCTTAAGAAAAAGCCACCTTCCACCCAGTCAAGATGCCAATATATGAAGCGAAAATGCTCTAATGCCTCCATGCGCGCATCGGGTCGGGTTTTCTTTACCTGCTGGATCACCTACACGGTCTTCTGGTCGCCCTACATCGTGCGCGAGCATTTTCCCGCCATCACCCTTGCCGACTCCGGCACGCTCAACGTCCAGCGCTTCCTTGGCTACACCGGCGACATCTTCCCCAGCTCCCGCGGCGGCGCAGTCATCAACAACAACCCGGGCGCCTCCATCACCGGCGCAATTCCGCTCTTTGTCCTCCGCCCCCTCGTCGCCCGCGTCAAAGCCTGGAACCTGCAGCAGCCTCATCCCCCCATCCCCGCAAACGATGGCGAGTTCTTCTGGCGCACCGTCCGCGAAGGCCTCCAGTTCTACTTCCTGCTGATCGCCTTTCTCACGGTCGCCCTGGTCATGGCTCCCGCAACAGCCGGTACCGCCGCATTTTTCTGCGCGCGCCTCCAGGCCTTCGGCATCTCCACGGCCAACGCTGTCCTGGTCAGCCTGCTCTACGCTCTGGCAACGCCAATTCTCTTCCGCGCCGCCCTCCTGAACCACAACATGCTCGTCTGCAATGCCGCCTTCACAGCCTTACTGCTTCTATGGGATCCACTCGAGAACCCAGCCCACAATCCCCTGACCCGCGATCCCCCGAATCCCCCGTCCCGTCCGCTTCGCCCCCTCCCCGCCGCCTTCGCCGGCCTTCTCTCCGGCTACTGCGTCCTCTGTGACTGGAGCGGCGTTGTGGTCCTCGCTGCAACGTCCCTCTATTGCTTTCTTCGTTCCGCCCAGCCCCGCTCGGCCCAGCCCCTGCGGTCACGGCTCAAGATTCTTCTCGCCTTCGCTGCCGGAGCAGCCCTCTGCATCGTCCTTCTTGCCGCCTACCAGCGATGGGCCTTCGGTTCGCCCGTTCTCCCCTCCCAGCACTACATGCACCCCACCACCCCCACCTCACGTGGCTATCGCGGTTTCGACTGGCCTTCGTTCGCCCTCGTTTGGGCAAACTTCTTTGATCCCCGCTACGGCCTCTTCGCCTACTGTCCGTTTCTCATGCTGGGCCTGGCCGCACCCTTCATCCCGCGCGCACGCCGCCTCATCCCCACGCGCGAGCTCTGGGTCCTATCTCTCTACTTCGTCCTCTTCGTTCTCTTCTGTGCCGCCAACCAGTATTCCTGGCTCCAGCCTCTAACCGGCTTCCGCTATCTGGTGCCGGCTGTGCCACCTCTCGCCATCCTCTCCATCGAGGTCGCCCGCCAATTTCCCAGGCCGGTCCGATGGATCCTTGCCTTCTGTGCCTGCGCGCAAAGCCTCGTCCTCGCTGCCGCCCATGAAAACGACATTCGCCTTGCCCTGAGTACCTTGGTGGAGCGCCGAGGCCAGTTTTTCTGGTTGGTCCGTTTACGGGATGCTGGTCTGCCGGTAAACTGGGGTTATACCTTGGCGGTTTGGGGCATCCCCATCGTAGCCGCCATTTATATCTGGATGCCATGGATAGTAGCGGCCTGGACACCCCGGTCGCGCGTGCACCTCCCTTTCCCCGCTGATAAGTGACTGCGGGATATATCGGTTCGTGAGACAACCTCCAATCCGTGAGACAATCGTCAAACGAGGACAGGCAACGACATGATCACTTCCCTTGATCGCGTAGCGCGCCATACCCGCATCACCTGGCGTAACTACACCAACACCCCAACTCCGCCCTTCCTCATCCTATTCATCAACTCCATCTGCAATCAAAAGTGCGAGCACTGCTTTTACTGGCGCAACCTCAATCGCCGCGATGACCTCACCACCGAGGAACTCTTCGCCCTTTCGCGCTCATTCGGCCGCATAGAGAACCTGAATCTTTCCGGTGGCGAGCCCTTCCTGCGCCCCGAGTTTGGCCAGATCTGCCGCCAGTTCATCCAGCACAACAAGGTCCGCCAGATCTACGTTCCTACCAACGGTTCCTTTACCGATCGCACCATCACCCAGATCACCGAAACTCTCAAAGAGAAGGACTTAGACCTGTTCGTGGCTGAAATCTCGCTCGACGGCGTAGGCGAGTTTCACAACAAGTTCCGAGGTTCGCCGGGCGCCTTTGAAAAGGCCATGACCACCTATGACGCTCTGGCCGAGTTGCAGAAGAAAGACCCGCGCCTGCGCATCCACTCCATCTCCACCGCCACTGAAGTCAACATGGACGAGATTCGCCGCCTCACGGCTTTTCTCTTCGAGCGTTGCCCGGCGATGGACCATCACAACCTGGCCATGATTCGCGGCGATCGCAAGAACCCCTCTCTGCACGGTCCCAACCTCGTCCAGTACCAAAAACTTTACGACTTCGTCCGCCAGGTTTGGGCCACGCGCGAACAAGGCCGCTACGGATCGGTTGTCGAGCCGATGCTGCAATGGGCCAAGTCGCGCACCGCTGCGGAGCAGCGCCAGGTTGTCCCCTGCCGTGCCGGCATCCTCAACGCGGTTGTCTACTCCAACGGCGACGTGAGCCTCTGCGAACAGCACGCCCCCATCGGCAATCTGCGCGAGCACACATTCGCCGAGATCTGGAACTCCGACCAGGCCAATGCCTTGCGCAAGTCGATTGCCGCCAAAGAGTGCTACTGCACCAACGAAGTTTTCCTCTGGCCCAGCATGACCTACCAGCCCTTCCAGCTGGCGCGCGCCATGGTCAACGCCAAAGTCTGGCGCGGAGTGCAGCCGCTTTCCGATGAGGATCGCAGGCGCTCCACTGAAGCCAGCACCATGCCCTCGCCGGATGACGAGTTGCTCATTCAAATCAAGGGACAGAGCGCTGCAAATTAATGGAGCATGAGTCTGTGCCTGCTGCTGAAGAGAGCCAGGCCAAAACGCCGGGATTTGCCGCTCCAGCAGCCCAGCCCAAGCGGCTGGCCGTCAACTTTGCATATCTGACGGCCGGGGAGATGACTGCCAAGCTCCTCACCTTTGCCAGCTTCAGCTTCCTCGCCCGCAACCTTGGCCCCGCCAATTACGGCATTCTCGAGTTCACCCTTGCCGTCATGACCTTTTTCACCTTGCCGGCCGATCTGGGGCTCAGTTGGTATGGCGCACGCGAGGTTGCGCGCAACCCCGTCCGCGGTCCGCGGCTTCTGCACGAGATCACAGGCCTGCGCTTTGCTCTCTCGCTTTGCTCCATGGCGGGGCTCGTCATCTTCATCCTCATCATCAACAAAAGCTTTGAGCAGAAGGCGCTGCTCGGCATCTACTGCGTCAGTCTTCTGGCAACCCCGTTCCTCCTCCAGTGGTTCTTCCAGGCTTACGACCGCATGGCGTGGGTCGCCGTTGCTTCGATAGTGCGGCAGGTCGGCTTTGCCGGTTTGGTGTTCCTTTGCGTTCGCAAAGGCAATTCGCTTCTCTGGGTGGGCCTTGCCGAATGCATCTCCGTCACGTGTCTCGCCACTTATTGCGTCTTCCTTACCCGCTACCGGCTCGGCGCGCCCTGGCCATGGCCCGATCTCCATCTCGGCCGGCTCATGGGACACATCCGCGAGTCCCTGCCCATTGGCCTCAGTGAGCTCTCCTGGGCTTTCATGTGGTACTTTTGCACGGTGCTTCTCGGCCTCCTCTACCCTGACAGGTCCCTTGGCTGGTTTGGCGCTTCGCATCGAACCGTCATGGCGATGCACACCTTCGTCATGCTCTACTTCTTCAACCTTCTCCCCTCCATCGCCCGGTGTGTCGGCCGCCCGAACAGTCAGCTCCTGCAGCTCATGGACCGCTCCGTGCGCTTTGTCTCCTGGACAGGCCTCTACGCTGCCGCCGCCCTCTCAGTCCTCGCTCCCTGGGTCCTTCAACTCCTGTATGGGGGGCCCTTTCGCGCCGGCGCCAGCACCTTTGCCATCCTGGTCTGGATGCTCCCCATCGCCATGTTGAGCGGCCACCATCGCTACATCCTCATCGCCTACAACCACCAGACCCGCCTGCTCGGCTGTATGGTCGCTTCTGCTGCAGCCGCCGTCATCAGCGGCCTCATCCTCACGCCGCTTTACGGAGGCCGTGGCGCTGCCTACGCGTTGATTATCGCCAACGCCCTCAACCTGACTCTCGTCTACATCTCCGTCCGCAAGCACGTCGTCAAGGTCCCGCTCTGGCCCCAGTTGACGGTGCCTGTTGCCGCTCTCGGAAGCGGTGCTCTCATCTTCTTCGCGCTCGTCGGTTGGAACCGCTTTGCCGCGCTCGCGGCTGGCTCCGTTTGGTATCTCGGCGTCCTCGCCTGGAAGGACGGCTCCAGTTTGATCACTTTCCTGCAATCCCTCGGCCGCGGCGCTGGCCATGGCCGTGCTTTGGAATCTTCCGACTCGGCATAGCCCTTGACTGGGACCTTGGCCTTGGAGACGGCTTAGAAAGACTGTCGCAAATCTGGACAGACCCAGGAAGAAGAAAGCCAAGCCAGATGAATACGCATTCAACCGTATTCCGCGGCTAAGGCTCCTGCCACGGCACCTTCCCGAACTTTTTCCGCGCATTGCGCTCCAGGTAGCCGAAGTACTGCTCCAGGTGCGCCTCGCGGCACCACCATTTGCAGAACGCTTCGTATCCCTTCTGCCCCAGCTCGTTGCGCAGTGCCGGCGAGCTCGCAATCCTGCCCATCGCCTCCAGCAGCTCTTCGTCTGTGCGATACACAAACCCGCCGCCGCTATCGTTTATGACCTCGGGCAGAGCGCCCAGGTCGCGCGCAATCGCCGGAGTCTTACGCGCAAACGCTTCCACGCTCGTCATGCCAAACGTCTCGTAGGTCACCGAAGGAATAATGCAGGCCACGGCGTGATAGTAGAGCGCGCCCAGCTCTTTCTGCCCCAGCGGCCCCAGAAACTTGATCCGCTCATTCCCTTGGGCCATCGCGCGCAATTGCGGCTCGTAGCTGCCCGTGCCTGCCACCAAAAGGTCGTGCCCTTCCACGCGATTCCATATCGGAATCAGCGTCTGCAATCCCTTGATTAGCTCCAGCCGTCCAACGAACAGGAAGTACGGCTTTTCCTGCGGCCGCGGCCCTGGCGACTGCCACTCTTCGTCCACTCGCTCGATGAAGTTGGGCAATTGCTCTACAGGCTGCGAGAATCCGCGCTCGGCGTGCATGCCCGCGGTGAATCGACTGGGCGCAACAAACTGGTCCACCTTCCCCGCCATCCGGTCCAGCATCCCGGTGTACCGCCAAAGCTGCGGCGGCTTCCTTGCCATCAGCGTGCACTTCAGGCACTCGGGCTCGCGGCACGGCTCGCGGTCAAACTTCCACAGCACATGAATCGGGCAGATCAGCCAGTGTTCGTGCGTCGTATAGATCTTCACGGCCTGTCCCTGCGTGGGTTCCACTTCCAGGATCCCCGGCCCGAGCAATGAAACATTATGAAAATGAATCACGTCGTACGGCTTCGATCGCAGAACTTCGCCGATCGTCTTCGTCTTCAGCAAAGGCAGCCCGGTCTGCTGCGTCAGCAGCGGAGAAAGCCCCTTGAACGGGCTGCGCAGCTCGTGCCGCACTACGTTTGGATGCTCTTCGTATGCAAGGGGCGGCGGTCCCGGATGCAACAGATGGTAGGAGTCCACGCAGTGCACCACGTCCACATGGTGCCCTGCATTGCCCAGCGCATGCGACAGCCGGTAGATCTGCACCGCATCGCCACCAAAGCTGTACGGCGGATAGAAAGTCGTCAGATGCAGAAAGTTCAAGGGCCGGCTCATGCTGCCCGACCCTTCCCCTGCTTGTTCTGGTTGATCACGGCAATCAGTTGCCGCGCCGCATCGTCCCAGGTCAGCCTTGCTGCCGCCACCATTCCCTGCTCACGCATCCGGGCGCGCAGCGCATCGTCTCCGAGCACACGTTCCAGCGCTGTTGCAATCGCTTCTTCGTTCGGCTCAATGTAAATTCCGCCCTCTCCCAGCAGTTCGGGCAGCGGGCTCTCCTTTGTCGCAATCACGGGACAGCCGCACGCCGCAGCTTCCACCGCAGGCAGCCCGAATCCCTCCATCAGTGAAGGCAGCACCAGCACTGTCGCTCGGTTCAGCAGCGTCACCACATCTTCATCGTCCAGGTAGCCCGTGAAGACCACGCGATCCTCGATCTCCAGCGACTTCACCAGCGCCGACACGCGCTCAAAGCATGTGTGAAACGCGTCTGTTTGCGTGTCGCCCACCATCACCAGCATGGGGTTGCCCGCGTCCTCGCGCTTCGCCGTCCGCGCAAACGCTGCCACCAGCGCCTCAAGATTCTTGTGCGGACTGAATCCGCCCAGATACACCACCATCCGCCGCTCACCGCCCAGCCCGAGTTCGCGCAGCTTCGCCGTCGGCGCTGCATCGTCGAGCCTGCGAAAAATTGGGTCCGCCGCCTCGCTCACCACCGACACGCGTTTCGCATCGGTCCCAAAGTGCTTCACGATGCAGTCCCGCGAGTAGTTCGAAACCGTGATCAGCCGGTCGGCCTGCATCCGGCCCAGCGCCACCTTCAGATTCCAGAACAGCCTCGACGTCCAGCGTGGCACCGTCAGCTTGGGAAACATGTCGGCGATCACATCGTGCATCATCACCAGTTTGCGCGCGCGCCCAAACGTCGGCACAAAACTGTAGATGGTCGGGAACAGCACAACGTCAAACTCGCTCGACGACAAAGCCCGCGCCTGTCTCGCCATATCCCGCAACGATCGATGCCCGTCCGCCGATGCGGCTTCGACAGTCGGCACCGACGACTCATTCACGCGCACCTCGCATCCCTCAGGCATCGCCTCAGCCGGGTCCGTCGAATCCAGAAACAGCGTGTACTGGTTTTCCTGGTCCAGCCGAACCACCGCCCTGAGCAGCGCCCGCGCGTGCCTGCCATATCCGCGCCGGTTGTGCCAGCAGGTGGCGTCCACCGCGATGCGCATCTACGCAGCCTCCGAGGAACCTCTTACAAGCGCCCCGCCGGCCTCGCCGCCCGAGTACGGCCGCCCCGTGATGTAGCCGACAAACTCTCCCCAGGACCAGCTCACGATCAGCATGGCGGTGAGTGGAAAC
>CAYWSR010000143.1:0-12051 GCA_964460385.1 uncultured Occallatibacter sp. | reverse complement strand
CGGAATTCCTTTGCCGTTAATGAGTTACGGCGGATCTTCGGTGTTGTTCACATTCCTGGCGCTGGGTGTGGCGATGAACGTCCGCATGCGCCGGTTTGTGAACTAGCTGTCCCCTGGGCGAAGCGGTTTAAGCGCTTGCCAGGGACCCGGATACACAAGTTTACCTCTTGCTTCACGTCAAGACCGTCGCGCTGCAAGAGTCTAATTTTTCAAGCATTTAGCCGGCCAGGTCCGGATGGATCTCGAGCCCGGCAGGATTGGGTTCATGAGCACGCAGAGATGGGAAAGCCACTCCACCCCGACAACAGAAGACTGTTGGAGAGGGGCGCTGAAGGAATGGCGGAGATTGAGCGATACTGCCTGCGCGGAGAATCGTGAGCAACTGGAGGTTGCTCGCACCGCGTTGCAAGGCAGTTCGTCCGCCACGGCTTTAACGGCCCCGCACTGGGAGGCCACAAACTCTTTGCAATCGGATAGCTGCATTTCAATGTACGTTCAGGTTGTTGCGCCGGAGATTCGGCGCGGTTCGCCTCCCATTTGGGGAGCTGGCCGCACGGTTTCCAACCCGACGGCCAGCCGCAGGTCATCCCTTCCGCTTGTTCCCCTCCCTCCCGTCCTCGAGAGTCTCCATCCCGCCTTGCCCCAGTTCCCGGCCGCCAAGAGCAGCCGGACGGAAAGGTACGATGGCAAAAGAGATTTGCATTTCCAGCACGCCGCATGAAACGCGGCTGGCAATTCTAGAAGACGATCAGCTCGCGGAAATCTACTACGAGCGCGAAAACGAGTACACACTCGCGGGCTCCATTTACAACGGCCGCGTCACACGGGTTCTACCGGGCATGCAGTCCGCATTTGTGGACGTGGGCCTGGAGCGCGATGCGTTCCTCTATGTAACCGACTTCCTCGAACTCGAAGACCCTGAGGAATCGGATGAGATTGAGAAGGCTTCGGTGAGCGGAGCCACCACACCTCCACGCGAGGTCCGGCACTCGAACGGGTCCGAGCAGGATGGGAGCCGGAACGGGCAGACAGCAAACCAGCGGCAAGAATCAAGACAGAGGCAGATTCCCGGAGAGCGCCGCCAGTCTGCAGAGTCCGGTGGGGAAACAACCGCCAGGACCTCAGCGGAGTCCGATTCGTCTTCAGAACACGAGGCGGGTGGGGAAGAGTCCGGAACTGCCGGGGCAAAGCGCTGGCGTGGCCGGCGTCGCCGGCGTGGTGGCAAAGGCCCGGCGGGCTCGAACGAGAACCAGTCCGGCTCCGATGAAGCGGGTGAGGGTTCTGCCGAGACTGCGCAGGAGTCACCGGTCGCGCGTGAGATCCAGACGGGTTCGAGCGAGGGATTGGAAGCCCGGCGGACGGAATCCCCGCGAGCGGATTCATGGAGCGAATCCCCGAGGGAAAGAGGTTCCTTTCCCTCACGTGGAATCCGGGAACCGCGCGGCGGCCACGCGGAAACTCCGTTTGTTCTCCCGGGCGAGTCGCTGCGCAAGTACGGCGCAACACCGGAGGTTGAGGCACCTCAACCGGTGCAGGAAGCCACTCCCCGGCCAGCAAGCAACTTCAAGCCGGCATCGCTTGTGCAAGGCCCGGTTGAGTGGGACGGAAGCGGGCTTCTCCCCGGCGAGTCGATTTCGCGCCATCGGCGGGCACAGCACGAACCGAAGACCAAAATCGGGGCTGATGCCGCAGGGCTGACCGAAAGCAGCGCGAGCCCGGACGGCATTGAAGAGCAGGAGTTGGTGGAGGAGCGAGAGTCGATTGAAGAGCGCACGGAGGACCCTTCGCACGAGTTTGAAGCGGCCCCTGGACCTGCCGTGAGCGAAGAGCAGGCCTTCGAATTTGAGGAAACCGAAGAGACCAGCGAAACGGTCGCGCACGGAAGCAGCGCGCAATCCTTGCACTCCGAAGAGGCGCCAGCAGAACAGGCTGCGGAAGGCGAAGCACTTGCGCACGAAGTGGCAGAAGAGATGACGGACGGGTCCGCCTCGCACCAGATCGATCCATCGGCCCCTACGGGCTTCCGGCTCTTTGGCCTGGGTGGGAAAAAGAAGCAGGAAGAGCCTGCGGCGCCGGCTCCCAACGTGAAAGCGGCCGAGCCGAAGTCTGCCACTTCGGCCACGGTGTCGTCGTATGCGCCGGGCAGCGGACACATCGAAGAGGAGCTGATCGAGGAGGAGGAGTTCGATGCTCCTCATCACCATCACGGGAAGGCGGACGAGCACGATCTGGAGGAGTACGAAGAAGAGACGCTTCCACCTTCGATGCGCACCGGCGATCTGGGCGAACTGCTGCAGGAAGCGCATCTCGACCATCGCATCCAGATGAACTTCGATGGGAAGAACGGCGACGAGGAAGATGGCGTCGACGAAGACGAGGAGGAAGAGGTTGCGGCGGGTGGCCAGACGGCTCCGGGAACCGGCGAGGGCACTCGCCAGCGCTCGGATCGCGGCGGACGCGGCGGACGTGGCCGACGCGACGGGCGGCCCGAGCGGGGAGGCCAGACCAATCGTCGCGGCGGACCCTCGCGGCGCTCGATGCAGACCTCCGATCTGCCGATTATCAGTGACCTGCTCAAGCCGAACCAGGAGATTCTGGTTCAGATAGCCAAGGAGCCTATCGCAAAGAAGGGCGCGCGCATTACGAGTCACATTGCGCTTCCCGGAAGGTTCCTTGTCTTCATGCCGACCGTTACACATGTGGGCGTGAGCCGCAAGATCGCCTCCGACGAGGAGCGCCAGCGCCTGAAGCGGATTCTAACCAGCGAGCGCGGCGACGCGAGCGGAGGCTTCATTGTGAGGACTGCGGCGGAGGGCGCTTCGGAAGAGGAATTGCGCACCGACCTGCGCATGCTGATGAACCTCTGGGCCGAGATCAAAACACGTTCGGAGTCGTCAAAGTCTCCTGCGCTGATCTATCACGATCTCTCGCTGATCGAGCGCATACTGCGCGACCAGGTGAGCGAAAACTTCTCGTCGATCTGGGTAGACTCGCAGGACGACTACGAGCGGATTGTGCGCTTCCTCAACCGATTTTCGCCCTCGCTGGTGCGCCGTGTGAAGCTCTACACCAAAGAGGTTCCGCTCTTTGAGCATTTCGGCATTCAGGACGAAATCTCCAAGGCTCTGCGCTCCAAAGTGTGGCTGAAGAGCGGCGGTTCCATCGTGATCAACCAGACTGAAGCACTGGTGGCCATCGACATTAACACCGGCAAATACGTTGGCAAGTCGGCGCGGCTTGAAGACACGATCCTGAAGACCAATCTCGACGCGGTGCCTGAGATCGTGCGGCAGATTCGGCTGCGCGACTTGGGCGGGATCATCGTGATCGACTTCATCGACATGGATGAGCGCAAGAACCGCTTCAGGGTGATGGCAGCTCTGGAGGAGGCGCTTAAGAGCGACCGCGCTCCTACCAAGGTTCTGCAGTTTAACGACTTCGGACTTGTGGCCATTACGCGCAAGCGCGTCAAGCAGTCCCTCGAACGGACGCTCAGTGTTCCCTGCCCCACCTGCCAGGCAACCGGCATGGTGAAGAGCCCAACCACCGTGTGCAACGAGATCTACATCGAGTTGCGCAAGATGAAAAAGCACTTCGAGGGGCCGGATGTTCTGCTGCGCGTGAATCCGGAGACGGTGAAGGTGCTCAAGCAGAACAACGCCAGCTGGCTGGTCGAGTTTGAAGAACTGGTGGGCAAGAACATCCTGGTGAAAAGCGATCCGACGCTGCATGCGGAGCAGTTCGACATCCAGGGCTGAGTTTTCGCATCACTACACTGGTCCCGATCGACGCGAAGGGCCGGAGCAGCCGCTCCGGCCTTTCGCGGTTTCTGGCGCCGCGTAGACCTGCTCGCCTCGTGGCCGGTCACACTCGGCACACAGTTCTGGACGCAAGACCGGAATCTCGGCTAGGCGGCAAAACTGTCAGGCGTTCGCGCGCCCCTACCATCCCTCTTTCCTAGTCGCCTCGCCACGTGAAATACCCTCCTGCGAAAGCTCCCTTCCACGCAACCTTTCCCCGGAATTTGGTGTCTAACTCGGAGCCGGGCTCTGCGCCCGGCTCAAGTCAAAACAAATCGATCCTTGAGGTTCCGACATGTTTATTCAAGGTTGGAAGTCGCTCATGCGACCTGTCAGTTTTGCTGGATCTGCGGCCTTCCTCGCACTTGGAATGGCGCACGCGCAATCCGCTCCTTTCCCCAGCCAACCGGCTTCGGCGAGCGCCGCTCCCTCCGAATCCAGTTCGCAGCAGAACTGGTCGAGTTCGCTGCAGACATATCCTTTGGATTCTTCCGAAATCCTGTCGGCTCTGCCCTCCTCACCTGAGCCATCCGGATCAGGTTCAGGAGGCTCAGGGTCAGGGGGCCAGGCCGCAGACGACCACAAAGGGTGGAAGCAGAACTTGTCCAACAACTTCGCCCTCGAATTCGGCGGCGGTTTCAGCGGCCCGCTGGGCTCTTCGGCGAACTACATCACCTGGGGCGAAAACTTCACCGTCGGCGGGGGACTGAACTTCAACAAGCATCTTGCACTGCTGGCTGAGTACCAGTTCATTGACGACAAGCTGCCGGGTGCGATCATTGCCGAGACCGGGGCCAACGGCGGCAACGCGCATATCTGGTCGCTCACGCTTGCGCCGGTTGTCGACCTCTTCCCAAAATCGAAGAACGACATTTATGTGACCGGAGGCGGAGGCTTCTATCGCAAGCTTACAAGCTTCACGAATCCTGAACTGGAAGAATACTGCAGCTACTACTACTGTGAAGAAGGCTACGCCAATGCCGTGGTGGGTCACTTCTCGTCGAACCAGGGTGGATGGAACGTTGGCGGTGGCTTTCAACACAGACTGGGCGGCCAGTTCAACGACAGCCGTGCGAAGCTGTTTGCTGAGGTCCGTTATCTGTATGTCGATACGCCCGTGGAAGAGGGTGTATCGCCCAGCGGGCTTGGCGCCGTGGGCATCGCCGCTGGAACCAAGCTGATCCCGGTTACCTTTGGCGTGCGCTGGTAAGCGGGTTAATCTGCCGGTCCTTGTGCCAGGCTCTCGTTTAGAGAGCCTGAGGCAAGCTCAACAGGAGACGAGTCAGATCGTTCTCGCGCCTTGAATGCTTCTGTATCTCACAGAATGCCCAACACGCGCAGCCTCAGGAGTCCGCCAGCAAGGATTCCGAGCGGCGTGAGGCCAACCAGCGTAAGCGCGTACCAGACCGGCTGCTTACCCTTCTGCTGTAGTGCGCTGAGCGCCGCGAGGGCGAGGACGACGATTGCCAGCGCCAACACGTGGTAGAGCGGGTTGTCCCTCGCCACCCAGGCGGTGACGTATCCGCCCGCAGCGGCGGCAAGAAACGAGTAGCCGAGATTGACGAATACATAGGCAGTGCTGGGCGAGTTCGAGCCGGCCGGGTCGACCCATTCAGGCGTGAGCCGGGCCAGCGCGGCCGTGACAACCATCACCAGCAGGGCCATTACCGCGAAACCCGCCAGCAGCGCGAGAAATGCATGCAGGACTACCATAGCTTGCGCTCCTGTTCGGTCGGAGTTCCAACTTCGCCGCGCTCAATGCGAGCCAGAAACTCGCGCGCCAGCTTGCGCTCGCCGGGATGATATTCACCATGCATCGAGCAGAGATCGAGAAACTCGTCACACAGCGCATTCCGTTCGCCCTGCTGCGCGAAGACATCCGGAAGCGCAAGGGCGAGTTCGCGAAGCCGCTCCGCTTCAGGCCACACCTCTTCATCGTCGAGCGCGGTGTTTGAGAACAGCCCTTTGCGGCCGCGCGCGCATTCGTCCAGGCAGGCCAGGAGTTGATCGCTGAAGGCTCGGGCCAACGCTTCGAACGGATCCGATTGCGGCGTCTCGCTTTCAGTTGGTTCGTTCGAGTCCATAGCCATCCTTACCGCGCACGCATGGCCTTCTCAAGGTCTTCGGCCGTGTGCGGGAGCCCGGCGTCGAGGTCGATGAGCTTCCCATCCGGACCAACCAGGAAGTCGCACTCGATGCGAATGCCGATTTTCTCTTCGGGGATGTAAACGCCGGGCTCGATGGTGAAGACCATGCCCGGCTTGAGGACGGCTGGATACGGGGACGGATCGTGTACATCGATGCCCATCATGTGGCCGAGGCCGTGGAGCCAGTACTGGCCCAGGGGCTTGCCGTGCAGGTCCTCGCCGTGGGTGTTGATGTAGTTATAGGCAGCCTGATCGAGCGAATCGGGGTCATTTCGATCGCGATCGTTGATCTTGGACCTGCCTGCGACAAAGGCGTCGATGGCAGCCTGCTGCGCGCCTAGAACGATGTTGTAGATCTCGCGCTGGCGATCGGTGAAGTGGCCGCTGACGGGCATGGTCCGCGTGATGTCCGATGCATACATTGAGTACTCGCAGGCAGCGTCCACAAGGAGCAGGTCGCCGTCGTTGAGCGTGGCCGTGGTGTCGGAGTAGTGAAGAATTGTGGAGTTGATCCCCGAGCCGACGATGGGCGCATAGGCTGCGCGCTCGCAGCCCGCACTGAGCCAGCCATTCCATAGAACGCCGGCGAGAGCCCGCTCCGTCACTCCGGGCCTGATCGCTTTCATCATCGCGAACTGTGCCTGGATGGAGGCCTCTGAGGCTTTGCGAATCAACACGATCTCACCTTCATCCTTGACGACGCGCAGTTGCTGGGTAAGGCCGGTGACATCGCGGGCGGATTCGTCTGCGTCCTGGCCAAGCGACGTGCGAACAAATCCAAGCAGCGATCGCGCCTGCGGCGATGCGGGTTGAGTCCACAACGACTGGTTGAGGCGCCGGTCGACTGCGAGCATCGCATTCAACTCCGCCGGCAAAGCGGTCAACGGAAGCACTTGATCCACACCCGCCCTCTCTGCGGCGTCGGGCGAGTCTGCACCGAGTTTTTCGCCGGTGTATTTCTCCATGCGCGGATTGCGGGTGGGCAGGAACAGAATCTCTTTGTAGGATCGCGAGGAACTCGCCTGCGGAGACGGTGCAACAACGAGCAACGCCGCACCCGGCTCATTCCAGCCCGTGAGGTAGTAGAAGTCCTCATCCTGCCGGTAGGGCATCAGGTCGAGCGCAGGTTCCTCCGCAGCGAACAACACCGCGATGCCGCCATGAAGCTTGTCCGCCAGGGCCACTCGCCGCGCACGATAGACAGATGGCGGCTGCTTTGTGAGAGAGTGAGCCAGAGGGCCGGCCGAAGTAATGGATGCAACAGCCAGGGTAATCACCAGGGCCACGCGGAAGGATCTTCTCATGCAATCAGCCTCAAGCCCGCTGCCGCCTGTGTCAAGCGGTGCGGCAAATGCGAGGAGTGCCGGCGGCCAAATCTTATTCGACGGTTGCCGGAGGAGTTTCCTTCTTCTCGTCCTCCGCGAGAAGCTTATAGAACTCTGCTGCGGGCATGGGGTACCCAAAGAACCAGCCTTGGGCGAGAATTTTCTGCTCCATGAGGCCGAAGTACTTCGCCTGCTCGGCGGTTTCGATTCCTTCGACAATCACTGCCAGCTTGAGAGTTTCGGCCATGGCAAGAATCTGCGGCAGAATACCCACCGTGACCGAGTATGTACCGATCGAGCGCGTGAAAGACTTGTCGATTTTGATGGCATCGATGGAGAGAGAGTTGAGGTATGAAAGGCTCGAATATCCGGTTCCGAAATCGTCAATGTGAATGCGATGGCCCATCTGCCGCAGGTCTTGAATCGCATCGTAGGCCAGGGTGTGGCGGGCGGTTGAACCCTCGGTAAGTTCCAGCGTCACACTTTGGGCTTTCACCTTGTTTTGTCTTACGGCATCTTCGAGCATTGGCAGGAACTTGTCATCGGCCAGGTCGGCTGCCGTGACATTGATACTGATGTTAAAGTCCCGGCGCCGGGCGAGCGTCCCCGCAAAGTCGCTCAAGGCGCGTCGCACGACAAGCGCGGTCAGTTCGCCCACAAACCCACGCTCTTCGGCGATGCGCACAAAGACCTCCGGGCTCACCTTGCGGCCTTCGTCGTCCGTCCAGCGAACCAGCGCCTCGGCGCCCACAATCCGGCCTGTGGCCAGGTCCACAATGGGCTGATAGACCACGCCCAAGGCGTTGTGTGCAATGGAACGCCGAAGCTGGTAGGCGAGGCTGCGGCGCAGGCGATACAACAGGGAGAACGCAAAACCGAGAAGTCCCCCGCTGAGCGATCCGAGGAGGATGTAAGCGGTGAACTCGGCGCGATTCCACTCCAGCACTTCCCGGTCAGAAATGTAGGTGGTGAAGCAGGCATTGAACCTGGACGAGCACTCGGTAAAGTATGTCTGCCCATCCTGCCTCCGCCCCCCTTCCTTGAGGAGAACGGACTCCGAGGCCGTGGATTGCTCCCCGACGAGCAGGCCACTCCGCTGACTTAGAGTGTCCTGCTCGGTGACGGTGAAGTGCATCGGCGCCGCGCCCAGGTCCTTCAGGTTCCAGGGGCTATAGACGACAAAGGACTCGCCGAGTTGAACTGTAATCACGGTCTTTCCGGGAATGAGAAAGGGCGTGAGGTTGCGATAGAGCCGTATTCCGCTGGGCTGCGTGAAGTCGGGGACTGCCTCCGCAAGCGGCTTTTCCACGCGGCCGAGTGTTGCTGAACACTGTATGCGGCCTCCGCGAATCCTGCCGCCTTCTTTCAGGTACTCCGACTGGAAGATCCGCGTCCGAATCCACGCTACCTCCTGGTCAGAGCAGAATGCGTAGGGAGAAGCATTGATCTGCGCCAAGACGCTCCGCGCTTCGACAGCGGAGATCTCGCCCTCGCGCAGGACTCGGTCGCAGTACGGCTTGAGATGCAGATGTGTGTGATGGATGGTCAGAATGCGCCCGAGTATGAACCCGGCAAGCGCACCACACCCCGCTCCAAGCGCCGTCGCCAGGACTGTAATGAGGACGCGCTTTCCGATTCTGGGCACCGGCCGATCCACCTCCACGGGCTTCGGCAACTTTACACGGTTTTTGACGGACTTTCTCCCGACAAATACTCCCCGCATCGCCTGGATGGCAAGGGCTATTTGCAGAGCGGGTGCCGATTGTCGTTCGATGCTATCCCTTTTGCGACTGACCCCGACAAAACGGGAAACTTGCGGGCATTTCTACTCATGAGCCACACCGCTTCGCGGGCCAAGCGCCTACTCCCGTGCCAAATGCAGGATAGCGGAGAGGCTCTTCTCGACATCCTCCGCCGTGGTAGCCCAGGAGGAAACACTGATGCGCATGGCGGTGTGGCCCTGCCAGACGGTGGACCCGCACCAGCAGGTGCCTTCCTGCTGCAACAGGTCAATGATGCGAAGGGTTTTCTCCGCGTCGCCAAAGGAGACCAGCACCTGGTTGATGACCACCTCGTTCAGGATGGTGTAGCCGGCGGCGCGGAGACCGTCGGCAAAGCGGCGCGCGTGAGAGCATGTGCGCTCGACGATCTCTGCCATGCCGGAGCGGCCAAGAGACCGGAGTCCTGCCCAGAGTTCCACGCCGCGCGCACGCCGGGAGAGTTCGGGGTTGTAGTTGGAGGGATCGCGCAACTCGGCGTGGACCAGGTAGGCGGCCTGAATGGACATGGCGGCACGCAGAGCGCTGGGGTCACGGACAAGCGCAACGCCGCAGTCGTAGCCGATATTGGGCCATTTGTGGCCGTCGGTGGCCCAGGAGTCGGCGAGTTCAAATCCACTGGTGAATTTGCGGTACAGAGGCGAAGCTCCGGCCCACAAGCCGAAGGCTCCGTCCACGTGGACCCAGGCTCCGGCGGCGCGGGCAACCGGGCAGATGGCCGCGGCGGGGTCGAAAGCGCCAGTGTTTACGTTGCCGGCCTGAAGGCAGAGGATGGTCATGGGGTCGAGATGCGGGAGGGCGTCGGCGCGCATACGGCCCTGGCCGTCGACGGGGACGCGCACGATTCGTTTGCGGCCCATTCCGAGCAGGCCGAGGGCCTTGAGGACTGACTGATGCACCTCATCCCCGGCGACGACGGTGATGGGCGGCGCGCCGAAGAGGCCGTCGGCTTCGACGTCCCAACCGGCGCGTTGAAGCAGTGTGTGCCGCGCCGCTGCCAGTCCAGAGAAATTGGCCATGGTGGCGCCGGTGACGACGGCGCCACCTGTCCCTTCGGGCAGGCTGAAAAGCTCCCGAATCCAATCGATGGCGGTTTCATCCAGCTGTGCGGCGACGGGAGACTGGGCGTAATGGGCGGCGTTCTGGTCCCATGCGCTCACCAGCCAGGAAGCGGCGAGGGCGGCGGGGAGGCAATCGCCGGTGACAAAACCGAAGAAGCGGCCGTTGGCCTTCGCCATCGTTGCAGGGGAGCCGAATTCATGGAGCAGATGGAGAACGGCCTCCGGGCTGGTGGGGCCGGGCGGCCACGGCCCACGCAGTGCGCTCAACTTCGTGATCGCTTCCGGCGAAGGCGCAACGGTCCTTGCGTCCACCTCTCCGAGATAATCCATTGCGTCGCGGGCAGCCCGCTTCAGCAGCGCAGTGCGCGCCTCGGCCACTGAAGCGCCGGCGGGAGACGAATGACCCGAGCGGGAGGCCGAGACATGGGATGAATGAGGAGACTGCGGTGCACTCATAGATAGTGGTGAGTCTAGCACCGGGGCGGGATTGCCGAGTCTCCCCTCGTGGACGCCGTGTTCGGTGCCTTCGAGCGGGCATCGCCATCAGAACAGATTCATCCATGGAAGGCTCGCCGCCGCCCTGGGCATTGAATTTCTATCCAAATCGCCGTATCATGAGAATGCAGACGAGTTTATCCGCCGGGACTTCCGTGACCACACCGGCTGGCGGAGAGATGAGTGGGCTCATAGCCCACTTTTTATTTGCGGCATTTTTGGAACGGATTCACACGGAAACCCAAGCGGAGCCCATTGAAAACAAAGGGCCTTCGCGAGGGAAGCAGTTCCGGGTTGGCGACAGGGAACGATGGCAGTCAGGTTGGATGAAATTCGGCAAGCGGCGCAGAAAGTGGCCGCCTCACACGGGCTGGACGTGGTGGAAATTGAGTTTGTGGGGCCCGCGAAGGAACGCACCCTCAGGATTTACTTGGAAAAGAATGCCGAGGAGCGAGCCAGTCTGAAAGCGGCGATCCTGGCAGGAGAAAGCCAGGACCTGCCCGAGAGGCTGTCCGAAGGGACCCTAAGTGTTGACCAGCTTTCCGGAGTCACGCATGAAGACTGCGCGGCATTCAGCCGGGACTTTGGAGTATTGCTGGACGTTGAGGACCTGGTCCCCGGCGCAGAGTACTTTCTTGAAGCGAGCTCGCCCGGCCTGGACCGCAAGCTGAGCAAGCGGGAAGATTATGTGCGGTTCTCTGGAAGTCTGGTGAAGATCCAGACTTTCGAACCGATCCGGAACAATCGCCACTGGCAAGGCCGGCTGGCTGCCGGTGATGCGCTGGAGACGATCACACTGGACCTGGCCGCAGTGAAGCAGAACAGCAAGAGCCGCAAGGCAGGTGTGAACACGGTGGAGATTTCGCTTTCGAACATCGAGAAGGCGCACATCGTGCCGGAGATTTAAGACGGCCCCCCTCGAAGGGGCGACACATCGAACACCGGGAGGAGGAGCAGCAAATCCCCATCCCGCTCACAAGGTCCCGCTAGCCAATTCCCAAAAACGGGGCAAAACCGGCGCAGCGTTCTTTTTAAGCCGCGGCCGCAAGCAAACCAAGAAGAGAGCATGCAGAGTATGGGCACCAGCGCTTTGTATCAGATTATCGATCTCCTCAGCCGCGAGAAGGGCATTGAGCCCCAGATCGTCGTGGGTGCAGTTGAAGAGGCCATCGCCTTGGCCACGCGCAAGTATTACAAGACGCAGGAAAACATGCGCGGGGAATTGAACAAGGAAACCGGCGAGATCAGCGCCTACATCTACAAGACGGTCGTCGCCAGCGCAGAAGAAGTCGAGGACCCGCTGAACCAGATTACGCTCGAAGAGGCCAACGAACTTGCGCCCGGCGTGGAAGCCGGCAGCGAAATCAGGATGTATCGCGACACCAGCCCGCTGGGGCGGATTGCCGCTCAACTGGCCAAGCAGGTGATCTTCCAGAAGGTTCGCG
>CAYWSR010000142.1:0-12083 GCA_964460385.1 uncultured Occallatibacter sp. | reverse complement strand
CCAGCTCTTCTCGCTGGTTCTGGCCAGGACAGTCAAACGCGCCATCGACGGCAAACCATTCAATTGGGACAAGATCCAGCGTACGGCAAAGATGTCCAAGTCCACCGAAGCGATTACAGAAACGCCCTGAATCGGCGGGGCGCTGACGCAGCCCCGAACGCGTCGCACTGGCCGCGTCGGCGCCAGCCCACCTTGGACTCTCTTTCACCTGGAAAACTCATCCGATTCTCCCCTTTCCCGGTTGCGACCAGGGTCGGTTGTACCTCCAGTCCGCCCCCTGCCCCCAGGCCCACGTTTTGCCTTCCAACCCCTAAGTTCTATGGTTTTAACAGGATGGTAATTAGCACTGCCCAAGAATCCTCTTGCAATTTAGCACTTTTGTGGGATACAGTTGGCGAATCGGGCATTGGATGCTCCCCCCGCAGTTCCCAGCAGCCGCTTCCATGCCAAAGCGAGATTACTTCCATCCCGAATCGCAACTTCGCCCACCACAAACCTGGGAGGTAGTCGATGAAAGTGCTCCATTTGCGGTATATTCCCCTCCTTGCGCTGCTCGCGCTTCTGGCATCTGGTTCCGCGTATGCGGGTACGTTGACGGCGAATGGCGCCGCAATCCAACCACGCGACGCCGCGCAGCCCAACGCCTGCGCAAATCCACCTTGCGACTACACGCCAGCAACCACCCCTCCCATCAACAACGACCCTAATAGCGAAGCGGCCCTCCACAAACAAGTCAAGACAAATACCCAGCCTCATCCGACGCGCAAGTCCCGGGTCCCAGAGGGCGGTACCTTCTACTTCCTGCTGATCGGCGCAGTGGTCTTCTTCTTCGTGAGGTTTCTTTCCACCCGCAAGAAGGAAGGCTGACCGCCAGCCTCCGCTCCGGCCTCCTCCTGATTCGCTGCTCCCCGCAAAACGCCCGCCGAATTTCTCTTCCGCAAACCCATCACTGAACGAGCCCGGGCTGTGGGCTGCGCCTGATTCCGTGGCGCGTGCCTTGTTCTGCATTTGCGAGTCGACGCTTTCCGGCTCACGCTCAGCCCATATTTCTGCGGCCGGATTGGTTTATGCTGCCGAGCGCACGGCTCTACTCTGCCGCCCAGACCTCTCCTTTTTTCACCAGGAGGGCTAAACTAGTCTTGTTATGGCTACCGCCTCCCTCTCCACGCGCATCCAACCCCGCTCCCCGCAGGGACAGTTTGTCAACGAAGACTTCCACGACTTCAAAGCGCCAGAAGTCGCCCGGCGAATGCAGGCAGCACTCGACCAGGTCGCATCTGAGCTCGGCCGCGAGTACGATCTCGTTATCGGCGGCCAGCGCCTGCGCACCGAAGGCAAGATCCGTTCTCTGAATCCTGCCCGCCCCGCCCAACTCGTCGGCCTGCACCAGAAGGCCGGAGCCGAGCACGCCGAACTCGCCATGAACGCCGCGCTCCGAGCGTTTGAATCGTGGTCGCGCACCCCGGTCGAGACGCGGGTTTCGCTCCTGCTGAATGCCGCCGAGATCATCCGCAGCCGCAAGTTCGTCTTCCATGCGTGGCTAACCTACGAAGTCGGCAAGAACTGGGCCGAGGCCGACGCAGACGTTGGCGAGACCATCGACTTCCTCGAGTTTTACGCCCGGGAGGCGCTCCGGCTTTCCGCTGCCACCACGCCGATCCAGTTCCCCGGTGAGCGCAACCAGCTGCTCTACATCCCCCTCGGCGTTGGCGCGGTGATTCCCCCATGGAACTTCCCTTTTGCCATCATGGCCGGCATGACGGCGGCCTCCATCGTCACCGGGAATACCGTCATCCTCAAGCCATCGAGCGACGCGCCCACCATCGCAGCAAAGTTCTTCGAGGTCCTCGAGGAAGCCGGCCTGCCGCCGGGAGTCGTCAACTTCTGCCCAGGCTCCGGCGCCACTTTCGGGAACGCCATCGTCGAGCACCCAAAGACCCGGTTCATCGCCTTCACCGGCTCCAAGGCCGTTGGACTCGAGATCCACGAGCGCGCAGCCCACACCCAGCCCGGCCAGATCTGGATCAAACGGACCATTCTTGAAATGGGCGGCAAGGATTCGATCCTCGTCTGCGCCGATGCCGATCTCGACGCCGCGGTCGAAGGCGTCGTTGCATCGGCCTTTGGATTCAGCGGCCAGAAGTGCTCCGCTTGTTCGCGTGCGATCATCGAAGCCCCGATGTATGACGTCTTCGTCGAGCGTGTGCGCGAGCGGGTTGCCAAGCTTGCCGTCGGCGATCCGGCAGCCAACACCAGCATGGGCCCGGTCATCAATGGCGGCGCACTTGAGACGATGCTTGACTACGTCCAGGCCGGAAAAAAAGAGGGTCGGCTCATCGCCGGCGGCAACGCCCCGCTGACCTCCAATGGCGGCCACTTCCTCGAGCCAACCGTCTTCGCCGACGTACCGCCGGGCGGAGTGCTGGCGCAGGAAGAGATCTTCGGCCCAGTGCTCGCCATCATCAAGGTTGCCGACTTTGAAGAAGGCATCGCCGTCGCCAACAACACGGAGTACGGCCTGACCGGCTCGATCTACACCTCAGACCGCGCAAAGCTCGATCGCGCCCGGACGGAGTTTCACGTCGGGAACCTATACTTCAATCGCAAATGCACGGGAGCGATGGTCGGCGCGCATCCATTCGGCGGCTTCAACATGAGCGGCACCGACTCCAAGGCTGGCGGCCCGGACTACCTCTACCTCTTCACCCAGGCCAAGAGCGTCGCGGAAAAGCTCTAGGCCACAGCCGGAGGCGCTGCCTGCTCCTCAACTTCGAGCCGGCTACCCATCTCCGCGGCGGCTTGTGCCAGCACGCGATGATGAATCGTAAAAAGCGCCAGCTCCAGCCGGTCGCTTACGCCGGTCTTGTCGTAGACCGAGCGAAGATAGTTCTTGATCACCTGCTCAGTGGTCTTGAGCCGGATCGCGATCTCGCGGTTCTTGCAGCCCTGCACAATCAGAGCCACAATGCGCATCTCTTTGGGTGTCAAACGATCGCGGACGCGCGTTCCCACCATGTCATCCTCGGCCGATTCGTTCCGCATCCGCTGCGGTGGAATCCACGTCTCGCCGGCCGCCACGCGATGGACGCACTCCACAAGCGTCGGTCCATTCACGCTGCGAAACACCACTCCATGGAATCCCTGCTGCAAATACGTCGCAGCCGACTCATTATTCTCCGCGATCACGATACCCCGGCTGGCCGTCGTCTCCAGAAGCATCCGCAGCCGCGCCAGGTCAGGGTGCATCGACGAAGCAAACAACACCACGGAGCCCGGAAACGTCGTGATTGCATGGTGCAGGCGATCCAGATCCGTGCACTGAGCAATGATTCGCATATCCTCGTCCATGGCGAGAACCTTCGCTGTGCCCGCCCGAAATATTGCCTGCGAATCCGCCAGGATGATCTTGTTCATGATGTTCGCCTCGTCTGCAACTGAGCTGTGAATCGCTTCCCCATTCCGCACGGCTTGCGTCTGCATCAAAACACCGCAGTCGCCCGTTGCGTTCCGGCTTCCTAACGCGGTCTTGATGATCTATCGGCAAGTCGGAGAAAAGTTTTCGACTGCCCGCAATTGCGACACTGCCCGATGCCTGAATTCGGCCATTCCGGACCGGATGCTGAACTGCCAGCATCCTCAACATTACTCTTATCAATGAGCTTACAACTTGTCTGCGTTGGCCATCACCGGAATCGACCTGCGAAGGCGTCAGGATTGTTAACGCTTTTGGGGTATTCCTTCAGGTATCACCAACCTCTTGGCGTAGCCCCGTCGGAATAAGGTGAATCAAAGTTCTAAACTGAATGTGTATGGTGAGACCGATCCTGCTGGCCGTCGATGACGACGTCAATGTGTTGGAAGCTGTGGTCCAGGACCTGCGCCGGGAGTACGGCGCGGGCTACCGCGTGATGCGTGCGGCCAGCGGGCAGGCCGCTCTCGACACCCTTACCCAACTGAAGACACGGCAGGAGCCCGTAGCGCTGCTGATCAGCGACCAGCGGATGCCGGGCATGACCGGGGTGGACTTCCTCGAGCGCGCGCGGCCCATCCACCCCGACGCGCGGCGTGTTCTGCTCACCGCCTACGCCGACAACGAAGCCGCCATCAAGGCCATCAACTCGGCTCGCATCCACTACTACCTCAACAAGCCGTGGGATCCGCCGGAAGAGAAGCTCTATCCCGCCCTCAACGACCTGCTCGAGGACTGGAAGGCCGGCTACCAGCCGACGTTTGAAGGCCTGCGCGTGATCGGCCTCCGCTGGTCGCCCAAGGATCACAAGCTGCGCAGGTTCCTCTCAGGCAACCACGTGCCCTATCGCTGGCTCGACGTCACCACAAGCCCCGAAGCCCTCACACTGCTAGGCGAACACAACCTCGACCCCGACCAGTTGCCTGTCGTGCTCTTTCCCGACGGCTCATTTCTCGTAGCGCCTGAGCCCGGCACCCTGGCCGCTCGCGTCGGACTGAGCATTCAGGCGACGCAGGATTTTTACGACATGGTAGTCATCGGCGCGGGTCCAGCCGGCCTGGCTGGCGGCGTGTATGGCGCCAGCGAGGGCCTCCGCACCCTGGTCATCGAACCCGACTCGCCCGGCGGACAGGCCGGCTCCAGCTCGCGCATCGAGAATTACCTCGGCTTCCCCTCCGGCGTCACCGGTGCCGATCTCGGCCGCCGCGCCCACATCCAGGCCTCGCGATTCGGCGCGGAGTTCCTCACCCAACGTGCCACTGGCCTGCGCGTGGAAGGCCAGTACCGCATCGTTCAGCTCGCCGACGGCAAGCAGGTCTCTTCACACGTGGTGCTGCTCGCCTTCGGCGTACATTACCGCAGGCTCGATGTGCCCGGCGCCGAACGCCTTTCCGGGCGCGGCATCTACTACGGCGCCGCCCTCGTGGAAGCCGCGGCCTGCAAGGATGAGGAGGTCTACATCATCGGCGGGGCCAACTCCGCCGGCCAGGCCGCCCTTCACTTCGCCCGCTACGCCTGCAAGGTCACCATCCTGGTCCGCGGCCCAGGCCTGTCAGCCACCATGTCGAAATACTTGATCGATGAGATCGCCCGGACATCCAACGTTGTGTTGGAACCGTTGACCCAGGTGGTCGAGGCGCTCGGCGAGGACCATCTCGAAGCGTTGCGGTTGTCCGGCCCAAGGGGTGAGTATCAGGCGCCCGCCGGTTCGCTCTTTGTGTTTATCGGAGCGATACCGGGCACAAAATGGCTGCCGGAGAGCATTTTGCGCGACGAGAATGGGTTTGTGCTGGCTGGACCGGATCTCCGCGCCAATGGCAAGATTTCCGAGAGCTGGCCGGAAGTCTGGAAAGAAAAGCGCGACCCGTTCCTGCTCGAGACCAGCGTGCCGGGGGTGTTTGTGGCCGGCGACCTGCGTCATGGTTCGGTCAAGCGCGTTGCCTCGGCGGTCGGCGAGGGCTCCATCGCAGTGCAGTTTGCCCACCAGTATCTGGCTGGGTTCTAGTGAAAACCATGAGCACGGACGAAAAGTCGATCATCGTTGAAACGGTTCCGCTTCGCACCGTGGCCGTGTCTCTCTCGCAGACACGACCCTTCGCAGGGACTTCCTTCGACGACCTCTGCGCCGCGCTCAAGACTGGCGAACCAACTGTCGAGCGCCTGCGGGTTCCTGCCGGCGCGGTCCTCATCGAGCCTGAACAGCCCTTCGACCATTACTACGTCCTACTCGATGGGGATACCCAGGCCGAGCGGCCGGAACGCGATGGCTCGCGCACACTGATAGGCCTTGCCGCCGCAGGGGACGGATTCGGCGAAGCACCGTTCCTCACCGGCAAGCGGAACGCAGGCTTTTTCATCTCTGCCCGCCGAGACTCCGTGATCCTGCGCTTCCCGGCCGAAGCTTTCTGGAACCTGATGGCTTGCTGCACTGGTTTCCGCACCACCGTGCTGGCCGACGTGGCCAAGCGGCTTCAGACCTTTCAGATTGAGGCATTGCACCGTGAAAAGCTGGTCGCGCTGGGAACTCTCGCCGCCGGCCTGATGCATGAGTTGCACAACCCCGGTTCTGCCGCAAAACGCGCCGCCTCCCAGCTGCGGCAGAACATTCTCCGGCTCCAACAGCTCAGCCTGCGTTTCAGCGACGAGCCCAAGACCCCCGAGCAGAGCGCCTGTGTCCGCAGTCTCCTTGAGCAAACGCTCAAGAGCTGCAACGCCCCGGCCATGAGCTCGGTCGAGCAGATGGATGCCGAAGAGTCGATGGCCCGGTTCCTTGAGGCAGCGGGCGTTGAGAATGCTTATCGCATCGCCCCTTCGCTGGTCGCGGTCGGACTCAGGCAACCGGAGCTCGAATGTGCCAAGGAGGCCTTTCCTGCGCGGGGATTCTCAGATGCGCTCAACTGGCTTGAAGCCCTTGTCTCCAGCGTCTCGCTGGTTTGCACCATCGAAGAAGGCGTCTCCCGCGTCTCCGAGCTGGTGATGGCGGTAAAGAAGTTTGCCTACGACGATCGCTCCGGCGGTAAGGCCCTCGACGTTCACGACAGTTTGCAGAGTACGCTGACTATCCTCGGCCATAAGCTCAGGGTCAAAGGCGTTACCGCACAAAAGGGCTTCCGCGCCAATCCCTCCACAATTCAGACGCCCGGCACGGTTCTCAGCCAGGTTTGGACCAATCTCATCGACAACGCCGTCGACGCCTCGCCGGAATCCGGATCCATCGAAATCGACACCTGGAATGAGCCCGGATTTCTTGCCGTCTCCGTCACGGATCATGGCCCCGGCATCCCGCCCGACGTTCTGCCTCACATCTTCGAACCCTTCTTTACGACCAAGCCGCAGGGCTCAGGCACCGGTCTCGGACTCGAGATCGTCAATCGTATCGTGTCGCAGAAATTTGCCGGTTCCATCAAGGTGGACTCCGAACCGGGAAGAACCAGCTTCATCGTCCGTCTTCCCATGGATACGCCCGCCGCAACCGAAGCCAGGCGCTAGCGCGAATTCAGGCCAATGCAGTCCGCAAAACAGCCCCTACTTCAAATCCCCGCCCTCGTAGGGATAGCGATACGGGATACTGACTGCCTTTTCCAGCTTGATCTTGTCTTTCGAGAAGACCGTCAGCAGCAGCGGAGAAAACGGTCCATACGGCGGCGTCCGCCACTCCAACACAACCGTATCCGGGCTGCTGATCAAAATGCCGCTCTGCGCATCCAGCACATCCGCGCTGTCGATACTTGAATGAATCTCACCCACTTCTCCGCTGAACTTCAGGGACAGCGCAGCGGGAGTCATGATGCGGTCCGGAACCAGGACCATCTCTAGCCCATTTGGCAGTGCGGAGTTGGTTGAACCGACCGTCCTCTGCTTTGTAAGCCTGATGAACCCCGGGGCAGCGCCAGCGGAATCAACCGGAGGAGCCTGGACCGCTCCAGCGTCCGCTTGTCCCCCCCCGGTATCGGCTCCGTTGGTCCTCGTGCGCTGCGTGCGATGAAAGAGGTCGGCCCACAAATCATGCCTCAGATACCGTCGGTGGTTGGGAGACTTCAGCCAGATTCCCGCTACGCCCAGCAGGCACATCACTACGACCAGAACAACCGCGAACTCAAGCGGAGACTCTAGGCGCAAGGCCTTGCGAAAGGCCTTGAATCGGTCAGAGAAGGAGTTTTCTGGTGCGTGGTCGTCCATGGAGCCCCCACTGGGATTCGTCATCCCAAGCCCACGTGGGAAAAATCCAATTCTCCTGTTTCCCAGGCAATCCACATCGATGAAGTTGCTCCGCGTCGTGCCGATGGATGAGGGAGAGGGTTGGGCTCGGATGACCGATCGCGTCGAACTTTTTGAAGCCGCTATGGATAGCCTACCAGAAGGGTTAGCCCTTCTGCATGGGGATCCCAGCGGGCCAGGCGCAGTGGTGTTCTGGAATCAGGCAGCCGTGGCCATTACCGGCCACACCGGTTTCGAAGTCGTGGGGCGCGCAGTCCCCGACACCCTGCAGCCGCTACTGGGCGACGACTCCTTTCACGACGAGACCGGAGCAGATACAGCTACGCAGCCAGGGGGCGCCTTCCTTGCTCGCGTCCGCCACAACCTGGGTCATGAAGTGTCCGTCATCGTCCGCAATCTGGTCCTCCGCGACAGCCTCGGGCAGCGTATCGGCTCGGGCATCCTCTTTCATCCCGCAGACCAACTCGATGCTCTGCCACGCGGAGAATCCGGCGAGGATCAGTCGGTGGAATCGAGCCAGGCAGACCTTGAAGACCGCCTCCAGGGCCTGATCGAAGATCACATCCGGGGCGGCCCGCCCTTTGGGGTTCTCTGGATCAGTGTCGATCAGGCTCACGATCTGCGCAAGACACACGGCGCAGGCGCCTGCGAATCCATGATGAAAAAAGTCGAGAAGGCCCTCATTCAGGGCTTGCGCCCCGCCGAGTTTCTCGGTCGATGGGGACAGGACGAGTTCCTTGTCATTTCTCACGAACGAACCCCGGCCGTGCTTGCCGATCATGGTAAAAGACTGGCCGGATTGGCTCGCACCGCCGACTTCCGCTGGTGGGGCGACCGCATCTCAGTTACGGTCAGCATCGGCGCCGCCCAGGCTGATCAGACTGCAACTTTAACCGAACTGCTTGACAGAGCCCGATCCGCCATGACTTCCAGCTTTCTTGCAGGCGGAAATCAGATCACATCCGCGTCGGGAGGGCCGGCATGTTTGCCATCATAGGGATCGTTCTTGTTTTTGTCGCAGTCATTGGCGGCTTTCTCATGGAGAAGGGGCATATTGCCGTCCTCCTTCAGCCTGCCGAACTGCTCATCATCGCTGGGGCCGCCACCGGAACCTTTCTCGCCGCCAACCCCATGCACATTATCAAGGGAGTCGCGGCAGGACTAGGCGGTGTGCTCAAGGGCTCGCCCTTCGGAAAACCCCGCTATCTCAGCACCCTCCGCATGATGTACCAGTTTCTCAACAAGGTCCGCAAGGAAGGCCTTCTCTCGGTGGAGATGGACGTCGAGAAGCCGGGAGAGAGCTCCATTTTCAAGAACTATCCCGAGTTTCTCAACGACCACCACGCTCGCGACTTCGTCTGCGACACGCTCCGTACCGCCATTACCGGCGGCGTTGAGCCCTTCGACATGGACCAGATGATGGAGCTCGACATGGAGGTCCACCACCACGCAGCCATGCAGCCCGTGAGCGCACTTTCGACTGTCGCCGACGCGCTCCCCGGTCTCGGCATTGTGGCTGCGGTGCTCGGGGTCGTCATCACCATGGGTTCGCTCGGCGGTCCGCCCGAGCAGATCGGTGAAAAGGTCGCTGCCGCACTGGTTGGCACTTTTCTCGGCATTCTTCTCTGTTATGGCGTCGTTGGCCCGCTCAGCTCCAACATGAGCAAGACCGTCGACGACCACAACGAATACCTGCATGTGCTGCGCGTGCTGCTGCTCTCGTTTCTCAAGGGCTCGGCGCCCATGATCGCCATCGAACTCGCCCGCCGCGCGATTCCCGCACACGTACGGCCCAGCTTCGACGAGATGGAGAAGAGCTGCAAAGGCGGCGCTCCCGCGGCGGCCGAATAACGGCGCCCCAATCTCGAACCACAACGCATTTCGAGGAATAAATGGCGGCCAAGGCACAACCGATCATCGTCATCAAGAAGAAAGGCGGCCATGGCGGCCACCACGGCGGAGCATGGAAGGTTGCCTACGCCGACTTCGTCACCGCCATGATGTCGCTCTTCATCGTGCTCTGGCTCATGGGCTCCAGCGACAAGGTCAAACGCGCCGTAGCAGGCTACTTCAACGACCCCAAAGGCACCGGTAGCCAGCTCGGCACTACAATGACCGGCACCGGCGCGACAGTCTCCCAGGTCGACACCAAAGACCTCGAGAAGCTCAAGGACAAGCTCGAGCAGGAGATCAAGGCTCGCAAGGAGCTCGAAAAACTCTCCAAGCAGATTGAGATCAAGGTCACGCCCGAAGGCCTCCGCATCGAGCTCATCGAAGACAAGAACGGAACCTTCTACGAGCTCGGCAGCGCCAAACTCAGCCAGAACGGCCAGGAACTCCTCAGCCTCCTCGCCTCGGAACTCAAGACCCTGCCCAACCTCCTGCTCATTGAAGGCCACACGGATTCAACCCCGTACAGCGACCAGAACGGTTACAGCAACTGGGAGCTCTCCGCCGATCGCGCCAACTCCGCCCGCAGGCTCCTTCAGCAGGACGGTGTTCGTCCCAACCAGGTGACCCAGATACGCGGCTACGCCGACCAGATGCTGCGCGTGAAAGATAACCCCACCGACCCCTCCAACCGGCGCATCTCCATTCTCGTCAAGAATGAAACTGAAAACGTGCCGATCATCTTCGCAGACAAGGTGGTCAACGGTTCAACCCCCCTGCCCGGCACCCCCAAGGCCGAAGCCCTGAACAATCAAAACGCCCAGAAGGCCGGATCCTCGCCCGCTGCGCAAGCCGCCGCGCCGCCAAAGCCCTCAGCTGCGACCCCGGCAGTTACCGCAAAGACGCCCCCGCCCAAACCGGGAATGCTGGATAAGCTCAAGAGCTTGTTGCCCGGCCGGAAGCAGTAGTCATCCTCGGACAAGATGGACAGCGTAACTTTCCGACGGACCTACGCTCAGCCAGAAATGCCTTGAGGCCCAATAGCGAGCTCTTGCCGCATGCTATGCGTTACAATCCCCGACGAACTGTGAGAGAATCCGTGCATCGCGGATTCCCCGGACCTTAGAGCTTTCCAACAAGGATGTGCCCCATGCCCGAGCCCGGACTCGCCAATCTCCTCACCCTCGAAGTGGAAATCGCCGGTGATGTGGCCGTAATCAAGTGCCACGGCAAGCTGGTGTCGGGCGTGACCGATGTTCTCTACAACCAGGTCAGCCATCTTTTCCCCACCGCCAAGCGCATCGTCCTCGACCTCTCCGACCTCACCTACATGGACAGCATGGGCCTCGGCACCCTGGTCCGCCTCTACGCTTCCACCAAGTCCAGGGGCATCACCCTCGAGCTCGTAAATCTGGGCAAGCGCATCCGCGAGCTGCTCAGCCTCACCAATCTTCTCTCGGTCTTTGCCATCGTCGGCGAGCACGGCACCACGATCCGCATGTAGCTGCGGTGATCGGCATGTAAATAAAGGAAACTGGCGCGGAATCGCAAGTAGCAGCCGCATCGCGCCAACCGCGCCCCCCTGGACCCCAGACCCTAAACCCCAAACCCTGCCCCTTACGCCGGGTACGCGCCGCTGATGAAGCCCTGCAACTCCTGGATCTGTTGCTCCTGCCCTGAGATCACCCATTTCACCAGGTCGCCGATCGACAATACGCCAACCACCTTTTCCCCTTCGAGCACAGGCAGATGGCGGATGTGACGTTGCGCCATCAGCGCCATGCACTCATCCACTGTCTGCTTTGGGCTTACAAACATCACCGGCGTCGTCATGATCTGCTGCACCTGGGTTTCTTTCGACAAGTGCCCCAGCAGCACGCCTTTGCGCGCGTAATCGCGTTCGGAGAAGATACCGACGAGACGCTCGTTTTCGATCACCAGGAGCGCGCCGATGTTGTACTTCGCCATCGTCTCCAGCGCCTCGAAGACCAACTGTTCCGGTTTGAGTGACAGAATGGAGCCGTCGCCCTTGGCTTTAAGCACCAATCCAATCGTGTCGGTTATCTTCATCGATCCTCCTGGTCTCACGCGACCGTTTCGAACTCAGTGCCATTCCACGCGGCAATTAACCCTGGGGAAAAGAAGTGTATCTCAATTCGTGCAGCACTGTCCGCATATTCGAAGCGGCTCGCGGGTAAAATGATTTACTCTGGATGCCGAAAAGAAAGCGTTTTCTCGGAGGTTTGCGGTCCATGGCCATCGTCGCCGGCGTTGATTTCGGCACTCTCAGCGTGCGCGTCACTCTTGTCGATAGCACGCGCGGCCCCATCGGCACCGCAGCCGCCTCCTACCCGCTCCATCGCCGCCGCGAAGACCCCGACTTCGCCACCCAGTCCCATGCCGACCAGATGTCCGCTCTCGTCGCCGCCACCCGCGACGTCCTCGTTGCCGCCGGCATCGACGGCCAGTCCGTCGCCGCCATCGCCCTCGACACCACTGGCTCCAG
>CAYWSR010000141.1:0-12260 GCA_964460385.1 uncultured Occallatibacter sp. | reverse complement strand
GGTCGCGGCTGAGGATGTCTGCCGATGTGACGTCGACGCCGGGCTCGCATACGCGGGTGATCGGCGAGGGAACGATTCGTCCCGATTCACGGCTGAAGCGGGATGGGATTGAGTATGGCGGCGCAGTGGGCGCGGGCGTGGTGACGGGCGCGATTGTGGGCGGGCCGGTGGGCGCGGCGGCCGGCGGGCTGGTGGGCGCCGGAGTGATCACGGTGCATCTTCTGGTGGATCATCCGCAGGCGACGCTGGAAGAAGGGACGTCGATGATGTTCATGCTGACGCAGCCGCTGGATTTGGTGCGAGACGGCGGAATGCGGCAAGGTGCAGCCCGGGAAGGCTCGAGCACGTACTAGAGGCTGGTTGCCAAGGCCTGCTAGACTCCCTCATGCGCTTTTGAGGGAGTAGTCGCGGATGAGCGAAATCAAAACAGTTGGGGTAGTGGGCGCAGGGACGATGGGCTCCGGGATTGCGCACGTGTTTGCGCGGGCGGGCTTCGGCGTAGTGCTGTGCGATGTGGAGATGGCCCTGCTGGAGCGGGCGGTGGGGCTGATCCGCGCAAACCTGGGGCGGGAGGCGGCGAAGGGCAAGCTGACGGAGTTAGAGGTTGAGTCGGCGCTGGAACGGATCAGGGCAACGGTCGAACGGGATGCGCTCGCGGGGGTGGACCTCGCGATTGAGGCGGCGTCGGAGCGGTTCGAGGTGAAGGCGGAGATCTTTCGCGCGCTGGATGGATTGACGGCGAAGGGTGCGATTCTAGCGACGAATACGTCGTCGATCTCGATTGCGCGGCTAGCGTCGGAGACAGGGCGGCCGGAGAAGGTGATCGGGATGCACTTCTTCAACCCTGTGCCGGTTATGGCGCTGGTAGAGGTGGTGCGCGGGCCGAAGACGAGCGATGCGACGTTTGAGACGGTGCGGGGGCTCAGCGTAGCGCTGGGCAAGACGCCGGTGGCGGTGAACGATGCGCCGGGATTTGTATCGAACCGGGTGCTGATGCCGCTGATCAACGCGGCGGCCTATGCGGTGATGGAAGGTGTGGCGACCGCGGAGGCTGTGGACCAGGTATTCAAGCTGGGAATGGCGCATCCGATGGGGCCGCTGACGCTGGCCGATTTGATTGGGATCGATGTGTGCGTGGACATCCTACGTGTGCTGGAAGCGGGACTGGGGAGCACGAAGTACAGCCCATGCCCGCTGCTGGTGCGGATGGTGGAAGAGGGAAAGCTGGGGCGGAAGACGGGGCGGGGGTTTTATGAGTATGGGAAATAGACAGCATTTGCTGCGATGCCGGGGTTTCGCAATTCCTTACCAATGGTAAGGAATTGCGCTAGAATGAAAGAAGGGAGACAACTATGGCATCAGCTTCTGTTACATCAAAGGGGCAAATCACGATTCCGGCTGAGGTTCGAGAGAAGATGCGCTTGCATGCCGGCTCCCGGGTTGCATTTATCGAGAATGAGGATGGAGATTTCGTGCTCAAAGCAAAGACCGGATCGCTTTCGGCAGTGAAGGGTATGTTCAAGTGGACTGGCAGGCCCGTCTCGATTGAAGAAATGAATGAGACGATTCGAAAGGGCTGGGCTGGGCAGCTCAAGTATGAGGATTAGTTGAGCGCATGACTGGGATCGACACAAACGTCCTCTTGCGATACATCGTCCGCGATGATGCGACTCAAACTCCCAAAGCTGACAAACTTCTGGATGGATTCACAAAAGAGCGTCCAGGATTTATCTGCACCGTCGCTCTTGCCGAAGTTGCCTGGGCGCTTCGCAGCAATTATCGGATGCCAAAGAAGAATCTGATCGAGTGTCTGGAGGCCTTGCTTCGGTCCAGAAATCTGGTGCTTGAGAATGAGCCGGTTGTGCGCCTGGGTCTTGACCTGTATCGGAACTCGAAAGCGGATTTTGCTGACTGCATCATCGAACGAACCTGCAGATTTGCAGGATGCAAGCGAACAGTTACCTTTGACGAAGATGCTGCCAAATCGGCAGGAATGGAACTGCTTTAGTTCATCCGGTTTCGATGTTACCCGCTGAGCGTAGGTGCTTCATACCGGCGCCGTCGCATCCACGACTGGGATGCCGGCCGGCGGGGTGAAATGGAACTGGGCGGGCGGGACGGCGGGGTTATCTGATTCATCAGAAAAGGTGAAGCGGGTGAGCGCGCCGTCGGTCTCTTCGATTTCAATTGCAGTGATGGTTCCGTCGGCGGTGACGGTTAGGGCGAGCCGAAGGACGCGCTTGTCAGGATCGTTTCCTGGACCTTTGGGCTGGCCGGTGAGGGTGAACTGGCCGTTGGGCGCGGGCGCGATGCTGAGATTCGCGAGTTCCTTTTCGAGTTCGGTGTGGCCGAGGAGAAAACGCAGAGGAGAGCGAAGATCGTCGAGGTCGCGGCTGGAGATGCGCTGGACCTGAGCGTCGCCGCGGGCGTAGAACCAGGCGAATTTGCCGTCGAGGAGGAAGATTTTGCCGGCGGGCGAGGAGTAGTCCCAGCGCATGCGGCCGGGCTTGAGGAGGGTGAGGGTGCCGTTCTCGGCGCGGCGGACGCCGAGGCCGTTGTAGGACTCCGTGAAGGCGGCGCGGAGGGAGTGAAGCTGGTTGTAGTGGTTGTCGATGCGGTGGGCGAGCGAGTGGGGTGTGGGCGGGGATTGGGCGCGGAGGCAAAGTGCTGAGCAGATTGCCATGAGAACGGCGAGGAGTTTTATCCCGTTGAGATATCGGAGGCCGGCGACGTCGGTTTGACGCAAATGGAGATTTGCAGGGGCTAAAGCCCGATCCTTCTCATTGGCATTATCGGCACGACTAAAGTCGTGCCCTGACTCAAGGTTCTCAAACCGTGGCTTAGCATCCCACCCATTCCGCACAGAACGCGGAATGGATGGGGCACCCAGCGTTGATGGGGCTCTTAACGTCTGAAATGCAAACGCAAGTCCTTCGGCTACTCTCACAGTCCGCCCACTCATCGCGATAAGGCCTCGATGAATGGGGCACAGACGAGTTACCGCCCACTCATCGCGATAGGGCTGCGATGAATGGGGCACAGTCCGCTCAGGATGACAGTGCATTTTGAATTACTGGCCGAGGGTCTGGGTGCAGTTGGTGCCGCCGGCGGGATCGAACTTAATGATGCCGGACTGGTCGCTGCAGAAGCCACGGTCGCCGGTCTTGCCCACGGATTGAGGGACTGCCGTAATCGCGTAGCTGTTGAAGCGGTCGACGCCATTGACGGTGACCTTATCTTTGCAGGCGACGGTGAAGATGTAGCCGGACTTGAACCCGGAGGTGAGGTCATCCTGGAGAATCTGGGCGGATGAGGCGGAGGGCGCGCCGCTGGTGGGGTTGCCGCCGAGGGCGGGGAGCGTGCAGGCAAAGCCGTTGGAAGGGTAGGTGTCAGAGTACTGAAGCTCGGCCTTGGTGATGACCTGGACGGAGTTCTGCGCGGAGAGATCGTTCGCCTTCTTTTTGAGGCTGCCCACGGTGGGGATGGCAATGAGCATGAGGATGGCGATAATGGCCATGACGATGAGCAGTTCCATCAGGGTGAAGCCGTTGGTGGGGCGGGCCCGATGCTGGTCATTCCTGGGAAGCAGGAGAGAGGATTTTGGATTCATGGAGTGCACGTCCTGATGCGGGCAGACTGATGAGCCCGCCCGAGAGAATGCTACAACGTACAGACGCAGAAGGGAAATGGAACGTTTGAGGAGCAGTTGTCAGTGATCAGTTGTCAGTGGTCAGTTTCTCGTAACTAGCAGACGAGGCGGTCGCGGTCGAGCTTGACGCCGTCGAGGCGGCCGAGGAGGGTGACGGCGATGCGGTCGGGCAGGAACAGGCGCTGGGCCATGGCCTGGACCTGGGCAGACTGGACCTCGCCGACGCGGGCGATGACTTCGTCGACCGAGTAGAACTTCCGGAAGTACATTTCCTGGCGGGCGAGGTTGGCCATGCGGGAGTTGGAGCTTTCAAGGCCGAGCAGGATGTTGCCCCGGACCTGGTCCTTGGCGCGGGTGAGCTCTTCATCGCTGAGGAGTTCCTGCTTGAGGCGGGCGAACTCGGCGAGGATGAGGTCGACAACCGGGAGGGCGTTGGCGGACGAGGTGCCGGCGTAGACGCAGAGGGTTCCGGTGTCGCGATAGGGGCTGAGATCGGAGTAGATGGAGTAGGCGAGGCCGCGTTCTTCGCGAATGGTCTGGAAGAGGCGGGAGCTCATGCCTCCGCCGAGAACGGTGTTGAGGATGAGCGTGGCGTAGCGGTTCTCGTCGGTGATGGGCGGAGCAGGGACGCCGAGACAGATCTGGACCTGCTCCAGGGATTTCTTATTGCGCAGGACGACGCGCGCGCTGGCTTCAGGGGCGGCGAGCTCACTGACGGATTCGCCGGAGGCGAGTTTAGAGAAACGGGAGGCGATGGACGCGGCGAACTGGTCGTGGTCGAGGTTGCCGGCAGCGGAGAAGACCATGTTGCCAGCGTGGAAACGGTCGTTGTGGTAGCTGAAGAGCTTGTCCTGGTCGAGGCCGGCTACAGTACGGGTGGTGCCGAGGATGGGCCAACCAAGGGGATGGTCCTTCCAGAAGCTCTGAGTGAAGAGCTCGTGGACCAGTACGTCGGGATTATCTTCGTCGATCTTGATCTCTTCGAGGATGACGCCGCGCTCGCGCTCGATGTCGGGAGCGGCGAAAATCGGGTTCAGCACAAGGTCGGAGAGAACGTCGAGGGCGAGGGGGACGTGGTCGGCGAGGGATTTGACGTTGAAGCAGATGGTCTCTTTGCCCGTGAAGGCATCGAGGTTTCCGCCGATGGAGTCCATTTCGCGGGCGATGGCCTGGGCAGAGCGGGAGCGCGTGCCTTTGAAGAGCATGTGCTCGACGAAGTGGGAGATGCCGTTGATTTCGGCGGGCTCGCAGCGGGAGCCGGACTTGATCCATACGCCCATGGCGACCGAGCGCAGGTGATCCATGCGCTCAGTGAGGATAATGAGGCCGTTGGGCAATACAGTGCGGCGAATGTTTCGCTCGTTGTTCATCATCAGCGTCAAGCTCGATTGTAAGGCAATTGGTGAGGGCGTGCGCAGGGTAGCGACGCGAGCTTTTGACCGTTGGGGTGTTGCCTGTTCGTGCGCGGTGGAGCGATAGGAGCTGATGGGGAATGAAATACTGAAAGCTGAGAGCTTAGATGACTGCGAATCCAGATCGAGATTCAGGCCGCCTTGTTCGATTAGATGCGGAGAAGGCCGCTGAGGTGAGCGTGCGGGCAGCAGAAGTGAGGCCGCAGGCGCTTTTCGGCCTGGACGGCGATGCGCTGGCTGAGGTGATGGTGGAGATGGGGGAGCCCAGGTGGCGCGGCAAGCAACTGGCAGAAGCGATTTACAGTCAGCGGGTTGTGGAGGTTTCTTCGATCAGCACTTTGTCGAAGGAGTTGCGAGAAAAGCTGAGGACAGCGGGCTGGGAGGTGGGCAGACCTCGGATTGCGCAGGTGTTCAAGTCGGTGGATGGGACGGAGCGGTATCTGGTGGAGTGCCCGGGGGCGAACCGGCAGACGGTGGAGACGGTGTGGATGCCGGAGGGAGACGACGGCGAGGCTGGAGACGGGAGCGAAGGAGATGACGAAGAAACGAAAGCAGCTCCTTCGACTGGGCCCACTGCGCTGGCTTCGCTCAGGAGGAGGCGGGCAACGATCTGCGTGTCGAGTCAGGTGGGATGCGCGGTGAACTGCCAGTTCTGCCTGACGGCGAAGCTGGGGCTGCAAAGGAACCTGAGCGCGGGGGAGATTGCGGGGCAGGTGGTTGCGGTGCTTGAGCGGCAGGGCGTGGAGGTGGGCAAGGAGCGGGTGAACCTGGTTTTCATGGGGATGGGCGAGCCGTTCCTGAACTACGACAGCTTTATGGGGGCGGTGCGGCTGCTGGTGCAAGAGGTTGGGCTTAGCCCGCAGCGGATGACGGTGTCGACCTCGGGGATTGTGCCGGGAATCGAGCGGTTTGCGGGAGAGACGGCGGAGGTGCGGCCGAAGCTGGCGATCAGCCTGAATGCGCCCAACAATGCGATCCGGAGCGAGATCATGCCGATCAATCGGAAGTGGCCGATTGAGGCGGTGATGGAGGCGGTGCGAGGCGTGAAGCTGCGGCCGCGAGAGCGAGTGACGTTTGAGTATGTGTTGCTGGGCGGCGTGACGGATCAGCCGAGTCATGCGCGGGAGGTTGCACGGCTGGCTCGGCGGACTGGCTTGCCTGTGAAGGTGAACCTGATTGCGTGGAATCCTGGGCCGGGGATTGGATACACGATGCCGGAGGCTGGTGCGATCGAGGAGTTCAAGCGGGTGCTGGCGGCGGAGGGGATTCCGGCGTATGTGCGTAGGCCGCGAGGGCGGGATATTTTTGCGGCGTGCGGGCAGCTGAAACGGACCGTCGAAGCCTGAAGGCAAAGTTGAAATTGCCGGCGATGCTGTGAAAGGAGGGCGTAGAATTCTCAGAAGATCCGCCAACTGCTGGGTTTAGGCTCCGTCTAACCATGCAGGCAGGGTGCAAGCCACCCTCAGAAGGGTCTCTGCCATGCGAAAGTCTCATCTGCTTGTTGTTTTCGGACTGCTTCTTGCATTCAGTTTTGTGGTCTTCGGTTCACCGGCACTGGCCGCCACGCCTGATTTCACGATCGCAGCCACGAACGTGTCCATGTCCTCCAGCGCTCAGAGTGGAACAGGAACCAGCTCTTTCACGCTGACCTCGGTCAACGGCTACGCCGGCACGGTTCACGTGGATGATTGCGAACCTCCGACTCCTCCGGTCGGAGTGAAGTTACCCGGGTGCGGTACAGTACCTGCCCAGCCACCCTTAACGCTTACCGCGAATCAGGTTTTGACTGGGACCATTCACTTCTATAACTCTTCCCCTTGCGACCCTTGCCCCGTCAGCCTGCCGCGTCGCGGGGGCCATGGGCTGGCGCCTGGCCTGGCGCTGGCCGGTGCGCTGTTGTTCGGGTTTGGAATCCGGCGGAGGGCACCACGCTGGCTCACGCTGATTTTGCTCGCAGCAGGTACCCTGGTTGGCCTGGGGGGAATCAGCGCCTGCGGCGGCGACAATAATGCTGCGACGCCGGGGACCTATGTCTACACCATCACGGCGACGGACGTTAACACCGCTGTGCAAGTGAACGCAACGTTCAATGTGACCGTGCCGTAGACCGCGTCGGGGCTGGGATTGGATTGCGACAGCACCCCGGGGTAGAGGCGCAAACGATCCACAGCTCCGGGCGGCCTCTGGCCGCTTTGTTCATTACACTCGAACTCATTCTCCAGTGTCCGGCGATGTCGAGCGGATAGATTGGCTACTTCTTCGCAGGCTCTGGTTTCGGCTCGGGTGCGGACATGCCAGCGAGGATCTGCCAGGTGTCTCCGACCTTGATCCAGGTGTGGGTGATACGCGAGGTGCTGGGAGGCTGATCGCCGTCTTTGCCGGACCAGACGGCGGTGAGCCAGTAGTGGGTGACGACGATGTCGCCGGTTTGCCGGCTGGCGGCGGGCTTGAGCTGGAAGGATTTGAGGTGGAGGCCCTTGGAGGTGTAAGCGCCGATCCAGTCGGCGATGTGGTCCTTGTGCGCCGGGACGGAACTGTACTGGGGCCAACCGACAAAGTTTGGATGCCAGAGGGCCTTATAGCTTTTGAGATCAAGGGCCTGCACGTATTTCCAATAGGAATGCTCGAGGTTCCAGACGGCCCTTTCGGCAGCGGACTGCTGGGTGGAAACGGACGGAGCGATGGCGTCGGCTGTTTGGGCGGGCACCGCGCAGACGGGTAGAGCCAAGGCTAGGAATACGGCGAGCTTGCGCAAGGAGCTACCTTCCTTCCGTGAAAGGCGGTCCGGCTCCGCTGCGGGCATTTCGAAAACCGTTCAGGGAGCCGGATGGGTCTTGGTGTGGATTTGGCGGTGAGGCGGGCAGGCTATTCTGCGCCTACTTGGCAGCGGGCATGGCGAACGGCTTGACGGTGCCGCAGTCGGGTCCCTTGTAGACGGAAGTTGCCTGGATGGTGACGTCCATTGGGCGGGAGCTGGAGCCCATGGTCGCAACAATGTGTTCGATGGTCTTGGTGGAACCGTCAGCGTTGTAGGTGGTTTCAACAGTGCCTGTGCCGGTGAATTGGCCAGTGCAGCTGATTTTGGCCTTCGAGCCATTCGGGCTCATGCTGACGTCGGTGATCTTGCAGTCGGCGCGCGGCGGGGTTGGGTTGGGGCCGCCGGCTCTGTCGATCATGGCCTGGGTGTAGCAGACCTGCGTGGTGTGTGGGCCGCCCATGGGGTTAGCGGCGGATGGCATCTGGGCGGATTGAGGCATCTGCATGCCGGGAGGGAGCTGGACTCCGGGAGGGAGCTGCACGCCGGGGGGCAGTTGGATGTTTTGCGGCATCTGCTGGCCGGAGGGCATCTGCTGGCCCGCAGGCATCTGCGGCATCTGCGCAGCAGACGGCATGGATGTGCCGCCCATGCTCATGGTGGTTGTGACCTCATAGAGGCCGGGCTTGCGGGAGGACTGGGCGTGGGCAGCGATGCCGGCGAGGAGCAAAGAACAACTAAGGGTGAGACAAGCTCGAGTCGTACGCATGGTTTCTCCTGATGAGGTCGCGAGGTGTGAATGCGCAGGGTGAGGAAGTGCGCCGCTCAACTTTACCGGAGAGACGCAGGGATGGGGAAGGGAAAAAGAACCAGGGTGTAGGGTATCGGGTTTAGGGTATGGGGCTTAGGGGCGGGGATGCTGGCCGAGGGCTAGGAGAGCCGTGGTGAGGCGGACGGCGTCGTGGCGGACGTAGGTGTCTTCGCGGCTGAAATCGCCAACAACACAGCGAACGCCGAGGGCCTCGATGCGGTCGATGTCGGGGAGCACGGGCGCTGCGCCCTCCCCGGCATAGCGAGCGAGGGTTTCGGCAGAGAAGCCAGGAGTGTTGACGACCGCATAGTCGAAGATGGGCTCGCGGGCGTGCTCGTAGATGCGTTCGATGTGCTCAGCTGCGGTTAGGCCGAGGCTCTCGTTGGCTTCGCTCATGAGATTGCAGACGTAGACGCGGACGGCGCGGGCGGTGGCGATGGCGTGAGGAATGTCGCGAATGAGGAGATTGGTGATGAGCGAGGTGTAGAGGGAGCCGGGGCCGATGGTGATGAGGTCGGCGAGGGCGATGGCCTCAAGTGTTTCGGGCAGAGGCGCGACGTCTTTTGGCTCGAGCATGAGCTCAGCGATGCGAAGGCGGCTGGCGGTGATATCGGTTTCCCCGCGCACTTCGGAGCCGTCGTCCATGCGGGCGACGAGGGTGGTGTTGGTGGTGGTGATGGGATAGACGCGGCCGCGGGTAGCGAGGATCTTGGAAGTGAGCTGAATGGCCTGGCCGAAGTCGCCGGTGATTTCTGTGAGGGCCGCGACGAAGAGGTTGCCGAAGTTGTGGCCTTTGAGGGAGTCGCCCTCGCGAAAGCGGTGGTTGAAGAGGCGAGAGAGCAGGTCTTCTTCTTCGCTGAGAGCGACCATGCAGTTGCGGAGGTCGCCGGGGGGCAGCATGTTGAAGTGCTTGCGCAAGCGCCCGGAGGATCCACCATCATCGGTGACGGAGACAAGGGCTGCCAGATCGGCGATTGGGGCGGAAGCGGCGTGCGGCCCGGAGAGAGCGACATGCTCGCGGAGCCCGTGCAGGAGGGTGGATAGGCCTGTGCCTCCGCCGAGGGCAACCACGCGCAGGCCTTCCGGGTGGGCAGGTGCGGTGTGCTGATTCGGCGATGGCAGGCAGTCTTCTTGCGTTTCGCTTTGGCTCAATGCGGCTGAAGCATTCACGTTGGGGGGACCTTACGGAATTTCAGGATATCGCAAATAGGGGTCAAGGAACTTCAGGATACAGCAATTCGGTGAAGCGGGGGTCGTCGACCATGCTCTGGAAGTCGTTGTCGGCGCGAGCCTGGAGGCGGTTTTTTGGGTTGAGCTCGATGGCGCGGGCGAGGTTGTTGAGGCAGTCCTGGGCGCGGCCGGTGATGGAGTCGAGGACGGCGAGGCCGTAGAAAGCGTAGTCAATGTCGGGGTGGCTGGAGAGAATGCTTTGGAATTGGTCGCGGGCTTCGTCGTAGTAGCCGGTGTTGAGCTGGGAGATGGCGTAGTCGTAGTGCTCTTCCGGCGTTGCGAAGGAGAGATTGTGCTTCTCCAACTGGCGCTGGCAGGTGACGATATACACTCTGCAGCGCTCGGTGATTTCCACGGGAGCGGTGGGGAGAAGCTTCTCGAAAGCGGCGGAGGCTTTCTCGTATTTTCCCTGTTGCAGGAGTAGAACGGCTGCCTGGAATTGTTGAAAGGCAGGTCCGTTTGCCGAGTTGGGCTGAGCGCCAGACTTGGACTGGGCGGGAGGAGTTTTTTTGCGGCCTGCAGCCGCGGATCGGGCCTCTTGCGTCATTTTTTTTGCCATGAGCACGCATTCCGAACCGAATGGCAGTGCCGGAAGGCCGGCGACAGAAAACCCGGTTCGGGTACAAACGCTGCTCAGGCCCCTTTTATACGCACAACCCCGAAATCCGTCAATGGGCGGGGTCACGGGTGCGGGCGAGGGCGCCCGCACGACAGCCGATCTGGAGATCGACGCTACAGATTTGGGCAATTTGTGAGAAGCGCGGGTTAGCAGGGATCAGACGGGGCGATTGCGGTAGATGACGGGGTTCAGGGTGGGGTCGTTGTACATCTTCAATTGACGGTAGAGCTTGAAGCGGCGCGAGCCCGCGAGGGTGCTCTGCCAGAGGGCGTCGAGGCAATGGGCAAGGTCGGCGCGCTGATCTTCGAGAATGGAGAGCCGCTCGCGGTTGCGTTCGGCGTGGCCCAAGGGAACGGCTTCGGGACCAGCGCAGCGGTCGAGTTCTTCGCAGGTGTGAAAGATCTTGAGCGCGAGGATGGAGAGGCGGTCGATCATGAGGCCAGGGGACTCGGAGTGGAGTGGAGCATCGGGGTTGGGGAGACCGCGCGGAGCGAGTTCGGCAAGGAGGGTGCGGTCGAGCTGTTCGGCAAGGTCGTTACGGCGCTGATTTGTGGAGTCGATGCGACGCTTGACTCCGGCGAGGGTTGCATCGGAAGCGCCGGGGGCGCGCGCTTCGTCTTCGATGTGCCAGAGCTCAAAGTTGGCGCGATGCTGGGAAGCGACGAGGGAGAGCCAGCCGAGTTGAGGCAGTGGAGGCTGGGAGGAGTCGGCCTCAACAAAAGCGGGGTCAAGGTGCCATTCGTGGGTGAGGCGATCGTGGAGTTCGACGATTTGGGATGCGGAGAGAATGATGAGCCAGACCTTTTCGGGACTGCGTGCTGAGAACTGAAGGCACAACAGGCTGTGACTTCCGGTTGCAAGGACTATGGTAGAACTATCCTCACTCCGGCACCAAACGGAGCGGTCGATTGATGCTGAAGGGCAGGCGATTGGGCTCAAGTCATCAGGTGAATCAACAGTGTGATCGTCTCCCACCCATTTCGCGATAGGGCCCGCGAAATGGATGGGGCACGGTGCAGGGCTCAATTCGTCGGGTGGAATACAGTTTGATTGTCTCCCACCCATTTCGCGATAGGGCCCGCGAAATGGATTGGGGCACGGGGGCAAGTGATGTCGGACGGGATCGAGCGGTTTCTCTGCGTTGCGAGCTACGAAAAGGGGCAGGACTTTCTACGGCAGGTGGCGGAGATGGGGATTCGGCCGACGCTGCTTACGGTGAACAAGCTGCGGGATGCTGCGTGGCCGCGGGAAGCGATCGAAGACCTAACGACGATGCCGGAGGGCCTGACGCGCGAGCAGATTCTGAATACGGTTGCCTGGATGGCGCGAGGCCGGCGGTTCGATCGAGTGGTGGCGCTGGATGAGTTCGACATTGAGGCAGCGGCGCAACTCCGGGAGCACATGCGGATTCCGGGGATGGGGCTTACCACTTCGGCCTATTACCGCGACAAGCTGGCAATGCGGATCAACGCGCGGGAAAACGGGTTTCAGGTTCCGGAGTTCTGCCGGGTGCTGAATTACGAAGAGTTGCGCGAGTACATGGGGAGGGTGCCGGCGCCGTGGCTGCTCAAGCCGCGGTCGGAGGCTTCGGCGTTAGGGATAAGGAAGATTGACGAGCCGGAACAACTGTGGAGAGCTCTGGACGAGTTGGGCGACCGCCAGAGTTATTTTCTCCTGGAGCGGTTCGTTCCGGGGGAGATCTTCCATGTGGACTCGATTGTGAACGAGGGCCGAGTGGTATTTTCGGTGGCGCACCAGTACGGGCGGCCGCCCATGCAGGTGAT
>CAYWSR010000140.1:0-12279 GCA_964460385.1 uncultured Occallatibacter sp. | reverse complement strand
TGCCCCACCCCTCGCACAAACATCAATCTCCGGTGCCCCATCCATTCGCAGCCTCATCGCGAATGGGTGGGAAACCATGCCCCACCCCTCGCACAAACATCAATCTCCGGTGCCCCATCCATTCGCAGCTTCATCGCGAATGGGTGGGAGGCCAAGCGCCCCGTACCCCATCCATTCCGCGGTCCTTCGAGGAAAAATGCAGAATAGGAGGGGCTCCCATACCCTGGACCCGAGACCCTAGACCCTATACCCGAGACCCCAGACCCTATCTTGGCGCCGGCTCTGCCGAGTCCGCCAGCGCATACGCCAGCACTGTCACCACCGCCGCATTCTCGTTCAGGTGTTTTGGATCCACCTTGTCAAACGTGTCCGCAGCCGTGTGGTGATAGTTGAAGTAGTACCGGCTGTCCTGCACCGGCGCAAAGCTCGGCACTCCCCGCTCCGTCAGCCCGCCAATATCCTCGCCCGTCTCCGGCGACGACTCCAGTGTCTCCGCGCCAATCGCCTCCAGAACCGCCGAGACCGGTCGCAGCCACCCTCCAAGCGCAGCCTTTCCCGCGTAGTAAATCCCCGACGGATGGTCCGCGCCCAGGTCCGTCTCGATCGCGCCAGTGACTTGCGCCGTCTCGTCCTTGTGCTCGGCCATGTAGGCAGCCGCCCCCTGCGAGCCTTCTTCCTCGCTCATCCACGCGATAAACCGCACCGTCCGCCTCGGATGAATCCCCAGCTCCTTCAACAGGTGAATCGCCTGCATCGAAACCACCACGCCCGCGCCATCGTCAATCGATCCCGTGCCCAGGTCCCACGAATCCAGATGCCCCGACACGATCACCACGTCTTCCGGATGCTCGGTCCCCTTCCAGTCCGCGATCACGTTGAAACTATCAGCATCAGCCAGCGTCTCCGGCGTCAGCGTCAGGTGCATCGTCACGGGTCCCTCGCTCGTCAGCGCCTTCAGCATCTCCGCATCCTCTGCCGTCACCGCTCCCGCCGGAACCTTCGCAACTCCCGGCGCATACGCCGTCAGCCCTGTGTGTGGAATCCGATAATCTGCCCCGCCTACTGACCGCACCAGCACCGCCGCGGCCCCAAGCGCGCCTCCCGCAATCGGTCCCGCGCCGCGATACACCACCCCATTCCCGTATGCGCCCAGCCCGTTACCCACCGCGGCCAGTTCCTTGTCAAACTTGTGGTTAAACACCAGAATCTTCCCCGCCACTGCGCCCGGCGCCAGCGCGTGCAGCTGATTCCAGTCGTCCACCACCACCACCTCGGCAGTGATCCCCTCCGGCGGCGTCGCCACGCTGCCGCCTAGCGCCGTCAGAACCACCTTTTGCGTCGTTCCCGCCGCCTGCCCCGGCCAGCTCACCAGTTCCGCCTTCTCCTCGCCACGCACCCAATGCGGAACCTTCGCCTTCTCCAGCGTTACCGCCGCGCCCAGCGCGCGCATCTCGCCCGCAACGTACTCCACCGCCTTGGCCGCCTGCGGAGACCCGCTCAATCGCGGCCCGATGTTGTAGCTCAGGTGCCGCAGCTCGTCCAGCGCATAGTTGTCCTTCATCGCCGCATCGCGTAGCCGCTCCATCGCTGCCAGTTGCTCCGGCGTCCATGCGCTCTTGCCCCCGGCCATCATCGCCTGCAGCCGGTCTAGCACGCCCTGACCCGGCGCTGCACGCCCAGTCGCGTCCGCACTGGGAACCCCCGCGTTCTGCGCGCCAACTGAAGACACCGCCGTCAACCCGGCCAGAACACCCAATGCCGCCAAAGAAACGGGGCCAACTCTCTTGCTTATCTCTTTTGAGAAAACCATGCCGGATGTTACCACGCAAACACGCCCGTTTCACCCTCTGCGACTCTTTCCCCGCCCCACCGTCTATACCTGCAGAGAGGCATCCCCAACCCGTACTCGAACCAGCACTTCCCCGGCGGAACGAATCGGATTGCCCGCACAGTCTAACCGCCGTCCGCGTCGGGTGCCCCATCCATTTCGTCCGCCGCGGCGGACGAAATGGGTGGGACCGTATCCCATCGGCGTTTCAGTTGAGTCCAGTCCATGCGGCAATCGCTATACTGGTATTTGGTGCAGTCCACGCATTCCAGCCAATCGCTGGTGATCGAGAAGAGGTTATAAAACACATGAATTCGCTCTTTGAACGGCTTCGCGACCGCCGTCTCGCTTCCGTCTTTGTCCTGCTTGCAACCCTGTCGGCCGCCATTGTGGCCGGTTCCTTCGCCGCTCACGGTGTCCGCGGGCAGGAAAGAAAGAGTGACAGCGCCGACGCCACCCCGCTCCACGTCGTCAACTCCCCTGTCGCCCCCAACGAGTTCGTCAGGATCGCCAAAGACGTGGGTCCCGCCGTCGTCAACATCAACACCGAGACCCTCCCCAAGCAGTCCGCGACTCCCCGCCGCCGCAACCCTCATGGCCACGCTCAGCCCACGCCGCAGAATCCCGACGACGATCAGGATGACGATCAGCAGGGTCAGCAGGGCGGCCAAAACAACTTCCAGGACTTCTTCAACCGCTTCTTTGGCGGCCAAATCCCCGACCAGGAAGGCGATGACGGCGGCGTACGCGAGTCCCTCGGCTCCGGCTTCATCGTCGACCCAAAAGGCTACATCATCACCAACAATCACGTCGTCGAGAAGGCCGACAAAATTTACGTCAAGCTCTCCACCGATCCTGACTCGCAGGACCTCGGTCGCCCCGCCCATGTCATCGGCGTCGACAAGGCCACCGACCTCGCCGTCATCAAGATCGACACCAGCTCACCCTTGCCCACCGTCAAGCTAGGCAACTCCGACGCCACCCAGGTCGGCGACTGGGTCGAGGCCATCGGCAGCCCCTTTGCCCTCTCCCAGACCGTCACTGCTGGCATCATCTCCGCCAAGAACCGCACCATCGAGCCCGGCGTCGGCGGCCAGTTCCAGCACTTCATCCAGACCGACGCGGCCATTAATCCCGGCAACTCCGGCGGACCGCTGCTCAACATGAACGGCGAAGTCATCGGCGTCAACACCGCCATCTACACCCAATCCGCCGGCTACCAGGGCATCGGCTTCGCCATGCCCTCCAACACCGTCGTTCAGGTCTACAACGACCTCGTCAGCGCAGGCCACAAGGTCACTCGCGGCTCCATCGGCATCCGCTTCAACCAGGGCCTCACCTCGGCCGTCAACCGCGTCTACGGCTTCAAGAACGGCGTTCTCATCCAGAGTGTAGCGCCCGGTGGTCCCGCTGAAAAAGCCGGCCTCAAAGGAAGAGACATCATCGTCTCCGTCGATGGTCGGCCTATCAAGGATGGCGACGACCTGGTCAACGAAATCACCAGCCGCCGCCCCGGCTCCACCGTACGCATCGGCTATCTCCGCGACGACAAGCAGGCTGACGCCTCGGTCACCATCGGAGACCTCGACAAGGTGTTTGCGGCTGGGACCACCCGAGAGTCTGATGCCGCCCCCGACGAGCGTGCCGATGCTGGCGAAGCTAAGCTCGGACTCGTCGTTAGCGACGTTCCCCCTGCGGTCGCCTCCAAGCTCCACATCTCCGGCGTCAGGGTCCAGTCTGTCCGCACCGGCTCATTCGCCGATCTCAAGGGACTCGAGCCCGGACTCGTCATCACCCGCATCAACCGCATGCCCACGGGCTCAAAGGAGCAGTACGACGCCGTAGTCGGCAAAATCAAGGCCGGGGACGATGTCGTCTTTGAAGTCATCGATCCGCGACGCCCCGACCTCGGCACCAACTACGTGGGCGGCACGCTCGAATAACCACGAGCGTGGGCCGCTCGTCCTGGCCCGGAGGGACATAACAAAATGACCGCTGTCAGCCCGAGCGAACTGTGCCCCATTCATCGCAGCCTTATCGCGATGAGTGGGCGGGCTGGGCGGTAGTCGAAGGATCTGCTCTTGTTCTTGAATGAATCTCGGCGACCTGACAAGTGGAGGGTGATCTTCTTCCTTCACCCATTCTCCGTTCCCGTAACATTTTTCTACAAGGGTTCCTCTTGCACTTTCCGCTTGTCGCTCTGCGGGACCCTTGACTACACTTCACCTAAATCGCTCGCAACCACACAGTTTTTCTTCGAAGGGTACAAAGCTTGATTCTTTCTCGAGCAAACGCGGCCATGCTGCTCTCCGCAGCGCTCCTATCCACGCCCGCGTTCGCCACCACGACTCACCGTTCCACCACGGCAACGCACAGCTCAAAGCTCGCCTCCAGTCACGCCGCAACTTCGCACTCTCGCACCGGAAAGAAGACCGCCGCTCGGGGTAAACGTCTCCGCGGTCAGCAGGCCATCGAGTCCGAACGCGTCACTCAGATTCAAACCGCCCTCATCAAAGTCCATTACCTCAGCAAGGATGCCGACGGCCGTTGGGACACCACCACCGAGGCCGCCATGCAGAAGTATCAGGCCGATCACGGCTGGCAAACCAAGCTCATGCCCGACTCCCGCGCCATCAAGGCCCTCGGCCTTGGCCCCGACTACTCCAACGCCATCAATGCGAAGAATGCCTCGTTTACTCCGCCCCCGCCCATCAGCACCATCCCGCCCAGCGTCGCCGCCGGCTTCGCCGAGGGCTCCGGCGTCGTCCACTAACGCGCTGTCTCTTCTCTCCGCACCAAAAACCAAACCCCACCCTCACCGGAAATCTGCCCCGGCCAGGATGGGGTTTTCGACTCTCTTCGCTTCGCCCTCTGGTTAGTACCTCTGCGGCGGCATCCCCTCCACCAGAAATTCGTATCGCGCCCGCAGCTTGTCCGGCCCCGACGTAATCGTCGTGTTCAGGTGGATCAGCGAATCGTCCTTGTCGTACTTTGGCCAGTTCGGCAGCCCCGGTCCATTCGGATCGCCGCTCTTCGCGAAATTCGTCCAGTAGCTCATCATCTCGTCGCTCAGCTTCCGATCCTCCGGCCGCACCGTCCAGCCGGGCCGCGTGTCCAGCGTTCCAAACACATATTCGATGTCGTCGGAGTGGAAAGCCCACGTTCCCTGGTGGAACTTGCTCGGCGTTGCCCGCAGCTCAAAGTGATAGCGATAGGTCGGCTCCCCGCTCGTCTTGCGATGCGCTTCCAGCCATTTCCACGTGCTGAACGCGATAAACGAGTCGGCGCCGAAGTCCCCTGCCGATTCCACAGCCTGTTCGTCCGTCTCGCCTGCATACAGCTTCAGGAACGCGTCTGCCCGGTCGCCAAACAGCTTCGCCGCCTGTGCCTTCCACTTCGCTGCGGTCATGCCGATGGACTGGTAGTACCCCTCATCGCGATTCCAGCCCGCGATCAACGGAACCTTGGCCTGCGTGCCCGCCGCATAAACTGCCGCCACCGGCTCCGTCAGGAACTTCCCGTCCACATCCGGCCCAAATCCAACCATTCCTCTCTTCTTTGCCGCTGCCAGCACCTGGTCGGCCGTCATCGCCCGCAGTTCCGCCAGCGACTTCGCGCCGGTCGTCGCCATCCACGCGTCGTCCCTCTTGGTTCGCGCCTCCAGCGAGTCCTGCCCAAGCACTCCCGTCCCCAGCGCGCCGCCGCTCTCGCCGATTCCCTTCTCGAAAAGCCCCTTCGCCATCGGCGACGCAATCAGCGTGCTCACCGCGGCCGATCCCGCGCTCTCGCCAAAGATCGTCACATTCTTGGGATCGCCGCCAAACTCGCCGATGTTAGCCTTCACCCACTCGAGCGCCGCCACCATGTCCATCAGCCCATAGTTGCCCGCAACCCCATTGGCTTCTTTCGCCATCTCCGAGGTCGCCAGGAACCCCAAAACGCCGAGCCGGTAGTTGATCGTTACCAGCACCACGCCCTTCAGCGGCAAAAAGTCGCCATTATGCCGCGGCTCATTCCCTGAACCGCCCGAGTATCCCCCGCCATGAATCCAGAACATCACCGGCAGCTTGCTCTTCTTCGTCGCATCCGCCGGCGCATACACATTTAGGCTCAGGCAATCCTCGCTCTCGCCGTTGTCCTGGAAGACCATGTCATCGAACACATGCCCCTGCGCGCAGTGCGGCCCAAACTTCGTCGCGTCGCGCTCCCCCGTCCACTTGGTTGGCGGCCCAGGTGCCTTCCAGCGCATATCGCCCACCGGCGGCGCCGCGTACGGCAGCCCTAGAAACGCCTTCACTTTTCCATCGTTGATCGTCTTCCCATGTGCCTTGCCCTGCTCGGTCTTCACCGTCAACGGATCCGCTTGAACAGCCAAGGTCATCCCCAGCGCCAGTCCCGTAACCGCAAGCGCACGCACAATTCCCGTACAATTTTGCATGGTAAATTCTCCCGCGCTACACCTTATCAGGACGGCCCGGATGTTGTCCGAGTTTCAGATATCTATTGGATTCACCGAAAGCGCAGCCAGTGCCGGCATCGCATCTTATAATGCCGTCCTTGATATCATCCAGTCGTGGAGAATCTCGCCAACTTGGAGCACGATGCATGGCTCGCATCCCGGCGCCATCCGTCTGCGGAGCGCATTGCGCGCGCGCTCACGATTCTTGAGCAACCTGGCGCCAAGGCTCCCGATTCCGGAGATGAAATGCCCGTCCGCTTCACTTCGGTAAAGCGCACTGCGGAGTACAAGCGCGCTCTCGGAGTTGCCCGAAGAGCGCGCCAGTAGCGTTTCTGCTAGCCAACGGAGCTCACACCATCTCCGGCCCCAGCAAATCGTCCATCGTCTCTCTCCGCCGGATCAGCCTTGCCTTCGCCCCCTCCACCAGCACCTCCGCCGCCCGCGGCCTGCTGTTGTAGTTCGAGGCCTGCGCCATCCCGTATGCCCCCGCGTCCAGCAGCGCCACCAAGTCCCCCGGCTCAACCGGCGCCAGCTTCCGGTCCCGCGCAAAAAAGTCCCCCGTCTCGCACACCGGACCCGCCACATCCACCACTTGGGCTCTTCCCGCCTTTCGCCGCACCGGCACAATCTCGTGATGCGCCTGGTAGAGCGCCGGCCGAATCAAATCGTTCATCGCCGCATCCGTAATCACAAACGTCTTCTTACCGTTCCGCTTCACTGTCAGCACGCGCGTCACTAGCGCCCCCGCCTGCCCCACGATGAACCGCCCCGGCTCCAGCAGCAACCTTCCCTTGAAATCACCCAGTGCCTTTCCCAACGCCGCCGCATACTCATTCACCTTCGCCGCCGCGTCAAAGCTGCCGCCGTGATAGTCGATCCCCAGCCCACCGCCCGCATCAATCGTCTGCAGCGCGATCCCTTCCTGCTCCAGTTGCCCCGCCAGCTTCGCCACCCGCTCCATCGCCGCGCCAAACGGCGCCGCCGACCGGATCTGCGAACCGATATGCACGCTCACTCCATGCGCCTCAAGCCATCGGTCCTTCGCCACGCTCTTGTAAATCCCCAGCGCCTTGCGAATGTCGATCCCGAATTTGTGCTCCCGCAGCCCAGTCGAAATGTAAGGGTGCGTCTCGGCAAACACATCCGGATTTACGCGCAGCGCAAACTTGGCCTTCACCTTCATCTTCCGCGAGCACTTGGCCAGCAGCGCCAGTTCCCCTTCGCTCTCCACGTTGAACTGCAAAATCCCCGCCCCAAGCGCCGCCTTGATCTCTTCCGCCGTCTTCCCCACGCCAGAGAACACCACCCTCCCCAGCGCCTCAGGCGCAGCCGCCTTCACCCGCTCCAGCTCCCCGCCCGAGACAATGTCGAACCCCGCGCCCCGCTCCGCCAGCAGCTTTAGAATCGCCAGCGCCGAGTTCGCCTTCACCGCATAGCAGATCAGGTGCTCCCGCCCCTTGAGCGCCTCCTCAAAAAGCCCCAGCCGCTCCACAATCTGATCGCCGGAATACACGTACAGCGGCGTCCCAAACTTCTTCGCCAAGGTCTCCAGCGAAACCTTGCCGCAGTGCAGTGCGCTCTCGCGCGTGGGTCGCACAAACGGCCGGCCTGAGTCTGAAGCTGACAAACCTGAATTCGATGCGGTCAATGTGCGCTTCCGGAGTGGATTCTCTCCTTGAGCCTACAGCATCTTGCCGCCGATATGATTGCGCCAATTCATCCTCATGCGGTCTCCTTCGCCCCCATGGCGATGCCTCTCGCCCCAATATCCGTCGTACAATTCAAACCAACATCGACCGCGAAGAAAATCAATCGATCGCGCACATACGCTCTTCCCAGGGAGTCCACATGCAATCAGCCATAGCCGTCAGCTTCTTCAATCTCCCGCGCGTCCCGCTCGCCATGTGCGTGGCCGGCATTCTTGTCTCTGTAATCGCCTTCTGGGCAGCCCGCACCGACATCGCCCGCTCCCGCGGCCTCGACAAGATCGTAGCCCTCGCCAACCTGGCCTTCGCCGCCCCCATGGCTGTCTTCGGTGCGCTCCACATTTGGGGAGTCGACTTCGTCCTCGCCATCGTGCCCGCCTATATGCCCTGGCGTCTCTTCTGGGCCTACTTCGTCGGTGTCGCGCTCATCGCCGCATCCCTCAGCATCGCCACTCGGATCCTGGTCCGCTGGTCCGGCCTGCTCCTCGCCCTCATGATGCTTCTCTTCGTGGCTTTGTTAGACATCCCCGGAGTCGCCTCCACTCCCGGCGACCGCTTCGGATGGACACTCCTCCTCCGCGAGCTAACCTTCGCCGCCGGAGGCTGGCTCTTCGCCGCACCCTTCCTCACAGGCCGCTCCAAATCCATCCTCATCACTGCCGGCCGCATCGTCATAGCCATCACCGCCTTGTTCTGGGGCGTCGAGCAATGTCTCCACCCCCACGCCTGCCCCGTCGTCCCTCTCGAAAAGCTCATGCCCGCCTTCATTCCCGCGCAACTCCTTATCGGCTATCTCACCGGCGCATTTCTTCTCGGTACCGGAGTCTTCATCCTTCTCGGCAAGCGCACGCGCCTGGCCGCAACCTGCCTCGGCGGCTGGACCCTCCTGCTGGTCCTTATCGTCTACGGGCCAATCCTGATCTCCGCCCTATCCGTCTCAGACGTCGGCGCCAACGTCGAAGGCATCAACTACTTCTTCGACACGCTCTACTTTGCCGGAGCCGTGCTCGCCCTCGCCGCCGCCACGCTGAGCGGCCCAACTCCTGCACGCTGACTCGCCAACTCGCTAACCCGCGCAGCGGTGCTGACTCGCTAACTCCCGAACGATCAGATCCCCGCGTACCACGCGTACCCGCCCTCCGGCGCAGACGATCCGAGCCCCTTGCCAAACTTCTTCATCGAATCGGTCACCGTCAGCCGCGTCAGGTACTTCACGCTCTTGTAGCCCAGTTGCCGCGGCACCCTCAGCCTCAGTGGCCCGCCAAACCCCACCGGCAAATCGCCGTCGCTCATCCCCCACGCCAACAGCGTCTGCGCGTGCCCCGCATCCGCCATGTCGATCGAGTCCCACCAATCTTTCTCAATCGAGAAATACGCCACATACCGCGCCTGCGGCAAAACCCCAACCGCGTTCAACACCTCGTTCAGCGGCGTCCCAATCCACTCGGCGATATACGACCATCCCTCTTCGCAAACCACCTCGGTAATCTGGCTGCGCTGCGGCAGTCCCTTCAACTCCGAAATCGAATACAGCCCCGGCCGCGCCACCATTCCGTCCACCGCCAGCCGCCAATCCGCGAACCCGCCCGCCTGCAGTCGTTTGAACTCATCGCTCGGCGGTGCGGTCTCATTCATGAACGGCATCTTCGAGATCATCTCCCGTGGAAACTCGCGCGCCAGCGAGTGCGCCGTCAGCACCCTTTGCGCCGCATAGGTCAGCGTTTCGCCAGGACCGTAAACGCCCTTGCAATCCGGCGGAACCAGCCCATACCTTTTCGCCACCCGCGAGGCGGCAGCCAATCCCGCCACGCCCGCCGTCGCTGCAACCCCACCGGTAATCAGCCTGCGCCTCGAAATCGGCTTCATATCCGCTCCTTCAGAAAGCTCAGCATCGCTCGCCGTGAGTCAGGGCACGACTTTAGTCGTGCCGATGAGCCTGCCAAATTGACATTTGGCTTCAGCCCCTGCAAATCTTCGTTCAACCAAGACGCTACTCATACAAAGATTCCTTCGGCACAATCATCGTCCCGTGATCATCGACCGCGTCCGGCTCCAGAATCCCGCCAGCGCAACCATCGCAACGTGCACCACCAGGAACACCACCAGCGCTCCGGACACGAAGAAATGCAGAGTCCGTGCGCTCTGCCGTCCGCCCAGCACGTTTACCCAAAATGGAAACGCCGAATTGAACGACGGAGACAGCGCCAACCCCGTCCAGATCACCAGCGGAAACAACACAAAGATCACGGCAATGTACGCCGCCTTTTGCACCACGTTATACGAGCGCGCATCTTCCGCTCGCGGCGGCCCGCGCCGCAGATATCTCCCCATCACATCCCGGAAGGCCCGCCAACTCCTCTCCGTCCGCCCCGGCGCCAGGTCCTTGCGAAAGTGTCCGCTCACCAGCCCCGCAATCCCATAAACCAGGCCGGTCAGCACCACCGCCCAAGCCGCCTCAAAGTGCAGGTAGCGGCTCCACCCATTCTGGTCCGGCATCACATAGCCGTATCCCGTCGGCACCGTATCTCGCGACGAAGCAATCGGGATCGTGAACAGCGGCTTCATGTTCACATTGCCGGTCTCGCCCCAATAAAACCGCGGATGAGAGATCACGATCTCCCCGCCCGTGATCACCAGCGCAAAGAAGCACACCACCGTAACCCAGTGCGTGACGCGCACAATCGCGCCATGCCGCTTGGCCTGTGCAGCATCGCGCCCCACAGTTCGCGCAGCATCAATCCGGGTCGCTTCAGAATTCAAGGCTTGCGCAGGGGAATGCACGGCTGGAGAATAGCACAAACTCTGCTTATTCGACCCGCTTTTCGCGCCCGGCGCACGACCTTATAGACACGACCCTATTATGTACTTGACTGAATATGTATTTCAGTGCATACTGATTCAGCGGCCTGGGAATTCGAGTTCACCGATGAATTCGGCCAATGGTGGGATGGGCTCGTGATACCAGAGCAGGAGAGCGTTCGCGTCAAAGTTGAACTGCTCGCTGAACTAGGTCCTGCTCTCACGCGTCCCCACGCAGATACCATCCACGGTTCCCTTGTCCAGAATCTGCGCGAACTGCGAATCCAGCATGAAGGTAGACCGTATCGGGTACTCTACGTTTTCGATCCTCGACGGACAGGCATCCTTTTAATTGGTGGCGATAAGACAGGGAATCCTCGATGGTACGAAGAATTTGTGCCGAAAGCGGAGTCCATCTACATGGAACATCTGAGGGAAATCGGACCGGAACTAGAAGAGGAGTAATTCGATGGCTAGAAACTTTAACGAATTGCGCGCCAAAATGTCACCTGAAAGTCAGGCGCGTGTGGCCGCCCGCGTAAAGGCAGAACTGGCGCTGATGCCGCTGCACCAGCTTCGCCAGGCGCGCGAAATGACTCAGACCCGCCTGGCCGAGGTCCTCAGCGTGGACCAAGGTCGCATTTCAAAACTCGAAAAGCGCACCGACATGTACCTCAGCACCCTGCGCAGCTACATTGAAGCTATGGGCGGAGCGCTGGAGATTCGCGCCGTCTTTCCCGATGGCGACGTAAAGATCGACCTGCTGAACAAGCTTTCCGCCTGAGCAGCAATCTTCCCCACCCAGCACATGCGCGAGCCGAACCTCGAAGCCGCACTTGATCTTCTCCCGCGCCCGCAGCGGTCTTCGCTTCGTCGCAGCCATCGAAGATCCGATCGTGTCGGGCCAGCGCCACCACTGGCCAGACCACCCCATCGTCAGCCACCAGCCGCTACTCTTCCTCACCGATCAGCAGGAACTTCCGCGTGCTCCCATCAGGAAGCAGAAACTCGTACGTAATCTCATCCTCGTACGGCACCACAGTGCTTGGCTGTCCCATGCGTGTCTTCCCTTCGCCCGTTTTTACCACCCTCGCCTTGTAATCGCCGGGATGCAGCACGGCAGTGCTAATCTTCATCTCAAAGAGCTCGACCTTCTTGCCGTTGATCACCGCATCGAGCCGTGGAGAAAACTCGACCCAGTTATTCCCGCCCAATGAAACAAGGTGGGAGCGCGTCACATGCACTGGAATGTTATAGTCGGCAGCCTGCGGAGCAGGCGCTGCAAATGGAATTGCTGGAAACAGAAGAACTGCGAGCAAAAGGAGCTTCTTCATGGATTCCCTCCGCTCATTGGACGGGATTGCTCCCTGATAAGTCGTGACTAAATTAAGTCCGAAGCCCGATAAGCCCCACCATCTGATAAGTCCGAGCTCTAGGAACTCGTTGAAATTCGCGTGATTGCAGCGTCTTTCCTTGCGATTTTCGTT
>CAYWSR010000139.1:0-12353 GCA_964460385.1 uncultured Occallatibacter sp. | reverse complement strand
CAGGACCGGCTGTGGCAGATGGACGCCTTCCGGCGCAACGCCAACGGCGAACTGGCCGAGGTGATGGGCTCGTCGCTGGTGCCGCATGACACGTTGCAGCGCGTGCTGGGGATTCGCCGGACCGCCGAGAGGATATGGTCGAATTCCCCGGCGGACCAGAAGACAAGGTTTGAGACCTATGCGCGCGGTGTGAATCTCTACATCTCTCAGCACGAAGATGCGCTGCCGGCGGAGTTTCGGCTGCTCGCCTACAAGCCACGGCCGTGGACGGGCGTGGACTCGATCAGTGTTGGACTGATGATGGTCCAGACGCTCGATACGCACTGGCAAGACAAGCTGGCGCGCGAGGCGATTGCAGCGAAGCTACGCGACCCAAAGCTCGAGGGGGATCTCTACCCGGTGGGCTCGTGGCGGGATCATCCGCCGACCGGCGGGAAGCACGATCTGAGCCAGCCGCATCCGGTGCCCGCCAAGCACACGGACGATGACGACGATGACGATGACAGCTCGCAGGCGGAGAACAGCGGTCAGGGTTCAGGGGTCAGGGGTCAAAAGACAGGGTTCAGGTGTCAGGGGCCGGGGGTCAGCGCCAGCGAACTGGCGCTGCAAGCGGAGGACCTGCGCGGGCTGCGCGAGGCGGGGCTGGGTGGCTGCGCGCAGTGCGCCTATGGGTCAAACAACTGGGTGGTCGCAGGCAGCCACACTGCAAGCGGGAAGCCGCTGCTCGCGAGCGATATGCACCTGGGGCTGAGCGAGCCGAACATCTGGTACATGGCCGACCTAAAGGCGCCTGGGTTTCACGCGGCAGGCGTGACGCTACCGGGAGTGCCGTTTGTGATTGCCGGGCACAACGAGCATGTGGCATGGGGATTCACGGCGCTCTATGCCGATGTGCAGGGTCTGTACATCGAAGACGTGACGGACGGGACCTATGAGGGCATTGATCGCCAGACGCATCCGTTGGCTGTGAGACAAGAGTCGATCAAAGTTCGCGGCGGAGCCGATGTGAAGCTCGACGTGCAGGAAACCGATCACGGGCCGCTGCTGAACCCGATCTTGCCGAAAGAAAAACGCTCGATTGCGCTGAAGTGGACTCTTTACGACCAGAACCTGAACACCCTGCCGATCTACGAGATGAACAGGGCGGCGAACTGGGGCGAGTTCGAGGAAGCGCTCAAGCTCTGGTCATGGCCAACGCAGAATGTGGTCTACGCGGACGACCTTGGACACATTGCGTATCACGCGATCGGCAAGGTGCCGATACATTTGGGAGGTCGAGACATCTATCCAATCACATTCAATAGTTGGATGAAGTTTGATCTAGATTCTGTCCCCGGGAAAGGAAACGAAAGGATCGTCTATCTTCCCTTCGACGTTATGCCCCACGCTTTCGACCCGCCATCTGGCTTTCTGGCGACGGCGAACTCGAATGTGACGCGCGACGTTCCTGACGATCACCACAAGCGCTACCCAATCGGTAACGACCTGTCGGCAATTCCCCTTACATCCGAGTGGGCCGACCCCTATCGCGCCGAGCGCATCTACAAGCTGCTCGACGGGCGCAATGGATTGACGCGCGCCGACATGCTGGCCGTGCAGACGGATATCTACAGCGAGGTTGATCAGGAGATTGGGCATCGTCTCGCCTATGCGATCGACCACACCGAGGGTGCCGACGAGCGGCTGAAAAAGGCGGCAGACCTGATGCGAAGCTGGGATGGGCGGCTGACGACGGACTCGGCTGCGGCGTCGGTGGTGACCCAAGCGCGTGCGGCGTTCTGGCCGCTGATCCTGGAGCCGAAGCTGGGCAAGGATCTAGCTGCGGAGTATCGCTGGGCGGAGTCGGACTTTGCCGAGGAAGAGATCATCATGCACGGTGGCTCGGATTCCCACTCTTCATGGCTTCCTTTGGGATACAAGAACTGGGACGCGCTGCTTACCGACGCGGTGCGCAAGGGGATGAAAGCGGGCCACGCGCCGGGCGATGTGACGGAATGGAGTTATGGAAGTTGGCACGTGGTCGACATCGAGCATCCGCTGGAGAGGTTTCTGCCCGGGATTGGCCGCATGGCCGGGACGGGCGAACAGCCGCTGAGCGGCGACAAGGTGACCGTGAAGCAGGTGGGCAGGGACTTCGGGCCGTCGCAGCGTTTCACCATGGACTGGAGCGACGTGGATGGCTCGACCGAGAACATTGTGCTGGGCGAAAGCGGCGATCCCTACAGCCCGTACTTCCGCGACCAGTGGAACGACTACTACGGCGGGACGACGTTTGCGCTTCCCTTCTCTGAGACGGCAGTGGCTGCACAGACACGTCACACGCTGCGGCTGACGCCATGAGGGACGAGAGTTCCAGGATCAGGGGTCAGGAGTCAGGCCTGCTGGGGCGATGGGCTGGGCCGGCGGTGGTTCTGCTGGCAGCGGCGTTTGCCGTGATGCCGCAACTTCTCCACGGCAACTCCTGCGGACATGACTTCGACTTCCACCTTGTGTCGTGGTTGGAGGCGAGAACAAGCTGGCACAACCTGGTTTTCTATCCCCACTGGGCCCCGAGCGCGGACTACGGCGCGGGCGAGCCCCGGTTTGTCTTTTATCCGCCGCTGACGTGGATGCTCGGCGCGGCTCTAAGCTTTGTGATGCCGTGGACGCTGGTCCCGATTGCGTTGACGTTTCTGCTGCTGGCCGGGACGGGTCTGGCGACACGGGCTCTGGCGCGCGAAATGCTTGATGACGGCGCGGCAACGCTTGCCGGGTGCGCGGCCATCTTCTCAGGCTACGCGCTGTTTACGGCCTACGAGAGAAGCGCCTTCGGCGAGCTCGCGGGAGGGATGTGGATTCCGCTGCTGCTGCTTTTTCTGTTGCGTGAGCGGGCATCGGGTGATACACGGTCAGGTCGGGATTCGGCCGGGCGGCGTGGTTTCGATGGTTCGACGGTGATCGCCTTGTTGATCGCGGGAGCGTGGCTCTCGAATGCGCCAGTGGGCGTAATGGCGAGCTACCTGCTGGCCGTGGTTGCGGCTGCGCTGGCGATTCGGAGGCGATCGTGGGCTCCGGTGGTGCGTGCGGCTGTTGGAGTGGTGCTGGGGCTTGGAATGGCGGCGATCTACATTGTTCCCGCAGCATGGGAACAGAAGTGGGTCGACATTCGCGAGGCAACCGACGACCCGGGATTGCGCGTGGAGAACAGCTGGCTGTTTGCGCACCATGCCGACCCTGCGCTCGCCAGCCACGACTCGGAGCTGCAGAAAGTATCGATTATTGCGGCCATCATGATTGCCATGGCGCTGGCCGGAATCGTTATCGCGGGCCTGCGCGGCCGAACCCAGAAAAGCGACAATCGCACGCGAGAATGGTGGCTTGTTCCGGCTGCGATCCCGATTGTGGTGCTGCTGCTCCAGTTGCCGGTCTCGTGGCCGGTTTGGAATTTTCTGCCGAAGATGCGATTCCTGCAATTCCCATGGCGATGGCTCGTAGTGGCTGAAGCCCCGATGGGCATCTTCATCGCGGCGGCCGTTTGGCAAGAGAAGCGATGGCGGCAGATTGCGGTTGGGGCAGTGTTTGCGGTTGCTTTCGCCTGGATGGTTCACGTTGCCGGGCACACCTGGTTTCAAGTCTGCGACGACGAGGACGCCGTAGCGCCGATGCTGGCCGTGGCAAAGTCGAATGCGGGATTTGTCGGCACGGACGAGTATCAGCCGGCGGGCGCGGACGATACGCAGATTGCGGAAGGGTTGCCGGGGGCGTGCCTGGTGACGGACGCGAATGCGACTTTGGGCAAAGTGCCTGTCGGGGACGATGCGAACGGCGATACGACCCCTGTATGGGACGAGAAGCAAGGCAGCTGCAACCAAACGTTTCCCGCTTCGCCAGTGCGGGTGCGGCAGCGGGCGGAGCATTTCGGGTTGCTGGGCGTGACCGACCATGCGGGCTACCTGGTCTTGCGGCTCACTCGGTATCCGGCGTGGGAAGTGCGGGTGAATGGGCGACAGGTGACAAATCTTCCAAAGCGCGACGACGGGCTGCTGGCTGTGCCCGTGCTCGCGGGACCAGTGGTACTTTCAGTGGACTGGACGACCACACCTGACGTGGTGGCGGGGCGATGGATAACCGCGTTGAGCGCGCTGGTGCTCACGGTTCTGGGATTGCTCAAGCGAAGGTCGGAGCGAAGGCGGAAAACGCGCAGTTAAAATGAGACAGATGGCTGTTGACGTAAAATCGCTGATTCAAGAAGGCGCTGAGCTGACCGATCGAGCGCTGGAGGAGCTGATTCCCTGCGCTGAAACAGTTCCTGCGTCGATTCACGGGGCGATGCGTCACTCGACGTTTGCCGGGGGCAAACGGCTGAGACCTGTGCTGGCGATGCAGGCCGCGGCAACGATTGCGGGCAGGCTTCCAGCGGGGATTGCGCGGCTGGGAGCGGCACTGGAGATGCTGCACACCTATTCGCTGATCCACGACGACTTGCCTGCGCTGGACAACGACGATTTGCGCCGCGGCAAGCCAACCTGCCATGTTGCGTTTGGCGAGGCGATTGCGATCCTGGCCGGCGACGCGCTGCAGACGCGGGCTTTCGAAGTGTTGGCGGGGTTGGATACGCCGCATGCGGCGACGGTGCAGATTATCGGGTTGATCGCAAACGCAGTGGGCACCGTGGATGGCATGATCGGCGGCCAGGTGCTGGACCTTGAGAGTGAGCACCTGAAGCCGACTCCCGAGCTTGTGGAGGCGATCCATCGCGCCAAGACCGGGGCGCTGATCCGCGTAAGCGTGGTGGCAGGGGGCATCTACGGCGGGGCAAATGCCGAGGATGTCGCTCGGCTTGATCTCTTCGGGCGCAAGGCGGGCCTGGCCTTCCAGATTGTGGATGACGTGCTGGACATGACGGTGGACTCCGCGCATCTGGGCAAGACGGCAGGCAAGGATGCGGCGACCGAGAAGGCGACCTGGCCGGCAGTATACGGGATTGAGCAGAGCCAAAGGGACGCTGCGCAGCTAATCGAGGAGGCGTTTGCGGCGCTCGAGCCCTATGGCAGCCGCGCGGACGGTCTGAAGTCCGTGGCGCGCTACCTGGTCGAGCGGAAGAACTAGCCTATGCTCTCGGAGAAGGATATCCTGACGGCGCTGCGGGATTGCTTTGACCCGGAAGTCAGGCTGAACCTGGTGGACCTGGGGCTGATCTACGGCCTTGAAACGGGGCCGGACCCGGACTCTACCCCCGCATGGCCTCGGCAATGGGTGAAGGTGACCATGACCCTGACCACCCCGCAGTGTCCGGCGAGCGGGCTCATCTTTGAACAGGTCCACAACCGGCTGGCGGGAATCCAGCAGATCAGCAAGGTGCAGGTGGACCTGGTGTGGGAGCCGAAGTGGACGCCGCACCGGATCAGCGAAGCCGGGCGGAGACAGTTGGGGATTTAGCGCAAATGCGGTGCGCTGGACCCGGCGGGTGAAGATTTCCAGTTGGCCCCTACCGATTAAAGACCCTGTGCAGCCTGTCGCGCTGGGCGCCGACTTCGCTCATCGATGCCTGGACCTCGCCGAGAACCTTCTGCACGCTTTCAATCTGGCCAGGGATCGCGTTCCACCAGGTGCGAAAGAGATCCTGCTGGTCGAGCAGCAGCAGAGTGGTGCCCGAGGCAGCGGCAACGGTGCCAGCCTTGCGGTTTCCAGTGAGCAGCAGAATACCCCCGGCGACCAGGCTGCTGGCAGCAAAAACCGTGGCCCAGTTCAATCCTCCGCTCGAACGGACCGGGCCTGCGGCCTTCAATTCGTATTCGGGTTGCGACAGCGGAACGACTACCATGGACTCTCCTTCTCGATCCGGCTTCGGTTCAACAGAGGATGGAACTCAAAAAGAAGCCAGTATCAGTATGCCTTGAAACGGAGGCCTCGGTTTCCCCGCGCCAAAACATGCTTCCAACGATTGAGACGCTCTCTCGGGTTAGGAGGTTGCGGCGAGACAACTGCAAGCGTCAGCTCAAAAGCGCCAGGCAACGGAGGTCAGGCCACAACGGTCAGGCAACCCACGTTAGTCCAGGTCGAATTCGCGCAAGGGCTTGCCTTCCGGCGCATCCTTGGCCTTGCGCAGGGCTTCGGCGAACTTCTTCTCGAACAGGTCTTCCTTATTCTTCTCTGCCTCGACCGACTGGCGGAAGATGGACTCCTTGCGCTCGTCCTGGGCTCGCATGGCCTGGGCCGCGGTTTCGAGGTCTTCGAACATGCGCTTGCGCGGGGCCGAGGTGTGGCTCACAACGAGCCCGGTGGAGGCGTCGACTACGATCATCGCGCTGCAGTCGGGACAGGGAACTTCAAACGTCTTGTCTTTTGCTTTCGCCATGCTGAAGAGAATTGTAGGCGCAATGAAAGCGGTTTGACCAGATAGCTCTCCGGCGGGACGGAATTGTTCGCTCCCGGATTCAAGCCGTGTCAACCTTTCGCCTGTAGAATGGCAGGCGGGAGTTTCATGCAGCAAAGGAGACCGATGATTCGCCGAATTGCTTTGAAATGGATGTGGATGGCTGTCGCTGTTTTGACTCTTGTGCCGCTTGCGAGTGCGCAGGCGCAGATTGTGGGCGACTGGCAAGGTGTCGCGAGCATTCAGGGAACCGACTATCACGTGATCGTTCACATTACGGCGGCCAAGGATGGCACGCTGGCGGCGACGCTGGACAGCCCCGAATTGGGGGTAACAGGCGTGGCGATGAGCGGGGTGACGTTCAAGGACTCGAAGTTCAGCATGGACGTGGAAGCATATCACGGTGTCTACACGGGTACGCTCAGCAGCGACGGCACGAAGATCTCGGGCGTGTTCGCGGGAGACCAGGAGACGCCGATCGAATTCACGCGGGTGGCCGCGGCGCCCACTCCGGCGGCAGCGGCTCCGGCGGCCTCAGCTCCTGCAGGAGCCGCTTCGATTGCCGGGGACTGGAGTGGCTCGCTGAACGCGGGCGGGGCGACACTGCGGCTTGTGCTTCACATTGCCGCAGCCAAGGACGGCACGCTTACGGGCTCTCTCGACAGCCTCGATCAGAGCGTGATGGGCATTCCGGTCACCATCGTAACGTTGAAGGATTCCAAGCTCGCGCTGACCGTGGATACCGTGCATGGAACCTATGAGGGTACGGTGAAAGCGGACGGATCGGGGATTGACGGGACCTGGACGCAGGGGCAGCCCTTGACGCTGAACTTCAAGCGCGGGGCCGCGACGGCTGTTGCGGCACCCAAACCGGCACCGGCCTCGGACATCGATGGAACCTGGGCCGGCTCTCTCGACGTGAACGGAAACACGCTGCATATCCTGCTGAAGGTCACGAACACGGCGGATGGCCTGACCGGGAAACTCCAGAGCCCGGACCAGAGCCCTGCGTGGCTGACGGCAAGCGCCGTGAAACGTGAGAACGGAACACTGACTGCCAGCTTTGCTGCACTGCAGGCGGAGTTTTCCGGCAAGATTGCCGCGGATCTCGCATCGATTGACGGAACGTTTTCGCAGGGTGGGGGGAGCCTGCCGCTGGTGTTGAAGCGAAGTCAGTAGAGAGCTGTCTGGGGGAGGCGCGACGAGAAGCCTACACAACCGGTGACGAATCAGGTTGCAGCGCGTCCCCTGTGCCATGGGGTGAGGTAAAAACGGCCCAGGCACAGAATGCAGCGAGGCAGATCGGCAATACCAACAGGATCAAGACACTCATCGAGGAAGTAAGAACACGCATAAAAGGAAGTATTTGCATGATGGCGGGCGGCAATATGCCCAAGGCGATCAATGCCAGCCAGCGATAGGCTCCTGCCTTGCTCTTCAACGCCAGTTGAAGGACGCCCCGATCGAGAAGGATCAATAGAAGTGGCAGAACCTCGACCACAGCGGTGTAAAAGAAGCGCTCCGGTGCGCATAATTCGAATACCAGCGGCAATAGCACCATGAGCGCAATCAAAACGTTTTGGCTGACCATGCGGCGCCGCGCTGTCCAGGCAACCACCAGCCCTCCAGCCAGGATGAGCGCCATCAAAGCATTGTTCGCCCTGGTAATCCATTTCAGTGAGAACAACCCGCACGCGAAGGAGAAATGCTGCCCGGCATGCACGAATCCAAGCGAAACTAGCCCTAAGAAGGTTCCATTGATCGCGTGTGGCGGCAGCATCTTGCCGAAGTCGATCTGTTCGATCACGTTGGGCACGGGGATATCCGGCGGGGCATGCGGGTCGCAACAACGGGTCTTGTTCTTCTCCATGAGCGCCGCTTGGCGTGCGTGGACTTGCCTGGGAAACTCGATCCATCTCGCGATCCCGTCATAGTGCAATGTCATCGAAAACATCACAACGGTAACAACAAGCACACGAATGACCCACTTGCTCATGGCTGGGCATGCCAGTGCGGCAACAAGAATGAGTGCATAAGTAGGACGCACAAGCAGCAAGAGCGCCACCGGCATACACGATATCCAGCCCGTCCAATGGTTCTTGACCGCCGAGGCGAGATAACACGTGAGCAGCAACAAGAGCATATAGAACTGCCCGCGTTCGAGATGAAAGCGAAACGAGTAGCTGCACACGATGAAAACGGCGAAGACGATCCAGCCAAGATAAGCCGATGCGCGGCCCTTGCAGAAGGACCGTTTCAGCAGATAGAACGACCCTGCCGCAAACATCCAATCCATCCAGAAGTAGATCGTTCGCTGGGTTTGGAAGGGCAAGCTGCTTAAGGGAAGATAAAGCGCCAAAAGGGCCGGCGTGGCGGTCACCGCGGTTCCCGCCTTGAAATACTCCCCATGCACGGCGAGGCCGTCCATGGCGTAGGGGTCAAGCCCAGCGGCGAGCGCGCGCGCGCCAACGACCTTTGCCCGGAGGTCGACGCCGGGATAGGCGCCCAGGTCGGCGAGAGCGGTCGCCAAAGACAGAAGACAGAATGGGATGGTGGCTAGCGCGATCCATGGAAGAAAGCGTCGCGCGATTTGAAAGGTTCGCGAGAGGCTGGAATCAACCGATGGCGTATTTACGGAATCAATTCCTGGGCACGGCTTTGGATCGATCGTCAAAAAGCCTCCCAATCCGGACCGGGATGCTGGGTTAACGCTAGCTCTGTTTCTCCGCGGCGGTGGCCAGCTTGGCTTCGGCTTCGGCGATGACGTGAAGCGCCTCAGTGTATGCTTCTTCGCTGTCGCCGGCCTTCTCCCACTCCTTGTGGCCGCGATCAAGCTGCTGCTGAGCGCGCGGAACATCGATCTCTTCGGGCTTCAGAGCATCGGAAGCAAGAATCGTGACGCGATCGGGAAGAACTTCAGCGAAACCCCAGCTGACGTTGTAGCGCGAAATGGAGTCCGGCCCATCGGGGCCGCCGTGCAGCGTGACTTCGCCGGCGCCCAACTCGGTGAGCAGCGGCGCGTGGCCGAAGAGCACTTCCATGTAGCCGGATTTGGCAGGCAACTCCACTGCCGAGGCGCCATGCTCGAAGAGCGTTCGCTCGGGAGTGACCAGCCGTACGCGGAGTTGATTGGTTTCGTCAGCCATAAAAACCCTAGCCTCTAGCTTCTAGCTCTTAGCCGCTAGCTAAAGGCTAGAAGCTAACAGCTAGAAGCTGTTCTTACGCCGTTGCCTTAAGCTTCTCCGCGGCTGCGAGCACGTCTTCGATGCCACCCTGCATGTAGAAAGCCTGCTCAGGGATATCGTCGTGCTTACCTTCGATGATCTCCTTGAAGGCGCGGACCGTGTCGGCAATCTTGACGTACTTGCCGGGGATGCCCGTGAACTGCTCTGCCACGTGGAAAGGCTGCGACAGAAACTTCTGCACCTTGCGGGCGCGGGCGACAGTCAGCTTGTCTTCTTCAGAAAGTTCGTCGATGCCGAGAATGGCGATGATGTCCTGGAGATCCTTGTAGCGCTGCAGGATCTTCTTCACGCCCTGGGCCACGTCGTAGTGATCGTCGCCCACAATGCGCGCGGAAAGAATGCGCGAAGTGGAAGCCAGCGGATCTACGGCCGGGTAGATGCCGAGCTCCGAAAGCGGACGCGAGAGCACGGTGGTGGCGTCGAGGTGAGCGAAGGTTGTGGCCGGGGCCGGGTCGGTCAAGTCGTCGGCGGGCACGTAGACGGCTTGGACGGACGTTACAGAGCCTTTGCTGGTGGAGGTGATCCTCTCCTGCAATTCGCCCATCTCCGTAGCAAGGTTGGGCTGGTAGCCGACGGCAGAAGGCATACGACCGAGCAGCGTGGAGACCTCGGAGCCTGCCTGCGTAAAGCGGAAGATATTGTCGATGAAGAGCAGCGTGTCGGAGCCCTCGACGTCGCGGAAGTACTCGGCGACGGTGAGGGCGCTGAGGGCCACGCGGAGACGCGCCCCTGGCGGCTCGGTCATCTGGCCGTAGACGAGGGCGCACTTGGATTCGGCCCAGTCGCCGGGCTTGATGACGCCGGACTCGCTCATTTCGAGCCACAGGTCGTTGCCCTCGCGAGTGCGCTCACCCACACCGGCAAAGACCGAGAAGCCGCCGTGGTTCTTGGCGACGTTGTTGATGAGCTCCATGATAACAACCGTCTTGCCGACGCCGGCACCGCCGAAGAGGCCGATCTTGCCGCCCTTCAGGAAGGGCTGGATCAGATCAATGACCTTGATGCCGGTCTCGAACATCTCCTCGTGGGTGGTTTGCTCGTCGAAGAGCGGCGCGGGGCGGTGAATGGGCATGCGGGACTTTTCACCAATGGGGCCTAGCTCGTCGACGGGCTCGCCGATCACGTTGATGATGCGTCCCAGCGTCTCCTTGCCTACGGGCACGCGGATGGGGCCGCCGAGGTCGATGACCTTCATGCCGCGGACCATGCCGTCGGTGCCTTCCATGGCCACGGTGCGCACGCGGCCCTCGCCCAGGTGCTGCTCCACCTCGAGGATGACGCTGATGGGCGTGGGCACGTTGAAGCCGTCGCTGGTAACGCGAAGCGCCTGGTAGATGGGAGGCATGGTCGCTTCTTCAAACTGCACGTCGACCGCCGGGCCCGAAACCTGAATTACTTTGCCGATATTGTCTGCCATTTTTTGTGCCTTCTTGAATTCTGATCTTTTCTACTGTAACGAACTCGTTACCAAGGAGCGCGCTTCCGTTCTCATCCTGGAACTCGAGCCGTCCCATTTCTTTTCAGACCCCTGCAAAGCAGCGGAGGCTTGAGACGTTCGCTGTTGAATCGAATTTAGGAACTCACTTTCGCGCCGGGCATCCTCTGTTTGGAAAAGATAAAACTCCAAACTGGAGGCAACACGTCCGTCGCGGATCGTCCTAGATCTGTGGTGCGCGTCCTCGACCAAAAGCTTCGCCTGCTGATCCCTTGATTCATTATCATTGCCACCATCTTGTACAAGTCTCTGCATTGCATCAATCTCAGCGAGTGTGGCAACTGCAACTTTGCGCTCTCCCGCTGTCAGCCAACTCGTTTCGACCGCATAGATCATTCCGAGTACAACAACAAGAATCCCAAGCACAATTCCGACTCGTAGAAAAACCCTCCCTGCTCTCGCAAGAACCCTTCGCGATGTCTCCTTGCTCCAAATCTCGGTCTGCATAACTTCTTGGAGACTCATCGCAAACCCTCACGAGATCACAAAGCCGCTGCTCCGCTCACAATCTCGATGATCTCCTTGGTGATGGCGGCCTGGCGCACGCGGTTCATGTGCAGCGTGAGGGCGTCGATCATGTCGGAGGCGTTGTTGGTTGCCGAATCCATCGCCGTCATGCGGGCCGCGTGCTCGGCGGCGACCGACTCGGTCATGGCGTGGAAGAGCACGGAAAAGATGTACTGCGGGAGCAGGCCGGCGAAGAGCTCCTCGGCGGGCTGCTCGTAGATGTAGTCGACGTTGGCGGTGGCGAACTTTCTAGCTTCTTCGTCGGCCTCGGTGGTGTCGGCAGCCTCAATGTCGATGCCCGCGGAGAGAGCAGCCTCGGCCTGGCGCTCCTTCTCTTCGGCGGAGGGCTCGACAACGCCGGTAATCTGCGGGTTCTCAAGATCGAGGAGCGGGAGCAGGCGCTCGACGACGAGGCGCTGCGCGATCACCGACTTGAACTCGTTGTAGACGATGTAGGCGGCATCGATCTCCTCGTGGACGTAGCGGGAGATGATGTTGTGCGCGAGATCGAGGACGCGTGAAGGCTCAAGCTTGACCAGCAGGCCGGGGTGGTCGCCGGTGAGCTCGACTTTTCCCTGGCGCGGGGACCGGACCTGATGCTTCTGGCCGTTCTCGTCGGTCTGATCGGTATAGGCAGCGGTGGGATAGCGGCGGCGCAACTGGTCGCGGCCCTTGCGGCCGACGGCCTCGATGTCGATTTCCTTGTCGGGGTTGCCGTTGATGAACTGATAAGCGGTCTTGAGGATGTTGG
>CAYWSR010000138.1:0-12391 GCA_964460385.1 uncultured Occallatibacter sp. | reverse complement strand
ATCCGTGATCAGTTGAGTAAAGCCTCCTCCTGCGCCGGCGTGTTCAAAAAGACGGGAGGCCGTGAGTGAGCCTGCCGAGATGCGGCTTGCATTCTCAGCATCCTCGGCAGTCATGCTGGCAACTCCAGTTGGCAGTTCAGCGGCTCTGGTTTCACGAACAACCTGGTGCTGTGCCAACGCGAGCAGGTGGGCAACACTGACTCGCGGATTGTTCCTGATGGCAAGCCTTTCAGCGTCGGATTGGGTGAGCCGCGGTTGCTGGGCGGGAGCAGTGCTATCCGGCTGGGCCGAAGCGGCCTGCGCTTGTCCCACCGGCAGCGGCGATGCATCTTGCTGCGAAAAGGCCAAAAGCACGACGCGAGGAGCATCCGGAAGCTGCGACTTGATGCCTGGCGTCTGTCCAACGAGCGAAACGGAGCAAACTGTGACAAGCGAAAGAAACAATCCGGAATGTGGAAGCCTGAACCAAGTCTGTCCAGTCATTTTCTAAACCTCCTCCGCAATCGCGGATGCCTCTTCATGCCGGCCGTGAACGACCAAGTAGACCGCCGGCACCAGGAAGACGGTTACGACCACAGACACTGCGAGTCCGCCGATAACCGCGCGCGCAAGCGGCGCATATTGTTCGCTCCCCGCCTCCAGTCCGAGCGCCATCGGGATCATCCCGAGCAGCGTCGCGAGGGATGTCATCAGGATCGGACGCAACCGAATCTTGCACGATTGGACGACGGCCTCTAACAGCGACAGGCCTTGCTTATGCAAGGTCCCGGCGAACTCAACGATTAGAATGCTGTTCGAGACTACGATGCCGGTCATCATGATCACGCCCATCAAGGACATGATGTTGAGCGTGCTCCCTGTAACAAGAAGAATCAGCACCACCCCAGCGAGCCCCGGCGGGATTGCCATGAGAATGATGAAGGGATCGATGAAAGATGTGAACTGGGTCATCAAGATCAGGTAAACCATCAGAACCGCAAGGATGAGCCCAACCCCAAACTCCGCGAACGAGCGATTCATGCTGACCACTGCGCCACGCAGGTTCAAGACGGTGTTCTTGTCAGTTTTGGTGTCTGCCAGCAGCTTGTTGATACTACCGCCAACGCCCTGCAGCGCCTCGGTTCTGGTCGACACATAGATGTCGATTACGCGACGAATCTGGTAGTGATCCACCTCTGTTGGCGTATCAATGAGCTTAAGGTCCGCAACCGAGCTCAAGGGTGTATATCCAGCGGTGTGGTCGCCTCCCGATAGTTGACGCGACTCCGAACCGACCTCGTGGGCCTGCTGCATCGGGCTATAACCGGCTGGCTGAACTCCGCGCAGAGGGATACATTCGAACTTCTCCATCGACATGTTGTTGAGGACGCTGTTGGCATACTGAACTGTCACCATGTAGTTGTTTCCACTTTTAGGATCGATCCAGTAACTGGGGGCGACCATTCCATCTGAGGTCATGGCAGTTACAACGTTGTCGACCACATCTTTGGCGGAGAGGCCGATCAGGCTGGCCTTTTCGCGGTCAATGTTCAGGGCAATGCCTGGATAGTCCAGGTCCTGCGGTATGTAGACTCCACTTACATTCGGCAGCGCTTTGATCTTTTGGGCAATTGTCTTGGCCAGCGCGTAAGATCCTTCCATATCCATCGAACTCACCTGAACATCGATTGGGGCGGGCAAGCCCTGATTGACCACGCTATCCACCAAGCCTCCTGCCTGAAAGTAAGTGGTAAGTTCGGGCATCTCGCGGGAGAGCTTATCGCGCACTCTCTGCATATACTCGTAGCTGCCGATGCTGTGATTCTCTTTCAGGCTGACCTGGACGAAGGCCGTGTCCATTGACGCGTTGGTGGTGTAGATCGCGGACAGATCGGGATAAACGCCTATGTTGGATACGATCATGTCGAGGTCTTTCGGATGGACGACGCCGCGGATTAGTGCCTCCACTTTCCCAATGTAGTCATTGCTTACTTCCAGGCGTGTGCCGCTAGGCATGCGCACGTCGATTACGAATTGGCCTGGGTCGGTGCGTGGGAAGTAAGCACGACCAAGAAAAGGGGACGTCACAGCAAGTACAAGAACGACGCCACCTAGAATCGCAGCCGCCGTCAAGCCTGGCTTTTGCATAGCCCGTTTGGCAAGACGCTCGTACCAATTCAGCATCCTCTCATACCTGTGGTTGAACGATTTCTCGAAACGGGCGAAGAAGCCAGGCTTCGACGCTTTCGGATCTTCGCCCGGGTGATGGAGGCGGATATACTTTGCGCAATAGAGAGGAACCACTGTCATCGCGAAAAAATAGGATGCGAAAATCGAGAACACAACGCCCATCGCCAAAGGGGTGAAGATGTACTTGCTAATGCCGCTGAAGAAAGTGACCGGAAAGAACACAATGGAGGTGGTAAAGGTGGCGGCAAGGACAGCCATCGAGACCTCCGTCCCACCGCGCTCGGCGGCAACGGCCGGAGACTCTCCCATCTCCATATGGCGGAAGATGTTCTCAAGTACGATGACCCCGTTGTCGATGAGCCGCGAGAACACGAGTGCCAGACCGCCCAGAATCATGGTGTTGATGGACCCGCCCATGTAATTGGTGATCAACAGGCAGACGACCATAGAGAGCGGAACCGACAGCAGCACGGCAATCGTTGCGCGAGGGCTCCCCAAGAAGATCAGGATCATGATCCCCGTCAGCACCAGGCCGATTGCTGCCTCCCTGGTGACATTTCCGATCGCCAGCTTGACGAAGACGGACTGGTCGAAGACGACCGCTGTCTTCAACGATGGTGGAATGTCGACCAAATGCTTGATGGCTGCTTTCATTCCATCGACAATAGTGATGGTGTTGCTATTGCCGCCCTGCTTGAAGACCGGTATGTAAACCGACCGCTGCCCGTCGATCCGCACAATGTTGTACTGAAGCGCGCCCGAATCCTCTGCCTTGCCAATGTCGGCCACCAGGACGGAGGCGTTGCCGACCGACTTGAGGGGCATTTGATTCATCGAGTTCGCATCCGGGAACTGACTGTTTGCGTAAATGTTAAAGTCCTTCGATCCAACGCGAACGTCCCCAGCCGGCAGAATTAAATTCGAGTTGTTTACTGACTGGACCACGTCATTCAGACTGAGATTACGCGCCTCCATTTTCAGAGGGTCCACATAAACCTGAATCTGCCGGTAGGTTCCCCCGTACGGTTGCGGAACCGAAGCGCCCTGCACATTCGATATCTGGTTGCGCACCTGAAACTGGGCTATGTCCTTCAAGTTGGTTTCGTTCAGCCCCTGCCCCTTCAGGGTTACAAGACAAACCGGCTGCGTCGATGCGTCCATGCCCAACACCACGGGGGGCAGGGTACCCGGCGGGAGACGCCGCAGGTCTGCCATCGCCAGATTCGCGATATTGCTCAACGCCGAATTGGGATCAGTGCCCGGCTTGAAGTAAATCTTAATCAGGCTTACACCGGTTAATGAACGCGATTCGCTATGGTCGATATTTGCGCCAAGCGTGAAGAACCGCTCAAAGGTATTGGTAATGTCGGCTTCGATCTGCTCCGGCGGCATGCCATTGTAGAAAGTGGCCACGACCACTACAGGCATATCGATCCTTGGAAACAGGTCCACAGGCATTTGAACGGTGTTGACCACCCCCACAAGGGACACCATTAGGCAAAGCATGATGATGAAGAACGGATTATTGAGGGCAAACTTCGGCATTACTTCGAACCTCCGTCGATCGTCATCGCTGGTGTGTTTGAACGGAGTGGAAGAGAGAGTTCATCGGCATGGCGGGGGCTGATTCGGATGGTCATTCTCTATGCCTCCACCGCAGTCGCGGCCTTCTCGCGTCTGCCATGAACAATCAGGTATACGGCCGGCACGAGGAATACAGTTACGACAACCGAAACTCCGAGACCGCCGATCACCGCACGTGCCAGCGGCGCGTATTGCTCGCTGCCTGCTTCCGTACCAAGTGCCATGGGTATCATGCCGAGCAGGGTCGCCAATGAGGTCATCAGAATTGGGCGCAGTCGAATCTTGCAGGATTGGACAACGGCTTCCAACAGCGGCAGGCCCTGTTTAAGCAAAGTTCCGGCGAATTCAACGATCAGAATGCTGTTCGAGACCACGATGCCGGTCATCATGATCACGCCCATCAAGGACATGATGTTGAGTGAACTTCGGGTTACGAGGAGAATCATTACCACGCCTGCCAGCCCGGGCGGAATTGCCATCAAGATGATGAAAGGATCGATAAATGACTTGAACTGAGCCATAAGGATCAGATAGACCATCAAGACTGAAACGACCAGGCCCAGGCCAAATTCCGTGAACGACCTGTTCATACTGACGACGGCGCCGCGCAAGTTCAATACAGTATTCTTTTCGGTGACTGTGTTCGACAGCAGTCTCTTGATGTTGCCGCCAACGCCTTGCAGCGCTTCAGTCTTTGTCGCGACATAGATGTCGATGACACGTCGAATCTGATAATGGTCAACTTCAGTCGGGGTCGTGATCTGCTTAATACTGGCCACCGAGCTCAATGGCGTATAGCCCGCCGCGTGGTCGCCAAGCCAGAGTTGGCGCGAATCGATTGAAGCTCCACGGGCCTGCTGGTCTGGGCTATACCCAGCAGGATGAACGCCACGCAGAGGAATACCATTGAAGTCCTGCATCGACATGTTATTGATCAGGTTGTTCGCGTACTGAACCGTTACCATATAGTTGTTTCCGCTCTTCGGGTCAATCCAATAGCTGGGGGCGACCATGCCATCCGAGGTCATGGCGGTGATCACGTTTTGGACCACATCCTTCGCCGTAAGGCCGATGAGGTTGGCCTTCTCGCGGTCGATGTTCAGAGCAATCCCCGGGTAGTCGATATCCTGCGGAATATAGACGCCGCTCACATTCGGCATCGCTTTTATCTTTTGGGATAGATCCTTGGCCAGTGCGTAGGCTCCATCCATATCCATGGAGCTTACCTGGATATCGATTGGCGCCGGCAAGCCCTGGTTGATCACACTGTCAACCAGGCCGCCCGCCTGGATGTAAGTAACAAGCTCCGGCATCTCTGCTGAGAGCCTTTCCCGGACACGCCGCATGTATTCATAACTGGCAATATGATGGTCCTCTTTCAGGCTGACCTGGACGAATGCAGTGTTCATCGAAGCGTTGGTCGTATAAATTGCGGAGAGGTCGGGGTAAACGCCGATGTTGGATACAACCATATCCAGATCGGACGGTTTGACGACGCTCCGAATAATGGTTTCAACCTTGGCGATGTCATTGTTGCTGACTTCGAGGCGCGTGCCGCTGGGCATCCGTACATCGATGACGAATTGGCCAGGATCGGTGCGCGGAAAGTAGGCGCGTCCAAGAAACGGAAAGAGCACAAGCAAAGTGAGCCCGACGCCCCCCAGAATTGCTGCAGCCGTGAAGCCCGGGCGGCGCATTGCTCGTTTGGCAAGTCGTTCATACCAAGAGAGCATTGTTTGGAACTTGTCGTTGAACTTGCGCTCGAATCGGGCGAAGAAGTCTGGCCTGTTGTCTCTCCCTTTTGTCTCTTCATCCTGGAGCCGGATGAAGTTAGCGCAGTAGAGAGGTACCACGGTCATTGCGAAGAAGTACGAAGCGAAGATAGAAAGAACTACGCCCAGCGCGAGCGGGGTGAAAATGTACTTGCTGATGCCGGACAGAAAGCTAACAGGAAAGAACACGATGGAGGTAGTTGAAGTTGCCGCAAGGACAGCAAGAGATACCTCGATACCACCTTTTTCGGCCGCCTCTCGCGGTGGATGTCCCATTTCCATGTAGCGGAAGATATTCTCGAGCACCACTACCGAGTCGTCGATCAGTCGCGAGAACGCCAGCGCCAATCCACCCAGAATCATGGTGTTAATTGAGCCGCCCATGGCACTTGTCAGCAGAAGGCAAACAAGCGCTGAAAGCGGAATCGAAAGCAGGACTGCGAAGGTTGCTCGAGGGCTACCAAGGAAAACCAGAATCATGATGCCGGTAAGCACCAAGCCGATGCTCGCTTCTTTGACGAGATTCTTGATGGCGAGTTTTACAAAGATCGATTGATCGAAGACCACTGCCGTCTTCAGAGCGGGAGGAATGTCAACAAGATGTTTGATGGCGGTCTTCATGCCATCGACGATGGTGATGGTGTTGCTGTTGCCGCCCTGCTTGAAAACCGGTATGTAAACAGAGCGCTGTCCGTCGATGCGCACGATATTGTATTGAAGCGCGCCCGAGTCCTCTGCCTTGCCGATGTCGCCCACCAGGACAGATGCATTCCCCACCGATTTCAAGGGCATTTCGTTCATTGAGGTTGCGTCAGGGAATTGGCTGTTGGCGTAGATGTTGAAGTCCTTCGAACCAATACGCACGTCGCCAGCGGGAAGGATCAGATTCGAACTGTTGACTGACTCGACTACGTCATTGAGGCTGAGATTTCGCGCTTCCATTTTTACCGGGTCAACATATACCTGAATCTGCCGGTAGGTCCCCCCATAGGGCTGCGGAACCGAAGCTCCCTGCACATTTGATATCTGATTGCGCACCTGGAACTGTGCGACGTCCTTCAGGTTTGTTTCGTTCAATCCCTGCCCTTTTAACGTGACGAGACATACTGGTTGGGTCGATGCGTCCATGCCAAGCACCACGGGGGGCAGCGTGCCGGGAGGAAGGCGCCGTAAGTCCGCCATGGCAAGATTTGCGATGTTGCTCAGAGCTGAGTTGGGATCTGTGCCTGGCTTGAAGTAGATTTTGATGAGACTCACACCTGTGAGCGAGCGGGATTCGCTGTGGTCGATATTCGCGCCCAGCGTAAAGAAGCGCTCAAAGGTATTCGTGATGTCGGCTTCGATTTGCTGCGGCGGCATCCCGTTGTAGAAGGTGGCCACAACAACAACGGGCATATCGATCTTGGGGAACAGATCAACGGGCATGCGCACGGTGTTGACGATTCCAACAAGCGAGACCATCAAGCACAACATGATGATGAAAAACGGATATCTGAGAGCAAACTTCGGCATTACTTTGCTCCTCCGTTGTTCCCTTCTGCGTCGGCCTTCATGTCGATCACGCCTCCCGACTCGCGCATGACATCGGAAGCTGGAGTCTGAACGTTGATCGGTGAGACCAGTTCGCCCTCGGTGTAGTTCTCCTGGCCTCCCACGACCACCCGATCCCCGGGCACAAGGCCGCTCTTGATCTGCGCGAGCTTCGATCCCTGAAGGCCGACCTCGACATTCCGGATGTGAATTCGATTACCAGAGTCGAGGGCGAATACCGATTGTTTGTTTCCCTTGAGCACCAGCGCCTCGACCGGAATGGTTGTGACGTTCGATGCACGCGCGAGTTGCATTTCAGTATTGGCGTACATGCCTGGGGAGATGGAGAGGTCCTGGTTCTCAACGTCGATTTCGGTCTCCATAGTTCGCGTTTCAAAGTTCACATCGCGTGTGAACCGCGCGATTTGTCCAGTAAAGGAGCGGCCAATTGCATCAACACGAACCTGCATCGGATCGCCGACATGCACGTACTGCACATCGTTCTCCGGGATGGGCATTCGCAGGCGCAGCAAACCGCTCTGAGAGAGTCTTACGATCGGAATGTCCTGTTCGTTGGAATTGGCGCCGCTCTGGATGAGCGCGCCTGTATCGGCGTACCGCCAGACAACCACGCCATCGAGAGGCGCCACCACATTGGTGTAATTCTCGAGCGCCTGCACGCGATCCTTGTCTGAGTGGGCCACTTCGGTATGTTGTTGCGCTGAAGCCGCACCAGCCTTAGCCGCATCCACCTGCGACTCGGAAGACAGATCCTTGCTTTGGGCGTCGTCCAATTCCTGCTGTGCGATCAAGCCGGGTTGGGTTTTCGATGCCTCAAGTAGCCGCTCATAGTCCGCGTGCAAGGAAGAATGGATGGCCTCTGCGCGCTTTATCTCATGCTGGGCTCGAAGCAAATCGTCCTTTGCCTGTTCCACCTCGAATCCAGTGCCCTTCAACTGAGCACTCAACTCCGGGACCTCCAAAACCGCCAGAGTCTGGCACTTGCGCACGCGGTCACCAATATCCACGTTGATCTTCACCATGAAGCCGGTGATTTTGGGGTGGACGTCTACCACTTGGTAGGGCTGGAATTGGCCGGCGAGGCTGAGCGTATGCGCGATGTCTCCCCTCTGTGCCGCAGCCACTTTTGCCGATGGAGTCTCCGCGGCGTTCGCGCCGGAATGATTATTCTTGCAGGCAACGATGCCAGCCAGAGCAGGAATCGTTATTCCCGCGGCGAGAATCCAGGAGGTTCGCTTTCGCATGTCTCGAATGCACCCCAAAACAAAGTTGTGATTGCGCGGTCCAGGGCGGCAGTACGCTTTCTCAGGCAGAGAATGCGTGTCGCCGCATTCGACGATTGAATCTGATCGAATCCTTCAAAAGTGGCTATCGGGGGAATGGCTAGACGAAAACGGGAGGGGGCCGGATGAAGCAGGCTCGCATGTGAGCTCGACGGATTCGGCGCAACCGGCTGGCGCGGTGCTCCCATTGGCCCGACAACGGCGCGTTCAAGAGAGTGACGATAAGGAGCAATATGAAGAACACGGCGGCAGGAGCGGTGTACAAAACCCTCGTGGATGTTCTGGTGCGAACAACCATGGGGTTTTCGGCATAGCTGGATTGCTCGTTCCTGGAAAGGAGCTTGGCCATGGGAATGCGATGAGAAACCGCATCAGGCGGGTCGTATAGAGAGAGCTTGTATTGAAGGCCCCACGTGAATAAACAGAAGGCCAATCCGATGAACGCGAGTGCGCCCACGCGACTAAATGGCCGTTTTGTGTTCCGACTATGCGCTGTCACCGGATGTTTTCAGACCGAGGCAAATTCGCTGTCGCAACCGACCGCCGGCTTGCGAAGAAATGACCTCTTGTTGTTTGATAGCACAACCGCCAAAAAGGTTGTTCAACTAATCCTTATCTTTCATAAGAAAAGATACAAAATCACGAAATCCCCGGCTGTATCTTATTGATCATGCCATAACGCAAAGTGGGTGCAGAACACTTGGGGAACGAACTCGCGTCCGAGAATCCGACCACCAAGAGCGAACCGAGGATTCCCCAAATTGGAACAAGAGCGGGCTCGGGACCGGGTGGGAAAGATGCCACGTCCATGGCGCCCCCAACGTCAAGGCCCTCAATGTTCATGCGTTCGATCGAGTAGAGTGCGGTGGGTCGAGACTCCTCGCGGTCGGGCCGGCCGTTATGCGTGGACGGCGGCTATCTCGCTGACGGTCAGGTCAATCGCAATCTCCGGCGGGGTCATCAGCGTGTTGTGCACAAGACAGTGGTGCACGGAGCGCATGAGCCCATCCGTCTGCTCTGGTGTAAGTGATACAGGGCAAAAGACATGCACACGGAAATTGCCAACACGGGCGGGCTGTTTCAGCTTCACGGCGGTCACGGTAACCTGAACGCCTGAATCCGCGAGATTGCGGGTCTTCAGGTACTGCGCCGCATAGAAGGCCGCGCATGAGCCAAGCGAAGCCAGGAGCAGCTCCGGAGGAGTCATGCCGGAGTCGCTGCCGCCGTTGTCAGCAGGCTGATCGCAGAGGATTGTGTGAGACCGAGACTGAATGGAGAACTTGACCCGATCGAGATGAGTGATCTTGACTTCCATCGTGATTTTCCTTTCCCAAAGGAAGGAAGACACGAGAGCTGAGATTTGTTACAGCAAGGCGGAAGTTTTTTTGTCAGCCGGGATGGCGAGCAACCGCAGGTATTCCCTGGTGAGGATGGCGCGCAGCCGGGGTGCGACTGCCGGATCGCAGGGCACCTCAAGTAAGCGGCAGCGATCGATGGCCCCGCGCAGATCGCGCAGAAATGCCACGCAAGCCGGGCACGCTTCAATGTGGCGGCGTATCTGTTCACAGCTCACAGGTTCCACCCTGCCGTCGAGATATTCGGAGAGATTGGCGAAAAGGTCACGGCACTCTGGCGGGCGATGCGCACCGTTGGCTTGTACTGCCTTCGGCCCCTTTGCCGCGCGCTTCGCCTTCCTTGGCCGCTCGTCAATCCCCCTGAGCAGGTGGCTCATCTCCTTGCGGACGCTGAGGCGCGCCCGATGAAGGCGAACGCGTACCGTTCCCTCCTGAAGTGACAGAACCTGTGCAACTTGATCGGTGGCCAGTTCTTCCATATCGTGCAGCACGAGCACGATGCGCAGCGGAGCCGGGATGCGCAGTATTGCCTGATGCAGCATCTGGTGCTGCTCGCCGGCCAGAACATTGCTTTCAGGTCCCGCATTGGCATCGGCAAGTAATCTGCCCAGTTCCACGCCGTCCGGCATCAGTTCATCCAGCGACAGCATGTGCGACGGGGCGTGGGTCGGCTTGCGGCGCATGCGCCAACAGCGGTTTCTGGTCACCGTGTAAAGCCACACCGACATCTGCTCCGGTGTCTGAATCTTGGAGAGGTGACGGATGGAACGGGATAGCACCTCCTGCATGGTGTCTTCTGCATCCTCAGGATGACCGCAGACCTTCATGCTGAAGGAATACACCGTATTTTGCAGCAAGCCGATTGCCTCTTCAATAGCTTCCGGCGTATTGCATTGCAGCAGATCGGTGGCGCGGATCAGTTCAGGTCGCATCAGATGCTTTCGAGGAGCGATCGCAGGGAACAATCCCATTATAAGTTTCCCTGCGCATGCTTGCTTGACGAACTACGCCCGGATCTTTTCGAATCATTCCGCGCGGCGAAGGGCAGCGGGGTCCGCAGTGAGTGCTGCTTCAATCATTTGAAGGCATCTTGGCGATAACCTCACAAGCCAATCTCGATCCGCATTTTCAGGCCTGGTACTGGTCGCAATCCATGCGCGCAACAGGGCTAACGCCAGCCCCATGTCTGCACCCCGACGGTTCTCTTCCAGGCGAAACATCTGCCGGTAAACCTCGTCCTTCAACTGTGCAGTTTTTGAGTGGCCGGGTTGGCGTGTAGTGCGCATCGCTGTCTCACTGTCCTGTGCTGCAGGCGGAATCCTTCAGTCCAATGGCACGCAGGATACTCATGGCGGGGCACCAGTTGGTGAACGCCGATTGCAGCAGATTGACGCCGACGAACGCAGCGAGCAAGAGCCAGTAAGCGGACAGTGAATGCGCGAGAGCGACGGACAAAAGCACCATCAACCCGGCCATCATCCGTACGCCACGTTCCACCGTCATAGGGATTCTCCTTGCTCGATTTCTGGTTCGGGTTCGGGCCGGGAGCTGAGCATGTAATAGAGCACGGGAATGGTGGGCCACGAGAGGAAAGTCGAAGCCACTGCCCCGGCGATTAGCGACAAGGCCAACCCCTGAAAGATGGGATCGGTAAGGATGACGCTAGCGCCCACCACGACCGCAGCCGCGGTCAGCAACATGGGACGAAACCGGGTTGCACCCGCATCGATCACGGCCTCCGACAGCGGCATCCCCTGACGTATGCGCAATTCAATGAAATCCACAAGGATGATGGAGTTGCGCACGATGATGCCCGCGCCCGCGATGAAGCCGATCATCGAAGTGGCTGTGAAAAACGCGCCCATCATTGCGCGGGCCGGCACAATGCCCACCAGCGTGAGCGGTATGGGCGCCATGATGATCAGCGGGACAACAAACGACCGGAACCAACCCACAACGAGAACAACTTAAAGCAATGTTCCAATGATTCAGGGCGGATCATTTCGCATTTACCGCTGCCCCGCCGTAGCTCGACAGAGGCGCTCCCTTGCGGTCCAACAGCAGCACCGCGCCACGCTGCGCCTGCATTTCGAAGTGAATGTGCGCGCCCGTAAGCGCATCCACGATGTCCACCGTCTGCGGATCGGGCGACTCGTTGCTGAAGCTGTAGATTTCCGCGTCGTCCAGAACAGTGGGATACGCGAGCACCGCCGGCGACAGAGGCGTCACTTCACGGAATACCGGTCTTACCCCGGCTTCGTCCAGCGCCCACCGATAGAGCGCTGCGACGGCCGAATATCCCTCGGCAAACTCTACCGGATCCGCGGCCCACAGAATCCGGCCTTTGCCATGAGGAACGGTTTCCACCGATTTGGCCTGGGCGAGGCGCATCGTCCATGTCTCCGACTGCTGCACGGCAGCGGGGAATCCGAGCGGAAACGAGCGCCCATCGGGCAACGTCAACTCCGACCCGCGAACCACGAGCGGACCAACTGTTGCCGTCACTCCCAGGTCCGCCGTGCGGTTCACCGGCTGCCAATGCTCGTCGCGATCGACCGGGCCGGTCAGCAGCAGGGTTCCGCCGCGCGCGACGTAGTCGAGCAGTTCGCCCCAGGCATTGTTCGTCAGCCCCTGCGCCGACGGCAGAAACACCAGCTTCGGCATTCCCAGTTCTGCC
>CAYWSR010000137.1:0-12545 GCA_964460385.1 uncultured Occallatibacter sp. | reverse complement strand
AAGACATTTAATCTCTATATATCAATACTTTAACGCTACTATTCTCAACGAACACTTAACCTGTAGCTCCAGTAAGATTACCTCCTTGATTCGTTCCCAAAGAACCCAATAGGGCGGTTACCCCGGTACTGAACTCCCGTTCCGGTCCAAGCAGGCTCACCACCAACCATCCAGCGGGCGGCAGCCCGAAAAAGTACCCCGGATGGACCCAGACGCCCGCATCGAGCAGGACGAGCACAGTCTCTTCGTCGGGGCGTAGAGCGGGGATACGCAGGACCGCGTACCAGCCTCCCTCGACCTCTAGCCGGTTAATCACGGGCGCCGATGCGAGCTGACGGTCAAGCGCGGCAAGGTTGGCTGCAGTGCGTGCGCGGATCTGCTTTTGGATGAATTCCCGACCCTGAAGCCAACCTGGCAGCGCCCACTGAACCGGCGCGTTCATCGACAGGAATGTGTCCGCAATAACTTCGAGTCTGTCGAGTGACGCCGCCCGTCCGGGACCTGTCGCCACAATCCAGGCAGCCTTCATCTGCGGCAGTCCTGCGATCTTGCTCAGACCACTTACGACGAAAACCGGCACGCCGTCGAGCGCGGAAGCAAAACCGGGGCCTGCTGCAAAGCTTGAACTTTTCCGGCCTAAGCTATAGTCGAGAAAGACCTCGTCCACAATCAGCGAAAGCTCGAACTCGCGGCAAAGACGCGCCAGCTCCTCAGCCTCCCACGGCTTGGTGAAGTGGCCGGTGGGGTTGTTGGGGTGGACCAAAACGATGGCGCGGGTCTGTGGCGTGATGGCGCGGCGGAAGCCCTCGGGGTCGATCTGCCAGCCATGGTCGTAGACCAGCGGCGCAGGACGAATGCGGACGTCGTCGAGCATGGCAAGGTAGTCGAAAAGCGGGTACCCGGGCTGGGGCACGAGGATCTCGGAACCCGGATCGCAGACCAGCCGGAACAGGTAGCTATAAGCCTCGCTGGTGCTGGTGGTCAGGATGATCTGCGCCGGGTCGAGCCCGACGCCGTGGTCCTTGTAGTAGGTGCACACTGCCTCGCGAGCAGCAAGCAGCCCGCGTGGTTGAGGGTCGTAGTCGAGGGACTGCGGCTGGGCCAGCGCCTGGAGCAGATCGGCAGGATACGCAAATCCACAGCGGGTAGGATTCGAGGCAGTGAGGTCAGCGATGGCCAGGCCGGCCTCCAAGCGGCGGCGATGCGCGCGAGCCAGGTCGCTCTCCTCGGTGTTCCAGTCTGCTCGCCGCGAGAAACGCATAACTCTTGCCTTGTCCACCGTTTCCGGCGAATGTCTCAAGCGCCGGATGGGGCTCATGCACAATAGAGAGAGCCGCCTTTTCCACCATACACCGGCGGCTTACTCTCAACAGTTAAAGGAGACGCCTTGGGCCCTCGAGCCGTTGTCTTCGACTACGGAATGGTGCTGACAGCCGCGCGCGAGCCGGAGGCGCATGCAATGCTCCTCACGCTGACTGGATTGTCTGCTGAGCGCTTTGAGTCCCTGTACTGGGCCGACCGGCACGCCTATGACGAGGGCAAGCTGACCGGACTTGCGTTCTGGCAGAAGTTGCTGCGCGACGCCGGCATTCCAGAAAAGGCCGGCCTCGTAGAAGAACTGAACCTCTGGGATGCGCGGATGTGGACCACCCAGAACCCGGCGATGCTCGCCTGGCAGCTCGCTCTGAAACAGCGCGGCATCAAGACAGCCATCCTCTCAAACATGGGCGACAACGTTCTGGCCAACATGGAGCGCACCTTCGACTGGCTGCCGCGGTTCGACGTGCTGGTTTGGAGCTATCAGCTCGGAATCGCCAAGCCCGACCCGGCCATCTACCTGCACACGCTGCGCGAGCTGGATGTTGTGCCGGGCGAAGCGCTCTTTCTCGACGACAAGGCGGTGAACATTGAGGCCGCGCAAGCTCTCGGCATGCGCGCGATCCTCTTTTCCGATGTTGCCCGCCTGCGTGCAGATCTGATCCGTGCGGGCCTCGATCGCGAGTTGCCGCTGCCGGCCTGAGGCGGCGTTCCGGCCAAAAGCACCCTTGGTCTTCTGCGCACCCGCCCAAATACCGCCGCGACAACAAGTCGGGCGTCGCAATCCGCCGCCTGGTTTTTCCTTCAGGTTTCACTTGACGACGCTTGCGTCGCATGTGCGACACTACCCCGGGTTCTGGAGCCGCTCCAGGCAATTGTCCCAATCTGCTCTCAAACAATTGAAGAAGAGAAATTGAAAGGGGTTTGACCGCACTATGAAATCACTGCACGTGCTTGCTCTCAGCTCTCTGCTCTGCACCGGGCTTGTTCTGGCTCAGACCACGCCCACCACGACCACCCCGGCATCGGGAACAACGACCACCGCGACGACTCCCAAGCCGAAGAAGCCAAAGTCCACAACCTCGACGACCTCGACCGCGAAGTCCTCGAAAGCAGCAGGGTCGAAGAGCGCCACCACCACTTCGAAGACCACGACATCCGGGACGGCTGCCAAGACAACTACAACGACTACCAAGACAGCCACAACGGCGACACCTACAACGACCACCAAGACGAGCTCAACGACGACAACATCTTCGACCTCCAAGCCCGTTTCGACGCCCGCTACCGCAACGCCCGCCAAGACGGCCTCGACGTCTGCTGCAGCACCGGCCGCCGGCAGCTCAACAGCGACGAAAGCCGCCGCCCCCAAGGCTCCGGCTGCTCCTCCGCCGGATTCGGCAGCCATTGCTGCCGCCAAGGCCTCAGGTCAGGTATGGGTGAACAAGAACACCAAGGTTTACCACAAGTCCGGCGACAAGGAATATGGCACAACGAAGAATGGCGCGTTTATGACCGAGGCCGCAGCGACGGCAGCGGGCTACAAGCTGGCTAAGAACTAGAGCAGCAGTTGAATTGATGGAATCGGAATGGCCGCCAGCCCGCACAACGGGTCGGCGGCCATCGCTTTTTTTGCAATCAAGAAGTGACCCTCGCTGGTCGGATAAGCGAAGTGCCGCGCCCTTCATGCGGCGGGAAGCCTTTGCCCAACGCCTCATGAGGGATGGCGCAGTTCACGACGCCTTCCCCAGCCCCACCAGCGTCACGGCAGCGATGATCACCACCATCCCCGCCCACAGCAATCGCACCGGCCTGCTGCCCACGCCCGCCCACTCGCCCAGCGCGAGGCCCACGATGCCGCCGAAGAGCACGTAACCGCTCATGTGCAGCATCCAGTTCACATAATCGAGCGACGCCGGAATGTTGGCCTGTCCCCACGCGTAGAAGAAGAACTGCAGGTACCACATGATGCCGCCGGCCGCGGCCATTGTCGCATTCTTCGCAATCGTACCCTTGGGCTGGGCGAGGTCGGCGCGCAACGAAATCCTCTTGAGCGCAGCCAGGCGGATGAAGCAGTAGCTCAAATTCACGATCGCGCCGCCGCCCATGATGAACACATAGCTCGGCAGCGCCGCATAAAGGTGATTCACGCCCAGACCTTCAGCCGCCGCGGCCATCGGCTTCGCTGCGTCGATCGCGAACGACATGCCGCTTGAAAAAATGCCGCAGAGGATCGCCAGCAGGATGCCAAGCTTGAGATTGAACTCACGCACCTCGCCCCTCAACTGCGCTTCCTTCTGGTGGCCTGCATAGGAAACGATGGCAACGCCCACCAGCGCGACCAACACTCCAGCCAATGTGATCAGGCCGCTCCAGGTTGCAAACAAATCTGCCGCGCGGCCGTCGAGGATCGGCGGCATCAGCGTGCCGATAACCAGCGTGACGCCGATGGCGATGCCGATGCCGAGCGAGATGCCAAGATGGCGCATGGTGAGGCCGTAGCTCACATTGCCCACCCCCCACATCGCCCCGAACAGCGCGACCTTGAGCAATACCCCTGTCCCAATGGATGCGTAGAAGCCCGGGAAGACGGGGAGCAGAAACAGGCTGACGCCGATCGGCAAAAGGATCCAGGAGAAGAGTCCGGCAACCGCCCACGTGGTCTCCCACGACCACTTCTTCACCTTCTCAATGGGCGCATAGAACGAGGCTGCCGACGCGGCCCCCACCATGTGCCATCCGATTCCCGCGATCATCGAAGTCATCCAGTCTCCTTGGTCGTCCGCCGGCACACGGTGACCTCCGCCGGCTTTTGCCGCGCGCTCTTGGCGCGACTAAGCCTAGAAAACCACCGAGAAAGTGTACTGGCCGGGCTCCAGCACGTAGCCCGATTGCCCGTCGCGTGTCTCCGCCTTTGCCAGCTTGCTCTGCGCGATCGGCGCTCCGTCGATCTTGTACCTTGCAGCCTCGTCGCCGGTGAGCGGCAGCCAGCCCGTGGTGTTCGCCGGAAGCGTCAGGTGCCACTCTGCCATTTTGCCGCTCGCCTTCCAGTCGGAGTGAATCGCCCCGTAGCGGGAGTCGTAGTCGAATCGAATCCACCCCAGCCGCTCGTCGAATACCGGATGCAGCACGACGGTATGAAAGCCCGCGTCCAGCGGCGTTGTGTCCACGCCCGCTGCGTAGCGATAGATCCAATCGGCAACCGCGCCGTATGCGTAGTGGTTGTAGGAATTCATGCTGGGGTCGCTCTTCATCTGGTCGCCGTTCCAGCGCTCCCACATGGTTGTGGCGCCGTGGCCAACCAGATAGCCCCACGAAGGATATTCGGTATTGAGCAGCAACTTGTAAGCGAGGCTCGCATACCCAGCCTTGGTCAGCTCTTCAAGCAGGTAGGGCGTGCCTAGAAATCCGGTCGCCAGCAGTCCGCGGTTCCCCTCGATCTTGGCAGCTAACTTGGCCGCGGCCTTGGCGCGCAACTCCGCGGGCAGCAGGTTCATGTGCAGCGCCAGTACGTAGCCGGTCTGCGTGTCCCCGCCGTGGCTTTTCGCGTCGGGATTGTTGATCTGCCCAAACGGCGAGGGCGAGTTATCGGCCCCGGCCACAAAGCCGTCGTCGCGCACATACTTATTGACGAACGCCTCGCGAATCTTCTCGAAAACCGCCGCGTATTTCGCCTCATCCTCTTTGCGGCCCGTTGCGTGAGCCATCTGCTGCATCAGCGTCACGTCGTAGGCCCAATATGCCGTGGCGATAAGTCCGTAATCCGTTTTGCCTTCCGGCGAGAGCCAGTCTCCATACGCAGTTCCAGCCTCATGGATCCACAGTCCATCGGGATTCGCAGCGTTGATGGCGGCGAGATACTTCTGCATCGCAGCCCAGTTGTCTTCAATGATCTGCGTGTCGCCGGTCTGCAGCCACGATGTCCACGGAATCACCACGCCGGCATCGCTCCAGCCTGCGCCCGTGCCCATGTTGGGGCGCGCAGTGCCAGGAGAATAGATGCCGTAGTAGGGCGTCCCCACCTGTGTCCCGCGCATGTCCGCGGAGAACTTGCGCGAGAAGGCGGTCAGGTCCATGTTGTAGCTGGCCGCGCGCCAGAAGACCTGCGCATCGGCCATCCAGCCCAGCCGCTCGTCGCGCTGCGGGCAGTCACTGGGGATGCCGACAAAGTTCGACCGCTGCCCCCAGAGAATATTGCTCCAAAGCTTGTTGATCATCGGGCTGCCGGTTTCAAGCTTCGCTGTGAACGAAGTATCCGTGTGGATGACGAGCGCGCTGACTGCATCCTTTGCAGGCGCGACAGGCAGGCCCGTGATCTCCATGTACCGGAAGCCGTGGAAAGTGAATTGCGGCGTGAATTCCTCTTGGCCTATTCCCGAGAGGATGAAGTGGTCCGTGGCCTTTGCGGTGCGCAGATTGTCGGTATAGAGAGTTCCGTCGGGGTTTACGATCTCAGCAAAACGCAGCTGCACATCGGTGCCGCGCGGGCCGGAGACGCGGATGTGCTCGACGCCGGAGAAGTTCTGCCCGAAGTCGTACACGTACACGCCGGGCTTCGGCTCGCTCATTGCTTTGGGCTCGAGGGTGCGCTCGACGCGGATGGAGGGGAAGGCCTGAGCTTCAACGGTGATGAGCTTGGGCTCGATTGTGATTACATCCTTGAGTTGCTTGAACATCGGAGCGCTTTCGTCCAACCAGGTTGACCGGTCGTCTTTCGTTTCGCCGTCGTATATCTCAGAATGCTCAATGCTCGTCGTGCCCGCCAGCCATGTTTTATCGGTTGCGACCCACTCCACGCTTCCATCCGCATGTTCGATGCGCAACTGCGCGCGGAGCGCAGGGGGCGTGTCGCCATAGTTGTTCGGCTGCTGGAACCACTCCAGCGGCGTGGAATACCAGCCCGGCGCAAGCAAGGCCGTCATAACGTTATTGCCGCTTTTCACCTGCGCGGTCACGTCGTAGGTCTGATACTTCACTTGTTGGCGATAGTCGGTCCAGCCGGGCGCAAGCACGCCGTCGCCAGCCTGCTTGCCGTTGATACGGAGCACATACGCGCCGAGCGCCGTAGCATAGAGACGCGCGGAGACCACCGGGCCGCTCACATCAAAGTTGTGGCGAAAAGCCTTCACCGAGTCCGGAATCCACGGATGTCCCAGATCCGCCATTACCGCAATCGCCGCCTTCCAGGCTGAGTCGTCGAAGCCCGGCTGCTGCCAGCCCTGCGGCGCGTGCAGCGCAGACTTCCAATCCGGACCGGTTGAGAATGTTTTGGTCGTGCCGTCAGTGAACTCCACAAAAAGGGTCGCAGTCATGGGGGGCGCCGACTTCACAGCTTTGCTGTTCGGGTCGCCCTTATAGTGAACGGCCTCTATCGCCAGCGTGTTGGCCCCAGCCGTCAGGGCCGTCGCGGCATCCGCGCGGATAAATTTCTTCCACGGCATCTGTTTCCATGCCGGGAACGCCTGCGCGGTCAGTACCTGATGCCCGTTAATCCACGCCGAGACTGTGTCCTCGCCCGTGGCGAAGAGCACCGCATGGGCGACGGGCTTGTCCAGCGTCACCGACTGTCGGAAGGCAAGATGCTTTTCTTCGAGGTTGTTTGCGTCAGAGGCTCGGGCCTCGGAGCTCGTTATCCATACCGCGGGCGCGTGCCGGACGGCATCTTCTTCCGCCGTTTCGTAGCCGATCCACGCGGCACGCCAGGCCTCCTGGTGCAGCAGGCCCGTCTCCCAGGTGCTCTCTGCAGTGACCGGTGTCGCCGCTGCTGGAGCATTCTCGTGTTCGGTCCATACCTTCACGCGCCAAGTGTACCGATGCGAGGGCTTCAGAGCGGGCCCAGCGTAGCGAACATTCAGGGACCGGTCCGAGGCAACGCGCCCACTCGACCAATCAGGCTTGTTGGCAGCGGCCAGCGCGGCAGAAGAGAAGACCTCGACCTCGTAAGCCGCTTGCGTGGCCCCACGTGCAGCATCGCTTAGCTGCCATGAAAATCGAGGCGCAGGGTCATCGATGCCGAGAGGCGCGTTCAGGTCATCGACCCTCAGCTCAACGAGTCGGGCCGGGGAGAGCCGGGCCGACGCGGTCTTCGCCTGCTCAGCAGCGGTGAAAGTGCCTGCGGCAAGGGCCAGGGTCACCAGCGTGCATTGCATCGAACTTCGGCTAATCATGATCGCCTCGCAAACCAAACCTTTCCCCAAACCCGTCAATTGTCCGGCCCGTACCCCCGCTTTGGGAAGCTGGCGAATGGGCAGGCGGCAGCGAAACAACTTCTTCAATTGAAATTATTTTCCAGGCGGAATCAACCTACGCAAGCCGCGTAACGGTTGTCAAAGGAAGAGTTTTGAAGCGCGGAGGTGAGATGCAGCTAGCCGCGTGCGATATTGAGACGCCTGTAGAGCTCGTCGAAGAGCAGGCCTCGTCCGGGCGTATAGGGCTGAAACCATTCGCCGTCAATCACCAGCTGAGGAATGGCCCGCTTGCCCACGTGCCGCAGCACTTCGTCCGCCGCGGCGGGATCGCGGTCCACATTGATCTCGGTGTATTCGATGCCGTGAGAGTCGAGAAACTGCTTGGCCTGCCGGCAATCCCTGCACCAGTCGCCCGAGTAAACCTGCACGTTCATAGAATCATTCTACCGGCTGGCTGGGTGATAGCATCTGTGACCATGACCACAGCTATGAGTGCAGCCGAAATCAAGAAGCTTCTGGGCCTTGAACCGCACCCGATGGAGGGTGGCTCCTTCCGGCGCACCTACACGTCGCCGGGAATTGTAGAGCTGGAACGCGGCATTCGGCGTCAGGCGACCGCGATCTACTACCTGCTTGAGCCGGCGACCTTCAGCGAGATGCATGTGCTCGACTCGGACGAGATCTTTCACTTCTACCTCGGGGATCCGGTAGAGATGCTGCAGCTCTGGCCCGATGGGGACTCCGTGCGGGTCACCCTTGGGCCGGATCTGCAAAAGGGACACCAGGTCCAGCTCGTCGTGCCCGCAGGGGTTTGGCAGGGGACGCGTCTGGTGGGGGATGGGAAGGTTGCGCTGCTTGGCTGCACCGTAACACCGGGGTTTGATTTTGCGGACTATCGGGGCGGATGCTACGAGGAGCTGGCGGCAAAGTGGCCGGCCGAAGCGGTGCGAATCCGCGAGCTGACCCGGCGCTAATCTCACCGCCGCTCGCGAAAAAAACTCCGCAGCAGTTCGGCGGACTCTTCGGCCAATGGGCCTGACTCAACGATCAGCTGGTGGTTGAGCTCGGGGTGATTCAGAACAGAAAGCACCGACCCGCACGCGCCTGCCTTTGGATCCGCAGCGCTGTAGACCAGCCGATCGAGCCGCGCGTGGATGATCGCACCCGCGCACATCGAGCAGGGCTCGAGCGTGACGTAAAGGGTGACCCCGTTCAGACGGTAATTGCTGAGGACGGCCGCGGCGCCCCGCAGGGCGACGATCTCAGCATGCGCAGTAGGGTCGTTGTCGCGGAGAACGCGATTCTGCCCGCGCGCAACAATCCGGCCTTCCTGCACAGCGATCGCGCCGATGGGCACTTCGCCCGCTGTCCCGCCGGAACGAGCCTCGTCGAGAGCAACGGCCATGAATTCGAGATCGGTCATTCGAACGCTCTCATAAGAAATGTTCCAATTCACGAATATCTTTGAAATTGAGCACTGATGCTCCGCGGGCTCTTAGAGTGCCCGAAAGCCGACGGTCCTCTGTTAAGATGAGCGCCTCGGAGGACAAGCTCGCCAGAGCCGCATCCGTAATCCCGAACTCAACGAAATCCGGGGTTTTTGCTAAGTCACTGGCCGGCATCCAATGCTCCCTGAGGCCGGGCGTCATACCTTCGGAGTGGAGCAGTATTGCGAGCTGCTCAAACCAGTCCGCCTTGGAGTTCTCGGGAAGACTGTTCCCAAGATTGCTTACTTCCGTGAGAATGTGGGGGGTGGTGAGAAGCACCCTAAACGCACCCAGGAGTCGGACGAGAAGTTCGTAATCTTGCAGAGAATATGAACTCACTCGCTTGAATCGGCCGAACAATCGTGGGTCGGATGCGCCAGTTACGAACACGAGCAGGAGATTTGAGTCGAGCAGCAGATTTTTGCCGCTAGACTGCGCGAAGAGTCTTTCTTCCAAAGTCATCGAATGCGCTCAGATCAAAACGGCGGCGGATTTGTCACGGCAATCAGGGCACCGTCGTTGGCACCGACTGAAACCACCTTCCAGATTCTTTTCAAGCGAAGAAGGTCCGCCAACGAATTAGCCTCTGTTTTCTCCTCGGATCCATGCGCATAAAAGGTAATTTTCCACTCGGAAGAGTCAGGCGCCAACACCATCTCTTCAACCTTCGGCTCCATCGCAGCAAAATCCGGGACGACTTCGACCAGGTAAGTTCGCGCTTTGCCAATAGCTTCGCTGGGGGCCAGCATGGGGCTTCTCCGTTGCTTGGATTATATCGCAGAGGATAAATCGCCTGCCGGCTGTTGCTGTGTCATGCAATGGAGTGTGCCCAGGCCCCACACCAGATCCACGGCGTGGATACCGATGACCTCGCGCGTGGGAAACAGCTCGGCAATAATGTTGAGCGCGATGCGGTCATTGGGGTCGTGGAAGGTCGGCACGAGCACCAGCCCGTTGGCAATGTAGAAATTGGCGTAGCTAGCCGGCAGCCTCTGACCCCGAAATACCACTGGCCGCGGCATGGGCAGCTCCACCACGGTGAATTGTTTGCCGCCGGGAGTCCGTGCGGACTTCAGGCGGGCGAGGTTTTCGGCGAGCGGCATATGGTTGGGGTCTTTAGTATTCGGCTCAACGGCAGTGAGGATTGTCTCCGGCCCGACGAATCGGCTGATGTCGTCGACGTGGCCGTGCGTGTCGTCGCCCGCAATCCCGCGGCCAAGCCACAATACCTGATCGATCCCGAGATATTCGTGGAAGACGCGCTCCATCTGCTCGCGGTTCAGGCCGGGGTTGCGCGGTTGCACTTCGCTCAGCAGGCATTCCTCGGTGGTGAGCAGGATACCCTGCCCATTCGTATCGATCGACCCGCCCTCAAGCACGACGCGGCACTTCGTGCCGTTCTCGTTTTGGACTGACGGCTCCCACGAAGTCAGTTTCAGCGCCTTTGCTACACGCGCAGGCAATCTGTCGTCGAGCTGCCAGTCGTCGTACTTGGCCCACGCGTTAAATCGCCAGTCCGTAAGCGCAACTTCGCCCTTCGCATTCCGAGCCCCGTCTTTCAGAACCCGGTCTTTCCGAACAAAGATCGGCCCGGTGTCCCGTGTCCAGCTTCGATCGGTTGGCCAGCGGTGGAAGCGGACACGCTCAAGGTTGGCGCCGGCGCGGTCCAGGATCGACCGGATGCGCGGCTCCGCGCCGGCATCTTCCACGACAAGCCGAACGAGCTCATGTGCGGCAAGCAACCGCACGATCTCCGCATAGAGCCATGGAATGGTCTGGAATTTGCCGGGCCAGTCCTCGGGATTATGCGGCCAGGCCAGCCAGGTGGCTTCGTGTGGCTCCCATTCGGCCGGCATGCGGTAACCAAGTGCGCGCGGCGTGGCGGCTCGAGCATTCTCTTCAGCCATGTCTAATTGGAATCTCCGTCCCGGGTCCAGGTGTTGACCGGATCGAGGAAGCGGCTGGTGATGGGCGCGTAGGCGTCGATTCGCCGGTCGCGCAGAAAGGGCCAGTTGCGCCGCGTCTCTTCAATCAGCCCCAGGTCGATCTCGCCCAAAACAATCTCCTCGGCATCGTGCGAGGCCTTGGCCAGGATGCGTCCGAAGGGATCGGCCAAAAAGCTGCCGCCCCAGAACTCCAAACCAACTCCATCCACGCGATTACCTTCGACGTCGCCGTGTTCCATGCCCACGCGGTTAACTCCGGCAACGTAGACTCCGTTGGCGATGGCATGCGCCCGCTGGATGGTCTGCCAGGCGTCATACTGCGCCGCGCCGAATTCGTCCTTCTCGGCCGGGTGCCACCCGATTGCCGTGGGATAAAAAAGCACCTCCGCGCCCTGCAGCGCCGTGAGCCGCGCGCCCTCGGGATACCACTGGTCCCAGCAGACCAGCGTGCCGACCCGGCCAAAGCTTGTGTCCACTGCCTGAAAGCCAAGATCCCCCGGCGTGAAGTAGTACTTCTCGTAGTAAAGCGGGTCATCGGGTATGTGCATCTTGCGATAGACGCCTGCGATGGCGCCATCGGCATTCAGCGTGACAGCAGTGTTGTGATAGAGGCCGGGGGCCCGGCGCTCAAACAGCGAGGCGACAATCGCAACGCGCAGTTCGCGAGCCACTGCCGAGAGAGCCTGCGTGGACGGCCCCGGAATGGGCTCGGCCAGCTCGAAGAGCCGCAGATCTTCGCGCTGGCAGAAGTACTGCGTGCGAAAAAGCTCTGGCAGACAGACGATGTTCGCGCCGAGTCTTGCAGCCTCCCGAATGTGGCGAACAGCCGAAGCAAAGTTTTCCTCGGCCGATGCGCTCATCCTCATCTGCACCAGCCCCACGTTGTATTTGCGCCCCGTTGCCATGATCGGCTGTAGACCCCTCTCTCCTCGATGCAACAAGGCCAACCCCGCTTAGGCGAGATTGGCCCTGACTTCCTCTAACATAGGCTTCGTCCTATCCCCGGCGGAACTCATCTCCAAAAGTCTGCTTCATGCAATGCCCGCACGCACCGTCTACACTTCGAGGATTAGAACCGCCGCGGCGATCGTCGTGGTCCACAGTCCGCGCTTGTCGCCCACCGCCGACTGCGTGACGTTGCTGGTGCGGACGATCTTGTTCGAGATGCGATAGATCTCTTTCTTCTCGTCCCAGCTCTTGTCGGGGTCAAAGTCGACATCGAGCGTGGTGGCCAGCATCTCGGCGGCAAGTTCCTCAGCGTACTCGCCTGCCTGCTCCTCGGTTTCGCCAAAGCTGTGGTGCTCGCTCAGATAGCCGTATGTGTCGCGGTCGGCCGGGATGGCCACGCCGATGCTCGAAACCACCAGCCGATGCGGCTCGCGGGTTGAGTTCTCGGCAATCACCGAAAAGACGACCTCGCCGTGGTCGAGATACTTCAGGCCTTCCTTGCGCGTGATCACTTTGCATTGCGGTGGAAAGATGGACGAGACGCGCACCAGATTCTGTGAGGCGATGCCCGCATCTCGAAGGGCAAGCTCAAACGAAGTCAGCCGCTCCTTGTGTTTGCCCACGCCCTTGGTGAAAAACATCTTCTTCGGGACCATGCT
>CAYWSR010000136.1:0-12812 GCA_964460385.1 uncultured Occallatibacter sp. | reverse complement strand
GAATCGCAGAGTTCCTGAAGGAGCGCGAACGGGCTACCAATTTACGTCGGAAACGGCGGTAAAATAAGGTTGGCCCGCTTATTCCCCCACACAGAATTTGAGGAATAAATGGGAAGTTCATACCAAAGAGGATGGGTCCGGCTCCGCGGAAAGAAGTGGTACGGCTATTTCCGGAGAACGGAGCTTGACCCTGCAACCGGCCAACCAAAACCAGCCGTCGCTCAAGTCATCCTGGGACTGAAGACTGAAATGTCGAAGTCCCAGGCCAGGGAAAAGCTGGAGTGCGAAATTAGCCGGCTGGGAAAACAACCTACTGGCGACAAATCCATGATCAATGGAGCTGTCACCTTTGGGTGGTTCGTGAACCACCGGTACCTGCCACTGAAGGAGGCGGACTGGAGGGAAGAGACTGCCAAGGTGAAGAAGCACATCATCAAGGCAGATCTCGTCGATGAGTTCCGTGACATCCGATTGGAAAACATCGACAAATTCACCCTGCAGACCCACCTCAACAAGCTGGCCAGGTCTCGTTCGAGGGATAGAGTTTTGCAGATTCGGTCCTACGTGAAGGCCATCTTTGCCGAGGCGGTTGATCAGGATTTCCTCGCGAAAGATCCTGCGCGTTCCCTAAAGACCCCCTCTAATCTGCGGGAAAGCGACAAAACGACTCTGACGTGGGATCAATTGAGGTCTGCCCTGGCGAAGCTGGGTCTTCGGGATCGGATTCTGCTCAAACTCGATATGACGAACGCCCTTCGTCCCAGTGAGTTGTTCGGGCTGAAGTGGAAGTGCTTCGATGCGAACGCACCGGGCATCTCTATTCAGGAGACGACCTACAAGGGGAAGATTCGTTCCTTTGGGAAGACACGGGGAAGCCTCACGACAGTTCCAATCGCCGGGGAATTGGCAGCGGAATTGGCGGAGTGGCGGGACCAAAGCAAGGATCCATCTCCGGAAGCCTTTATCTTTCCAGGCCGCTTTGGGGGCTTCATGGATTCGAGCAACTTCCGTCACCGTGTGTTGCACAAACTGGCCGAGGAACTGGAACTGCCGAAGCTGACGTTCCAAGTGATCCGGCGCACGATTGCGACTCTGGCCCAAAAGAAGGGCACGGTGAAAGACGTTCAGGGGATGATGCGACACTCCCGAACGGCTACCACGACCGATGTCTATATGCAGGAACTCCCGGAAGGCGTGCGGGCGACTGTCAACTCGATTCACTTGGAGTTGATGGGGACTGGCACAAGCGGGCCGCAATCCGCAGCATCCGGAACACGTTCCTCTATTCCAGCGAGGCAACATCCGAACCAGAGTGATCGAGTGAACATGACAGGAAGAACGCGGGATCGGGAACCCGCTACAGGGAAGGGAGGAAAAGCAACTTCGGAGCCCTCTGCCAAGAAGGTTTTGAAATTTGCTGCCAATTTGCTGCCAAACGGGGAGAGTGGGGATTTGCTAAATGCTTGAAAAGATTTGGTGGACCTGATCGGGATCGAACCGATGACCTCTTCCATGCCATGGAAGCGCGCTCCCAGCTGCGCCACAGGCCCACATGCTGCGGGGATGCAACTCTCCTATTGTCTCTGCTTGAAGAGGACGTGTCAAACACTCGCCGCCCATCCCGGATCTGGGGCCGGAATTGGGCCTGACTGCCTGCCCTGTGGGGATTTCTGTCCAAAATAACCGTGACCGGGAACACTTCAGGGGGGTCCCGGTGTCTAAGAGAATAGAGGACGTGGTGCCCCGGGGTTGAAATTGGAGCCCCGCATCCCGCGCACTCGGTGGCAGCTGTTTTTTCCGGCGATCTTTTTTGCCGGCGAGTGGCTGCAAGCGGCAGATCGATGGGAGCTGGAGTTTTGGCCCAGGCCAAGTTTCACAGAGTAGCAGCAGCCTGGTGCAGGACCAGCAAAAAGATTTGCCATTTGCGACCTGGTGGGAGGACACTCATTTGCAGGCGGACCTCACCATGGGCAATCTTGCCAGCGCGCTGACGCTCCAGTCCGAAGAAGCGGCACTGGTAGCGGAACTGCGGGCCGGCTCAGAGGAAGCTTTTGCCTGGCTGATTGAGCGCTATCACAAGCCGATCTTTTCGCTGCTCGCCCGCACTGTGCACGATCGGGCCGACGCCGCCGATCTCACGCAGGAAGTGTTCGTGAAAGTATTCCGCGGGGTTGGCAACTTTCACGGCGAGTCGTCGCTGCGTACGTGGATCTACCGGATCGCGCTGCGCGAGGCATCGAATAAGCGGCGCTGGTGGGGCCGGCACCGCCAGCAGGAAGTGCCGATCGAGCAGGAGATCATCGATGGGGAATGCGGAACTCCGGTTCTGCTGAAAGACACGCTGGAAGACCCGTCGGAGTCGCCGTATGAGATTGCGGTTCACACCGAGAATCGGGAACGGGTGGAGGCCGCATTGAAGAAGGTCCCGGAGCCCTTCCGCACGACGCTGATCCTTCGCGACATTGAAGGATTTGTCTACGAAGAGGTTGCGGAGATGCAGGGCGTAAATCTGGGAACGGTGAAGTCGAGGCTGGTGCGGGGGAGAGCTCATCTGAAGGCCGCATTGATGCCGCAGACGGATGGTAAGGCTCAAGTTGAGACTGCAAGATTTGAAATTCCATTGGGAGAGGAGGCGCGATGACGGGTTGCAAGGCAATACAGAAAGGGTTTTCGGAGTATCTGGATAGCCGGTTGAACGGACGCGAGATGCAACAGATCGCCGCGCACCTCGAAGGCTGCCGCGCGTGCGACCGGGAGTTTGCCGTGCTGCGTGATGCGCAAGCGTCTCTGGCTTCGCTCGGGGCCGTGCCCGAGCCGAAGGATCTTCTCCTCAGGCTTCGCGTTGCAATGAGCCAGGAGCGCGCGCGCAGCCGGCGCAGCCCCTTCGATGGCTGGAAACTTGCCTGGAAGAATACCGTGGGGCCATTCGTTTTGCAGGCATCGGCGGGCTTTGCCAGCGCTGTGCTGCTGATGGGCACGGTGATTGTGCTGGCCACGATGTTTGCCCAGCCTGAGGCGGCACAGGCCAGCCAGGACGAACCGCTGGGCAATCCGACGGCGCCGCGCCTGCTCAGCTTCTCCACCGGCGTGGGGAGAAGTGAGATTGGCGATGGCTCAGGGCCGGTGGTCGTCGAGGCCTATGTGAACAGCCAAGGCAAGATGTACGACTATCGCATCGTCACCGGTCCGACTGACGCGAACACCCGGGCGCAAATTGAGAACCTGCTGCTCAACAGCCGGTTTGAGGTTGCCCGATTCTTCGGCCAGCCGGTTCGCGGCCTGGTGGTGGTCTCCTTCGCGGGCGTTTCCGTTCGCGGGTAGTTCGAGTCAATTCTGGATTTACGATTCCGCGTCGCTCTTCCTGCCGTTTGACCCTGCCCGCACGTCTAACTAGACTTGCAGGCAGGCCTAATCATGATGTTTCGATCGTCTCGTCTGGTTCTCTTTCTCTCCGTTGCAGTCGTGATGTTGCCGGGGACGTTCTGGTCCCCTGCGCTTCATGCACAGTCCTCCTCACAGAATTCCAGCTCGAGCAACGCCGGCAAGAATCAGTCTTCTTCGCAGGGCCTTCCGCAGGAAAAAGCGCCCTCCCTCATCGACCCCGCGGGACCGACGGTTTCCCTGACCAGTTCGGAGCCGGTCTTTCTGATGGCCGCGGCGCTGAATGCCTGCGGATACGACGAGGGGCTCGACGAGAGCGAGCCAATCCGCCTGCGCATCCGCGAGGAGATGAACCAGGCGCTGGCGAAGAGCGAGGATGCCCGCAAAAAGCGGGACAGAATCTGCCTTTACATTGCCCAGCACCGCATCACCGGCGGCGAGCGGGACATCTCGCAGTACATCTCGCTGGCGCTCTACCTGACGCAACCGCCCGAGTTGGAGACATCGGCCGATCTTACCGAGATGCCGCCCGACTCGACGCAGGTTGTGGAGATTGTGCCCCTGCTCAAGGACTTTATGGACGCCGTCGATCTGCACGGCATCTGGCTCGCGCTGCACCATGTCTATGACGAAGAGCAGGATAAGTTGCACGAGCCGCTGTCGAAGATGATCGTCTCCACCGATCTTTACCTCAAAATGCCAGCCAATACGTACGATGGCCGGCGTTTTGTGGTGGTGGTGGAGCCGCAACTCTCGCCACACGCCGTGAATGCGCGCGTCTATGGCACTGACTTCGTGGTTGTCGTGTCGCCATCGAATGGCCAGATCCGCATGAACGACGTCCGCCACACTTATCTCCACTACATGATCGAGCCGCTCCTCATGTCGCGAGCTAACGCCATCGACCGCATGCAGCCGATCCTCAAAGCGATTCACGACGCGCCTCTGGAGTTCCGCTATCGCAGCGACACGGTTCCGTTGACCATCGAGTGTCTTATCAAGGCCATCGAAGCGCGCACCATGGACACGGGCGTTGCGGAGTACAAGATTCCCGCGGGAGTCGATCGCTCCGACCTGCCGAAATACGAACACGAACGCCAGCTCTACCAGCAAAAGGTGGATGCCATCAAGCTGGCTGCCGTGCACCACGACATGACGCAGGGCTTTGTGCTGACGCAGTACTTCTATGAGCAGCTGATCCAGTTTGAAAGGGATCCGGCCAGCCTGCGCGACACCATCGGCGAAATGGTCTACAGCATGGACGTGGAGCAGCAGACGCACAACGCCAAGGAGATTGAATTCGACAAGGAAGCCGACGAGGAAGTGCTGGGCAGAAGCAAACCGCGCAAGCTGACCGGCCTTGACCTGGCCGAAGCACGACTGGCCGCCGGGGATGTGGCCACGGCGACCGCCATGGCGCGTCAGGCGCTGGCCGCGCATGCGGACACGCTGGACGCGGTCGCGGAGGAGGCGCGGGCCAACTTCATTCTGGCGCGTGCGGCGATCATGACCGGCCATCCGGAAGAAGCGACCAACGGATTCCAGAAGACCATTGCCACAACCAAGGAGCCGAGACTGGTGGCCTGGTCGCACATCTACCTGGGCCGCATGCTCGACCTCGACTGCAAGCGGGATGAAGCAATCTCGGAGTATAAAACGGCTCTTGAATCGCGCGACGGGCAGCAGGATACGAGGCTGGCGGCCGAGCGCGGCGTGAAGACGGCCTTTGCGGTCAAAGGTCACTCCTGCGATGAGGATGCGGACGAGGATGCGCCGGCTCCGGGTGCGACCGGGCCCGCAGCCAAACCTGCTGCCGTTGTGCAGGGGCAGAAGCCTGCTGCGCAGCCTCAATAGCTTCGCGCCGAAGGCATTATGCTGATTGGTGGCGTATCGAATGTGGCGCCCGGATGGTTGCTGGACGTTGGCTGTCAGAACCCTATGGGCAAACCGGAATTGACCGAGGCAAGTGTGGAAGCAACGCTGGCCGATCTCGAATCCGCGCTGGGACACACCTTCGCGAGCCGCGCTCTGCTGGAGCGCGCGCTGACCCACCGCTCGCTTGCCAACGAAAAGGCCGTGGAACAACGGACGACGGGCGCGAAGCCCATCGAAGCGGGGCTGGATGACAACGAGCGGATGGAATTCCTTGGCGATGCGGTGCTTGGCCTGGTGGTGGCGGAGGCGCTCTTCAGTGCTCATCCCGAGTGGCACGAGGGTGAACTGACGCGCGTCCGCGCGCTACTGGTGAGCCGCGAGCACATGGCCGAGGTGGCTCGAGGCATAGGGTTGGGGAGCTATCTCCGCCTGAGCAGGGGCGAGGAACGCGGGGACCTGAGGAGCAAGCGGACCGTGCTCTCGAACAGCATGGAGGCCGTGCTGGGCGCGTTGTTCCTCGATGGAGGGTTGGAGCCCGTGCGGCGGTTCGCACGTCAATATGTCATGGGCGAGGTCGTCGAACAGCTTGCGGAGGAATTGCGTTCGGGTGCGGCGCTGGGCAACTTCAAGTCCGCGCTGCAGGAGCATTTGCAGGCCGAGCGTGCCGGAACCCCGGTCTACCGATTGAAGAGCGAGAGCGGGCCCGACCACCGCAAGCGATTCCTGGTGGAGGTCCGGCTGAGAACCAGCGAGTCGGAGCAGGGAAGGCCGCTTGCCCGTGGAATCGGAAGCACCAAGAAGCTGGCCGAGCAGGATGCGGCCCGGCTTGCGCTGGAGCGGCTGACGGCAAAGACAATCGATCTCCAGGCCGAAGAATCCGCCCAAAGATCCGAGGGACAGGAGGAGGAATGAGCGATCCTGTCGCGACCATCGATTCTCTTCCGGCGAGCCCGGCCGAGATGCGGGCCGAACCGGCTGTCGCGGTGCCCACCTCTGCCCACCGCACGTCGTGGCTGCGCTTTCATCTGCCCACTGTTCCTGAAGCGCTCGCCTCGCTCTTTCAGACGATTGTCGTCGCCCTCTTTCTGCTCACTTTTATCCTGCAGCCTTACCTCATTCCGTCAGAGAGCATGGAGCACACATTGCTCGTGGGCGATTTCCTGCTGGTCAACAGACAGGTCTACGCACCTGCAGGGCGGCTCAGCGGCTGGCTGTTACCCTATCGCGATGTGGCGCGCGGAGACATCGTGGTGTTTCACCATCCGCAGCCCCATCCGTTTCTGGTAAAGCGCGTCGTGGGTCTACCCGGCGACCGGCTCCGCATCGAGAATGGACGGGTTTCCATCAACGGCCTCACCCTCGATGAGCCATACGCCGCATTCGAGCCCGTCCCGCCGAATCCCTTCCGCGACGATTTTCCCGGCCGCGTCTACACAGACCCGCAGGTGGATCCAGCGTGGTGGCGCCAGATGCAGAGTCTCACCACCAATGGGGAGCTGATAGTGCCCCAAGGCCAGTACTTCGTGCTTGGAGACAACCGCAACCACAGCGAGGACTCGCGATTCTGGGGCTTTGTTCCGCGCTCACTGATCGTGGCCCGTCCGCTGGTGATTTACTTCTCGCTGAGCAGACCTTCCACCACCGATGTCGAGCAGGCCGAGGATGATAGACTCGGACACGACAGGGATCTCTCGGCAAAGCTGACGGGGTTTGCGCGATGGAAGCGCATTTTTCGCGTTGTCCGCTAGAGCGCGGTCACCCTGCAGAAGACCGGATTCTCAACGAGCAGACTGGATGACGAAGAAAACAGACAAGGCCCCGAAGACGCCCGCCACGTCGAAATCTGGGGCAAATCCCGAGGCAATTCCCAAGGCAGCCGAACCAAACGATGAGCCACGCGTGGAAGAGACTCCGTTCGAGGCTTTGGCCAGCATCTGCTCGGTGCTCGTGGTTGGCCTCTTCATCCTCACGTTTCTTGGCCAGAACTTCGTCATCCCCTCTGGATCGATGAAGGAGACGCTGCTCGTCGGCGACCACCTCGTTGTCGACCGCATCACACTGGCTCCCGCGGCCACGTGGATGCCGCTGGTGCACTATCGCGAACCGCAGCGCAACGACATCGTGGTCTTCCTGAAGCCGGCAGCCGACCTGGTTGACGGCGCGCCCACTTACCCATTTCTGGTCAAGCGGCTCATCGGAGTTCCCGGCGATCACATCCATTTGCGCAACGGCATCGTCATTATCAACGGTGTTGCGCAGGACCAGCCGCACGCTGAAGCAACCACGCTGGAAAACCACAACGAATTCCTTGACGAGTTCCCATCCATCCCGCCCGATCCCGATCGTGGCGCCACGGAAGCCTGGAGCGTCGAGTTCCCCTCGCACATCGAGAACGGCGACCTCGTGGTTCCGCCCGGACACTACTTCATGATGGGCGATCACCGGCACTTCTCGCTGGACTCGCGCTACTGGGGCTTCGTCCCGCGGGAAAACATCATTGGGCGGCCGCTCTTCAACTACTGGTCTTTCGAGACCCCAGATAACCAGACGGATAAGCAGGGAATCGGCAACAGTGTCTCGTGGATGGCGCACGTGGCGTTGCATTTCTTTACCGAAACGCGCTGGGACCGGACCTTTCACCGCGTCCGCTGACCCAGTCTCGCCGCCGATGCCAGACTTGCCTCTTCCGCTTGGCCGCGGGTGCACTACCATAGAAATCAATGAACGAAGACGCAGGTGAGCGGAAGCGCAGGCGCAGAACGTGGGTTCTGGGGCTGGCCCTGTTTGTCCTGTTCCTGGCCATCGCCATCGTCCCGCCTTTGGTCAGCATCAACCACTATAAGGCGCGGATCACGCACCTGATGTCGAAGTCCGTCGGCCGGCCGGTGCGGCTTTCCTCGGTTGAAATGCGCGTCCTGCCCACGCCTGGCTTTGTTCTCAACGATCTGACTGTCGAAGAAGACCCGGCCTACGGCGCCGAGCCATTGCTCCATGCCAACACGGTCGTCGCCTCCATCCGGCTGGGATCGCTTTGGCGCGGCCGGCTGGAGATTGGCCGCATCAGCGTCGACGAGGCCAGCCTCAACATTGTCCGCACGCCCGATGGCCTGTGGAATCTCGATCCGCTCTTTCGCACGGCCGCTCAAAAATCGCAACCAGCCGCGGGCGTCGCGCAGAGCCACCCCGTCCCTTTGCCCTATCTCGAAGCCACCAACTCGCGCATCAACATCATGCGCGGGACAGAGAAGCTGCCGTTCTCGCTGGTGAACACGGACCTCTCTTTCTGGCAGGAGAATCCCGGTGACTGGCGTATTCGCCTGAAGGGCGAGCCCTCGCGGACGGACCAAAGCCTGGAACTGTCGGGCAGCGGCGATACCGGCGTGGTGCGCCTGGAGGCGAGTCTGCGCCGTGCGCCGGAGCTGCGCCAGATGCCGCTTCATGTCGATCTTGAGTGGCGCGACGCGCAGGTCGGCCAGTTGACGCGCCTCGCGCTCGGTTCAGACGCAGGTTGGCGCGGCAACCTCACTGGAGAAGTCAATCTGGACGGCACGCTGGATGCGGCACAGATCAAGACCCGACTCCGCGCGGATAACGTGCATCGCGCCGAGTTTGCGCCCGCCGATGCGCTCGACTTTGACGCGCGCTGCAGTCTGCTCTTTCACTTCAGTTGGCAATCCGTTGACAACCTTGTGTGCGACTCCCCGCTCGGCGACGGCCATGTTCGCCTCACCGGAGATCTGCCGCGCGAAGGGAGGGGCCCGCACCTGACTCTGGAACTGGACAGAATCTCCGCCGGCGCAGCACTGGATGCAATGCGGACCGTGCGCAGCGGCATCGGCCCGGGGCTCGAGGCAAAAGGCACAATTGCAGGCAGGCTTGCCTACAACCCCGACGCGGCCTTCGCAGCCGAGGACCCAAACGCGGCGCCGAAGGCCGGACATCGAACTGGCACACGCAGAGCAGCCAAGCCGCGAGCGGCACAGGGGCCGCTGACGGGCAGCCTGATTGTGGAAGGGCTGCAGTTGAGCGGCGATGGAATCAGCACACCCATCCAGGCGCCGAAGTTCGTCTTCGAGCCTGCAGCTCCCGCGGCGGGCCAGCACGCCGCTCTTGTGGCCAACGTGGGCGTCCCCTTGGGCGGGGCTACCCCCATGGCAGTTGCGGCACGGCTTGGCCTTTCGGGCTACCAGATCATGCTCCGTGGGCTCGCAAGCATCGCCCGGGCTCGCGAACTTGCCAAGGTCGCTGGAGTATCGCAGGCGCCGCTGCTTGACTCGCTCGCCGGCGAGCCGATTGCGGTCGACTTGAACGCGGAAGGCCCATGGATCGTGCCCGAGAGCTTTCTGGCCGGCGAGATATTGCCGCAGATTCCAGCCGGCGCAGCGGCCGGGGTCCAGCCGAACCCGTTGCCTCCGGCTGGGCCGAGCCCGTTGTCCGCGGCCCCGCAAAGCGCTTCGCCCGCAGACAAGCTGGCCGGCACCATTACAGTGCGCAATGCCAACTGGAAGGCCGACTACCTGGCGAATGCCGTGATGATCACCGAGGCCACGCTGCACGTTGGCGGGGTCGAGAGCCGCTGGGACCCGGTTGCGTTCACCTACGGGCCCGTGAAAGGAACGGCGACGCTGACCTTGCCCGCGAACTGCATTGGCCCGTGCACCCCGCAATTCGCGGTGGATTTCGGATCCCTCGATGCCGGGGCGCTGGAGGCGGCGATTCTTGGCGCGCATGAACAGGGAACGATGCTTTCCGATCTCATCGCGCGTTTGAGCAGCAAGAAGTCATCCACGGACTCGGCGTGGCCGGGTGCGGAGGGCACAGCCAAGGCGGAAACGCTCCTACTTGGCCCCCTGACACTGCACGATGCCACGGCTGCGCTGCACCTGACCGATGCGGGGGCCGAGATTACCAGCTTCGACGCAAGTCTACTCGGCGGACGTGTTCACGGCACCGGCGCAATCCATGCGGCAGGCCCAGACCGCGACAAGCCAGCCTATGCGATCGAGGCTACCTTCGAGAAACTCAACCCCGTCGCAGTCGGCGAACTGGCCGGTGCGCAATGGAGAGGCGGCGAGCTGAACGCCGACGGCAAGGTTGAGCTTTCCGGATTCACTCGCGAAGACCTTGCGGCATCCGCGCGCGGGACTCTGCACCTTGACTGGAAGCGCGGAAGCGTGGCCGCCGAAGACGAAGCCGGTGCAGTTCCCGCCGTGCTCGCTCACTTCGATCGCTGGACGGCCGATGCGGAGATCGCGAACGGGGCGATCACGCTGAAAGACAATGCCGTCAAGGTGGGGTCGCGCAAGGCCGCGATCAAGGGGGCTGTCACGGGAGCGCTCGCTTTCGGCGATCCGGCCACGCTAACGCTCGCCGGGCCCAAGGAGACGCAGGCCAGGCGGTGAGCAGCCTCCCGATAGAATAGTGCCATGGCTTCATCCCCTCCTTCTTCCCCTGTCCTGATTCGCTGCAAGGGCATTCTCTTCGACATGGACGGAGTGCTCATCTCTTCGCTCGGCTCGGTGGAGCGCAGCTGGACGCAGTGGGCCGAGATGCGTGGCATCGAGCCTGCCAGCGCGCTCAAGATCGTTCATGGCCGGCGCAGTATTGAAACCGTAGCGCGCCTTCGTCCCGACCTCGACGCAGAGGCCGAGAACCGGATCATTGAAAAACTGGAAATCGACGACACGGAAGGGGTGAGGGCGCTGCCCGGCGTGCTGGATTTGCTTGCGGCACTGCCGGCAGGTTGCTGGACCGTGGTGACGAGTGCAACCGGTGCGCTGGCGCGCGTTCGGCTGGCCGCGGCCGGCATCCCTGTGTCCGGCCCGATCGTCACCGCCGACGATGTTGCGAAGGGCAAGCCCGATCCCGCGCCTTATCTTGCGGGAGCCGCGCTGCTCGGCCTTCCGCCTGGCGATTGCGTGGTGATTGAAGATGCCGCATCGGGCGTCAAGGCCGGCCGCGCCGCCGGCTGCACGGTGGTGGCGACCACCTTCTCGCACTCCATTGAGTCGCTGGAGGCGGCCAATTACATGGTTCCGGACCTCACCGGAGTCCGAGTCACAGTGCTGCCCGGCGGCGAGGGCATCGAGCTGACGCTCACGCCGATCGTGGCGCCGGTGAAGGCGTAGAGCTTTTCCCTGGAAGAACCAGACGCCCTTGCGCCGCCGCCTATTCGTCGGCCTCGATCTTGCGCTTGCCGATATCCTGCAGCGGGCGCGAGTTCACCTTGTAGAGCGCGGCGAATCTCCGCAGTTGTTCGCGGCTGACCGCGAGGGGCTGCTCGAAGACAAACCAGCGCACGCCTTCCGTGCAGGGGGGGGCGGTCAACGAGCCCATGTAGGTCCAGTAGCCCGGATCAGCGGGAACGAATCCGGCTGGATTCACAAACTCGGTCACCTTTGCGGTGGCGCCGGGGGTAAGCGGCAGATGGGGCCACAGCGTGGCCATCACGGCGTTGGCCGAGCCGCGATCTTCAAGCAGTTGCACGCTGAGGATGGCAACCTTACCGTCCGCGCTCTTGTGCACCAGGTCCACGTCCATGTCTGTCAGCTTGCCCTTCACCGCGGCTTCGCTGGGGTGATGGAACTCAAACTCCACCAGATCGTAACGCACGCCGTTGGCCACCATGTAGCTGCCTTTGGCAGGAAGGACGCGGATGGTGTGGCCGGTGTTCAAGAGCGTGACCGTACCGGAAATGTAGTGAAACTCGAGCGGCTGGAGAGCCTTGTCAAGGTGCGCGCCGCGGATGTCGACCGGCGACTGCTCATGCCCCTTCGAGCAGGCGGAGTAGCCGGGGTCGAGCTTGCCCCAGACAAGCGAACCGTGTTTGCCTTCGTAGTCCCACGGAGTCGAATCCTGCGCCCATGCGGCCAGAGGACCCGCCAGAGCCGCAGTCGCGGCCAAGATCACCAGACCAAATCGCTTCATTGTTGTCACTCTTACCTTCGCAAGGATTCTACGAGATGGATCCCCTGCGGGGCGACCACGAGGGTCTCGGGTATAGGGTCTCGGGTTTGGGGCCGGAAGAGCGGGGAAAAGGGAGAAGGGAACAGGGAACAGAAGAGCAGGGAAACAGTGAAAAAGTGAATGAGTGAAAAGCGGCTGTTTTTGGCCGAAAACGGTCGAAAACCGGTGAAAAACGACTGATATTGGGCTGCTTTCGGGCTGTTTTTTGACTCCTTTTCGCGAATTGTGCGACTGTAAATTGTGTAAATTCAGTTGTTTGTAATTTCTACACCCTGTTTTCCACAGGAGGGGGAGGGGCTAGGGATTATGTGTCTACGCGGCTGAAAACAGTGGAGTTAGAGGCAGATTCGTTAGTGGCATTAGCATTTGGGTTTTCGGCAGTGAGGGCTGGTTTTGGGGGGTCTGGGGTCGGAAGGACAGGGACCAAGGGACCAGGGTCTGGGGACTAGGGTCTAGGGTCTGGGGTCTAGGGTCTGGGGTCTGGGGACGAGAGACCACAGGGCCGGGACGAGGTGGTGTTTTGGCGTTCATGGAAAGATTGTGCGCCGGGGGGACGTAATTATGCGCAAAACGGAAGGAAGATTCTTAGA